>NC_012491.1:357500-532500 GCF_000010165.1 Brevibacillus brevis NBRC 100599
GTTCCGCATGGAAGGGCCATCGCTCAACGGATAAAAGCTACCCTGGGGATAACAGGCTTATCTCCCCCAAGAGTCCACATCGACGGGGAGGTTTGGCACCTCGATGTCGGCTCATCGCATCCTGGGGCTGAAGTAGGTCCCAAGGGTTGGGCTGTTCGCCCATTAAAGCGGTACGCGAGCTGGGTTCAGAACGTCGTGAGACAGTTCGGTCCCTATCTGTCGCGGGCGTAGGAAGTTTGAGGAGAGCTGTCCTTAGTACGAGAGGACCGGGATGGACGCACCGCTGGTGCACCAGTTGTCACGCCAGTGGCACAGCTGGGTAGCTATGTGCGGACGGGATAAGCGCTGAAAGCATCTAAGCGTGAAGCCCCCTCCAAGATGAGACTTCCCACAGCGCAAGCTGGTAAGACCCCTCATAGACGATGAGGTTGATAGGTTCGGTGTGGAAGCGCGGTAACGCGTGGAGCTGACGAATACTAATCGGTCGAGGACTTATCCACACACTCTTAGCAATCATGCGTATTCAGTTTTGAAGGAATGAGGCGAAAAGCTGTATTCCCGATTACTTGTTAAAAGTAATGGAGAATGCAGCTTTTTTTGTATTTCCGCCAGTACGTACAAATCTGATTCAAAAAAATACGTGCTCTAATGAAAGGAGCGTGTGCACAGCCAAGATCGGCGAGTGTGGTCATTATTGTGATTCCAGTCGATTATGCTATGCTGAATGACATACAGCTTTTTCAAATGAAAGAGGGATTAATATGCTTATTCTTGCAGTGGAGGATGAAAAAGCGCTGCTTCAGACAATTGCAGGAGTCCTGGCCGACGAAGGATATCAGGTGGATATGGCAGACCGCGGAGATGACGGCTTGTTATTGGCGGAACGCGGCATCTACGATTTGCTAGTCCTAGACATTATGATGCCAGGAATGGATGGTCTTTCACTGGTGAGAACGTTGCGTACAAAAGGGATAATGACGCCGGTTTTATTTTTAACGGCAAAAGATAGCGTAGAGTCGAGAGTCGAGGGATTGGATGCCGGAGCAGACGATTATTTGGTCAAGCCGTTTGCGGCCGAAGAACTGACGGCGAGAGTGAGAGCCCTTTTGCGTCGACAAGGGAAACAGAACACAGAAGGCGAGCTGGCATACGGTCCTCTATCGCTGAAGATAAATGAATATGACGGGTTTGTTGATGATGAGCCGATGAAGTTAACCACGAAGGAGTACGAGCTACTCAAGTACTTCCTGCAAAATCGGGAGCAAATATTGACGCGCCAACAAATTTTTGACCGCGTATGGGGAATTGATTCAGAAGCGAATTACGGAGTGGTCGATTTGTATGTCCACTACCTGCGTAAAAAGCTGGGTGCTTACGAAGGCTTCATCCGAACGATCCGCAATGTGGGCTACATTTTGAAAAAGGAAAACAAATGATGTTTCGAAAAACGAGGATTCGGCTCGTAACGTTGAACGTAGTAGTGGTGCTTCTCTTGTTGAACGGGCTGGGTAGCGCAGTCTACTACACGATGAAGTACCGTCTCTATTCGCAGGTGGATCGAGAAATGACCAAAGTCAGCCAAAGGCTGGCAGTTGATGCTTTGCCTCGACTCCATCGTATTGAAGACGACCCTTTTCCATACAACCGTCAGGAGAGGAAAAAGTTTAACGATCTAGATCGCCGATATGTTTTGCTCGTCTGGGATAGCTTTGGTCGTGTCATCGGGACGGCATTTAGTGATAGGCTGGAGCCAGAGGAGTATGCAAAATTCCAGCATAACGGAAAAGCAGACGGAATCGAAACAAAAACAGTGAATGGGCAAATCTACCGCATGCAGACAGTTACTGTTCCGAAAAAGGTCGTTGTAGGCAATCGGATACAGACTGCGTACCAGTTTCAACTGATTTACAATCTGGCGCCTGAGCAAAACGTGCTGGACAGCTTGCTATACGTTGTCATGATCGGCGACATTATCAGTATTGTCATTGCGATTGTGGCTGGGTGGTTTTTGGCGAGAAGGGCACTAATCCCGATCCAAGTCTCGTGGGAAAAGCAGCAGCAGTTTATTGCCGATGCTTCTCATGAGCTGAGGACGCCGCTCACGGCCATCATGGTCAATCTAGAAAGGCTTTTCAAACACCCGGATCACACGATTGAGCAGGAAAGTGAAAAAATCATGATTGGGATGCAGGAGGCCAAGCGCTTGAGCAGGCTCGTCTCGGATTTGCTCACACTGGCTCGCAGTGATTCTAACGAGTTGCAGATCATGAATCAGACGCTGCGCTTAGACGAGGTAGCGATCAAATGCACCCAGGTTTTTGCACAACTTGCCATCGCACGGGAAATTCGCCTCGAAACAGACATCCAGCAACCCATTGAGATGGTGGGGGACCAAGAACGTCTGCATCAGCTTATGGTTATCTTGCTGGACAATGCCTTGAAGTACACGAACGAAGATGGCCGGATTTATGTTTCTTGCAAAAAGGAAGGCGGTCGCGTTTCGATTCTTGTAAAAGACAGCGGGATCGGGATTTCCAAGGAGGATATTCCGTATTTGTTTGATCGCTTCTTCCGGGTGGATAAAATGCGCTCTCGTGCGACAGAAGGAACAGGCTTGGGGCTTTCTATTGCCAAATGGATCGTGGATGCTCATCACGGAAAAATTCAGGTCAGCAGTGAGGTAGGTATCGGAACCAGTTTTTTGGTTACACTTCCAATAAAGCCGTAAACAGATGGAAAGAACCGTTTTCCCAGAGTAGGGAATCGGTTCTTTTTTCAGATAGTGGAGCAATTCCATTTAACATACATTTATGTTTCAAATATCTCTAAATTGAGGTAAACTATAAGCAGAGAGGAGTGGTTGTACTCATGAACATGACGATCACTAAAGCAGCGGTAGCATGGTTTCGGGAAGAATGGGGATGCAAAGAAGGAGACAGCATTCGTTTTTTTGTCCGGTACGGAGGCGTTAGTACGGTCCAGGATTCATTCTCGATGGGGATTGCCAAAGAGTTGCCGAATGAAATCGGCATTTCGGCAGTAGAGGATGGCATCACATTTTATATGGAAAAAGATGAGCTGTGGTATATGAATGGAAAAGGGCTGGTTGTCGATTATCGCCCAGAGACAGACGAAGTGGAATTTAAGCTGGATTAAGTAAGGAAAATGATAGCGAGTAGGATGAAGGGCTCCGGATATTCGGGGCCTTTTTCCATGTGCGAAAAAAACCGATATTATACTTTACAAACAAAAATGTATGTTATACTATGGGTGCATAAATGGAAAAAGGAGGAGGTTACATGCGTTTACTTGATTCTTACTTGGAGCTTGGCATTACGGGAATGGCACGTGCAGCTGTAGCAGGATGGTTCGACGGTCATTATGGGGCAGCTTTATTGGCAGGGTACTTCATGGATCGTGAGCACGATCTCCCTGAACATGTAAAAGAGGGCATTGAGCGGACATGCGAATCCTTCCGCAAGCAAAAACCTGAATGGTTTGTTCCACTAGATCAAGACGAGAAAGCTGACCCCTCCTTGTTACAGCACGTCATCGATGGCCTCCAGCAAAATGTGAAGCAGCTTCGGACATCAGGCCATGGACTAGCACTAGGTGTGTTGGCATTAAAAGCACTGCGCGAACGCCCTGATATGATCACTCCGACTGTGGTGGATGGCCTAGTCAGGATTCTCCAAGCGACGACAGAAGACAGGAAAGACCGTTATTGGGGCATCGAGAATTACCATGGCATGACGATTGATGATGTCAAAGACGACGATGTTGCGCCTTACCATACAACAGCAGAGATGGCAGAGCGGGCGTTTGACGAGCTACATTTGGTTATACCGCCGCGTGATATTAACGGGGTACGTTATCATTTGGCAAGCGAGGTCGTTCATAACATCACACAGGCTCATGCGTTAACAGATCTAGAGCGATTCGGTTATGAGGATATTGTGAAGCCTGGTATCGTAAACCATCGTCTTCAAATCTATTTGAATCGCCATGTTCCTCCGTTCACTTTAGAGGATGAGGTGAAGGAGCCAGCTTTCGAGGAAATTTTTTCACCGCTATACTGGGAAAGGCTCTACAGCGATCCTCATGCATTGAAGCTTCCGTATGCTGCGTTGGATCTCTTAAAGCGGTTCCCGTCGGAGAAGAGAGCTCTTGCCGAACGTAATTTGTGCAAGCTTTTGACGATTACGGATTAATAAAATCTCACAAATAAAAAGAACAGGGAGGCCAATGGGCACTCTCTGTTCTTTTTCACTTCGAATGAGCGTCATCTACCAGGTAGGAATGACTGTCGTAGTAGACTCCCGATTTGCATAGTAGCTTTTATGCTCGATCAGGGCATTGCGAATGGCAGACTCATTGATGTCAAAACCGATCCCTGGCGTTGTCGGTACAGCCAGCATGCCAGGTGCTGCAAAATCGATGACAGGTGTCACGATATCTTCCGCAAAGTAGCGATGCGAAGGGGATGTATCGCCGGCAATCGTGAAGTTGCTAAGCGAGGCCATCGCGATATTATGCGCCCGTCCAATTCCTGCCTCCAGCATTCCTCCGCACCATACAGGTACGCCGCGTTTCTCACACAGGTCATGAATCTTCTTGGCATCTGTCAGACCGCCTACGCGACCGATTTTGATGTTGATAATCCGGCAACTGCCGAGCTCGAGAGCTTTGCGGGCATCTTCTACTGTATGGATACTTTCATCGAGGCAGATCGGCGTTTTCAGTTCTCTTTGCAAGGTCGCATGGTCGATGATGTCATCATGAGCCAATGGCTGTTCAATCATGATCAAACCGAAGCCGTCTAAAGCCTTCAGCATCTCCATGTCTGCCAGCGTATACGCAGAGTTTGCGTCCGCCATCAGTGGAACATCTGGTCCAAATGTGTTGCGGATCGCACGCATTGGCTCGACATCAAAGCCCGGTTTGATTTTCACTTTGATCTTTTTGTAGCCGTCACGGATGAAGCCTTCTACGCGTTGCAGCAGTTTTTCGATAGTCGGCTCGATTCCGATACTCACACCGACGTCAATCGTCGTACGAGTTCCGCCCAATGCTTGGGAGAGGGAGAGACCGTTCATTTTGGCGTACAAATCCCAGACGGCACCTTCCAAGGCAGCTTTGGCCATGTGGTTGCGGCGCATCCAAGAGAAGAGGCGGGATACATCATCAGGATGCTCGATCTCCCGTGAAAACAGCTGCGGGATCAAATACTTTTCGAGCATGTACCAGACCGTATCGACATCTTCCTCGTTGTAAACAGGGACGTCCATCGCGACGCTTTCACCGAAGCCGACATGGGCACCGCTGTACGCACGTACCAGAATGCATTCCTTGTGGGTTTCGACTCCCATGCTCGTCTCAAAAGGGGAATTCAACGGAATTTTGATTCGTTGCAGGTCCACGCGTTCGATTTTCATATTCATCTCTCCTCAACCGTTCATTTGGATTGTCGCTCAAACGTATTCAATACCGTTCTTGCCAAAATCTCGATGCCGTCTAGCAGCGCTTCTTTTTCAAAAGTCATCTGCGGGTGATGAAGTCCTGGTGTCAGGCCACAGCCTAAACCAAGCATGGTCGCACGAAGCTGTGGCCGTTCCTTGGTGTAGTAGTGGAAGTCTTCCGCGCCCGGTGTCTGAATCGGCGGTTCGAGCTTTTCTGCCCCAAAGGTTTGGGTAATGGCATCCGCCATGATCAGTCTCGCTTCTTCGTTCACTTCCGCCGCATAGACGCGTTCAGTGATCTCGTAAGACAGCTCAACTTCATATAGACGGGAAACGTGCTGCAAAATGTGCTCGACACGGGCAAATAGGGCGTGAATGACTTCATTCGTCTGTGCCCGTAGGTCCAAGTGGAACTGCGCCGAGCCCGGAATGATATTGCTGCTTTTGCTGCCAGCGGAAAGCTGCGTCATTTTGACGGAATAAGGGACGAGCGGATCGAGATGAATGCCTTTTAACTGCTCGACAATCGCAGCGGCTACCTCGATAGCGTTGACTCCGAGGTGAGGCCGTGCGCCATGAGCATCGGCACCCTTGATGTGCCCGAATACTGTACCTGCCGCTCCGTGCATGATGGCAGAAGCAGCTGTACCGCGTGGGATTTCTTGAATGGGACGAAGGTGGACACCGTACAGAAAATCAATATCGTCCACTACCTGCTTGTTCACCATCGCAAGTGCGCCATTTCCGCTTTCTTCTGCTGGCTGGAAAATGAGCTTTAGGCGCCCAGGGAGCTGGACGTCCATTGCTTGCAGAACCATGAGGACGCCTAATGCCATGGTCATATGCGCATCGTGTCCGCAGGAATGATTTGCGGTAAAGACGCCGTTTACTTCTTGCCAAAGGGCGTCCATGTCTGCTCGTACGCCTACAGTCAATTTTCCTGGCGTCAGATCGCCCCATTCGCCAACCACTCCCGTCACGTCATCAAAGGTAGTGACGTGGCAATGATGTTTTTTCAAGAAGTCAGCAATGAATGAGGTAGTTTGGACTTCCTCCCAGCTTATCTCTGGATGCTGGTGTAAATGCTCGTATAGAGAAAAAATGGCGGGCTGCAATTGTTTGATCGTTGTGCGCATGGTTCCTCCATCGGTTTGTTCGTACGCCAATCTATTTGACGCAGCCAGTTTAGTGAATTAGCTCATTTATTACGAAACGCCGATTGTCACTGCTACAATGAGCGCGATTGAGGCGATCACGGCCCAACCTGCTAGTAGCTTCCAAATGAATTTGACCCATTTCTCATACGGAATGCCTGCAACAGCCAGATAGCCCATCAACGCAGAAGAAGTCGGGATAATGGAGTTGGTGACCGCATCGCCGTATTGGAAGGCAAGAACCGCAATCTGACGTTGGATGCCGAGCAAGTCCGCAATCGGTACCATGATCGGCATTGTTGTCGCTGCCTGTCCACTACCGGAAGAAATAAAGAGATTGAGAAAGGCTTGAATTACAAACATAGCCAGAACGGTTACGGCATCTGGCAAATGACCAATCGCCGAAGTCAGACTGTTAATCATCGTATCGATAATTTTTCCGTCTTCCAGGACGACCGTAATCGCACGGGCAAAACCGACGATCAGCGCTCCAAACGTAACAGCTCTCGCACCAGCGACGAAGGAATCAAACAGCGTATTGACCGACAAACCTCCGACGAGACCAGCAACAAGGCCCATGATCAGGAAGGAAGCGGTAAGCTCGGTCAGGAACCATTCGTACTTGAATACACCGTATACGTTGAAGGCGAGGCCACAGACCATTACCAGGAAAACGAGCTTGTGGCGTGCATTCAGATCGGGAATGTCTACTGTTGCCTGTTCTTGACTTGCGTGATTCTCCACGCCATAAAGCACGCTCTTGGTCGGGTCTGCTTTGACACGATACGCATAGCGCATGACGTACCAGATGGCAAAAGCGAGTACGAAGACATACACAACAGCGCGGAAGGTAAGACCAGAGAAGAGCGGCAATTGCGCGAGGGACTGTGCCACCCCAACCGTAAATGGATTGATCATCCCACCCATGAAGCCGGCTGCTGCCCCCATGGTGATCATGGCTGTACCTGTTACGGCATCAAAGCCCATTGCACGAGCCAGCGCGATACCGATCGGAACGAAGATGATGCTTTCTTCTGCCATTCCCATCGTAAATCCACCAATGGAGAAGAGGAACATGGAAGCAGGAATGAGCAGCTTTTCCCGACCTTCCAAGTGTCGGACACCTTTATTGATCCCGGCCTCAATCGCTCCTGTCTGGCGGATGATTCCGAATACACCGCTTACAATAAAGATGTAGAAAATGATTTGCGCACCTTTTTGCATCCCTTCTGGAATCGCTTTGAACATGTCAAAGAACGAGACCGGATCACTTTCCACAGGATGGTAGCTGCCGTTGACGACGATGGTTTTGCCTGAGGCAGCGTCCTTGACGCGATCGAATTCACCAGCCGGAAGCACGTAGGAAGCCAGGGCTGCCAAAATGATGATGATAAAGAGAATGGCATAGGTATGCGGCACAGAAAAACGTTTCTTTGCAGGTTTCAATGGATGTGTAGACATGAGGTCACCTCGCTTTTTTTTGCTTATGACAAGCAAGGGTCGTGCCAAGTGTCGAAATTTCCCGAATATAAGCGTTTTCAGTGGATTTTCAACGGCAAGGGAAGGGAAGAAAATGAGCTTTAGGAATGTTTATTAGGTTTTATGCAGCCTAATACATCCTATTATTCAATGGGCGGATGCTAAATCCGCCCGTGTTTTCGCAACAATTCGATACCCGCGGGGGTGATGGAGGTTCCTTGTCGAGTTGTGCCTGAACGCACCAAACCTTGCTGTTCCAGCAGTTTTAGCTTGTGCCGCAGTGCGCTCTCCGTCCAGCCTACGGATTGCAGTTCGGGAGAGTGCGCCAATTGATAACGCCCGACTGGTTTGTTGGATACGTAATAATGATGCAAGCAATACAAAATGTCTAGGTCGCGGTTGTCGTCCAAATTGGGGATAGAAGCCGTCTGCTGCTTTTTGAAAAGGCTATCCGTCAATCGTTTGGGGAGATCCTGAATGCCGATGACAGGATGCTCGCTTACTGTAATGGCATAGTCGACGACATTTTTCAGTTCGCGAATGTTCCCCCGCCAGTCATGTCGATAGAATAGCTCCATGACTTCTGGCGACCATGTTTTGCGAATACCTTGCTGCTCCAGATGCTCATCGATGAGAAGGGGAATATCGCTGATTCGCTCACGCAAAGCGGGAATTTGGATCGGCAGGACAGCCAAACGATAGAACAGGTCCTCGCGAAAGCTTCCTTGGGAAACAGCGTCTTCCAAATCGCGATTGGTAGCAGCGATGATGCGGCAATCCACAGAAAGAATTCCCGTACCGCCCACGCGGATGACCTGCTTTTCTTGCAGTACGCGAAGCAGCTTGACCTGAATGGCCCCAGAGATGTCCCCCACCTCATCGAGAAATATCGTCCCGCCATCCGCTTGCTCAAACAGGCCGGGCTTTCCGCCTTTTCGTGCTCCTGTAAAGGCACCGTCTTCGTAGCCAAACAACTCGCTCTCCAGCAGGTTTTCTGGCAAGGAGGCACAGTTGATTGCGACAAAGGGGCCGTTTTTGCGTAGCGAGTGCTGATGAATGGCATGGGCGAACAGCTCTTTTCCCGTTCCGTTTTCGCCTGTCAGCAGAATCGTTTGATTGTTTTTTGCCATCTTTTTGCCGAGCTCGATGGATTGGAGCAGCGGTTGGCTTTGTCCTTTGATATCGGAAAAGGAGTAGGTGGCTGTATGACCGCGCAACGTAAGCGTGGTTCGCAAGCGTTGGATTTCAGTCACGTCTTTTAGCGTACAAACGAAGCCTAAATGCTCATGCCTACGGCGGATGCTTTGACTGCTGACGATAAATTGTTTGTGATCAATGGCTACGAGGGCGTCCTCCTGATCATCCTGTTCAAAAAAGGGTTGCAGCAAGCTGTGCTCCTTCAACACCGTGTATGGTTGTCCAACAATGGTAGATGCATGTGGACAAAACAGCTCAACGGCGACGTCGTTTATAAACGTGATCAGACCTTGTTCATTGCAAGCGATCACGGGGTCTTTGACTGCCTGAAAGGTAGATTGTAGCTGGCTGTTGAGTTTCTGTACTTCTGCGTAGGAGGTGCCGAGCATTTTCGCGAGCTCAGACATTTCTACAATGAAGGCAGACAAGTACTCGCGCTCCCATTCACTAGGCACACCTACCTTGCGACCGGTATCAATCAGGTCATGAATGCTGATTTTGCGAAAACCGAGATCGATCACCTCCACATGAGGAGGAAGAGGTACGTCAGGAACGCTCATGATGATGGCGTATTGAAATTCGAGATCATCAAATGTACAGCCAGGGTGAAAGGGAACGTAATTCAAATGATCGACGTTCGCCTCTAATAGATTTTGGATGACCTCCTGTGCGGAAACTGGCGAATTGTTCATAACAGGGACGGTCGTCCCCGGAGGGATCTGCATCAGGGCTTTCATTTTGTGCAGCTCGAAAAAACGGTTTAAAACCGTGATGGGTACGGAGTCAGCAACAGCTTGACGGGCAACTGTGTACAGCTCCGGGGATTTGGTTGTGATAAAGACATGATCGACTCCGCTCAAATCGGGAATGTGCTCATGGCTGGCATAACCGACGACTTTACAATACGGCTCGAAATAAGCCCGCAGCTCCTTTAACAAAAATTCGAGAGTGTCCGTTCCTTTTGCAATCAAGACAATGGTGTGGTCCATGCTGCACCGCCTTTGCTTAAACAATCGTGAATGTTTTGTAATCTCATGATAGCACAATGCCTGGCTGTAATCGGATGGATTCGCTTGTATAGAGAGGAAAGACAAGGATTGATTTGGTGGTAGGGAAATGTGTTTTAATAGGAGATAGAAGATAGAAAAAGCAATAACACGAGCAGGAGGAATCAGCATGGAGGACAGATTGGTTCCAGAGGTGCTGCAAATGATTGGGGAAGTCGTGCCAGACGGGGTATCGATTGCGATCTCGGACGGATCACAATACTTGTACTATCAACCGAGTTCGAATATTGATTTGAAAATTACGCCAGGGGATCTCGTTCCCATTGGCTCGGCTACACATCAAGCGCTCTTGGAAATGGGAAAAGTGGGGCATCAGGTGGAGAGTCGTATTTTTGGTGTGCCGTACTACGGACTCTCGCTTCCATTAGTGCGAAATGGTCAGGTCGTGGGCTGTATTACCGCCATCTATCCCCCTCAAAGCGTTCCGCTGACAAATCCGGAGGCGCGTCTATCGTTTTTAGTCGGAAAAGGGGAGGCTGGCTGGCTGCCTATTCCGTTAACAGAGATCGTCTATATTAGCTCTCATGATGGAAAAACGCTTCTGCACACGGCTAGTGGATCATATGCGAACAAATACAACATGGCTGAACTGGAGTACATGCTCCCGCAAGAGCGATTTGTGCGTTGTCATCGTTCCTATTTCGTCAATATGGAATCGATCGGCTTTATTCACCCGCATTTTCATTCGACGTTTTTATTGGAAATGAAGGATAAGCAAAAGACGAGAGTTCCTGTGAGCCAGTCGTACGCCAGCTCGTTTCGGCAATTGCTCGGCTTCTGAAATATCTGACAAATGAGAACGGTTCGCTGTCGTTTTTTCTTGATAGCCGCGTAAATATTCTGTTTTGCTGAAAATCGAGTGCCCGCTCAGAATCCGTGTGTTAGTGTAAAAGGCAACAAAGATGGCATGGGAGGTCACAATGATGTGGGAACGCTTACGCGATAAACGACTGGCAGATAAAATCGTGACGGCTGAGGTAGCAGCAGGATGGATTGAGGATGGCATGACGATCGGGTTAAGTGGTTTCACGCGTGCTGGTGATGCCAAGGTCGTGCCGCTCGCATTGGCTGAGCTGGCGAAAAAAGAGAACAAGCCTTTTGGCGTAAACGTATATACAGGAGCTTCACTTGGCTCCGATGTGGATGCCGTGATGGCGGAAGCGGGGATCATCAACAAGCGATTGCCTTTTCAAGCTGATCCGGTTATGCGCAAAAAAATCAACGATGGCAGCATGATGTTCGTTGACCAGCATTTGTCTCATACAGCGGAAGCGATTCGTCAGGGAGCGATAGACGCGGTCGACTACGCGATTGTGGAAGCGGTTGCAATCACAGAAGAGGGCATGATCATTCCGGCTACGTCCGTGGGGAACTCCAATATTTTCGTAGAAAATGCCAAGCATGTCATCATTGAGTTGAATATGGCTCAATCGGTGGAGTTGGAAGGCATCCATGATATTTATACACCAGCAAAACAAGGAGAGCGTGAACCGATTCCGCTCACGTCCGTGGATCAGCGAATCGGCACAGCAGGGATTCCTGTCGATCCGGATAAAGTAAAAGGGATTGTCCTGACGAATCAGTTGGATTCTCCGTCGACGATTGTGGAGCCGGACGAAGAAACGGCGCAGATCGCGGCGCATCTGATCGAGTTTTTGCGTCAGGAGGTAAAAGAGGGACGCTTGCCGAACAATCTCGCGCCATTGCAATCGGGGATTGGGTCGGTAGCGAATGCGGTTTTCAACGGATTTTTGGATTCGGAATTCACGGATCTGACGGTCTTCTCGGAAGTGTTGCAGGATGCGGTGTTTGATTTGCTGGATGCAGGTAAAATTTCGTTTGCCTCTGGCTGTTCGATAACGCTGACAGCTGAAAAGATGAAGCATGTCACCGAGAATTTCGCCCAATACCGGGACAAACTGCTGTTGCGTCCGCAAGAAATCACGAACCATCCAGAGCTGATTCGCCGCCTCGGTCTGATTGCGATCAATACCGCGATTGAAGCGGACATCTACGGCAACGTCAATTCGACCAATGTATCGGGTACGAGAATGATGAACGGTATCGGCGGTTCTGGTGATTTTGCTCGTAACGCACGTCTGGGTATTTTCGTAACCAAATCGATTGCCAAAGGTGGAAACATCTCGAGCATCGTTCCGTTTGCCTCCCATGTGGATCATACCGAGCACGATGTAGATATTATCGTCACTGAGCAAGGCCTGGCTGACCTGAGAGGCTTGGCTCCGCGCCAGAGAGCCATCAAAATTATCGAGAACTGTGCGCATCCGATGTACCGCGATCAATTGATGGCGTACTACGAGGAAGCACTCACACGTGGCGGACACACTCCGCATGTACTGGAAAAGGCATTCTCCTGGCACGTACGTTACGCGCAGGAAGGCACCATGTTGGAGAAAAAGCCAGCGTTGGTTTAGTCGATGGAATGATGAAAAAAGCAAACCCGCTCGGGCGTTAAGCCTTGGCGGGTTTTTCTAGTCTCCAGTGCAAAGTTTACGTTTTACGCTTGCAAGCTTTTCTGCCTTTTTTCCTGAGCAAACGAAACCCAGGCAAAGCCAAAGCCGACGAGGACGAGCAGACCGCCGACCCAGCTGATGTGAACGATACCTACATGGTCTACGATCACTCCACCAAGTCCTGCACCTAGCGCCAGCCCAAGCTGAAAAACCGAGGTGTTCATGCTGAGGGCCACCTGCGAAGAGTGAGGGGACAGCGTGATCAAATAATACTGCTGGGCTGGAACGGTGGTTTGCACGGCAGCGACCCAGAACATAACCGTGATGATTGCCCACGTGAACAGTTGCGAAGACAGCGGCAGGATCAGCAGGATAGCCGCATGGAGAAGCAAGCTGACATACAGCGTGGTGCGAATCCCCCATTTGTCGGTGGAGACGCCTCCGATCCGCGAGCCAGCCACACTAGCGAGGCCAGCCAAGAAAAGCGTGGTGCTTACCCAAGCAGTCGTCATGGCGGAAGTGCTCTGTAGAAGCGGAGTAATGTAGGTATAGACGGTGGAATACCCTGTGACAAAGAACAAAGAGATACATAGCGCATGAATCACCCGTTTGTTGCGGAGTGCGGCCAATTGTTTGCGTAGCGGGACGGTTTCTTCCCCCTGCTGCTTCGGCAAAAAGGCGAGGATGGCAAAGAAGGGAATCAGTGTCAGGACGGCAATGAGCGCGAAAACAGGACGCCATCCCCAGATGTCTCCCAGCATGGTACCAAGTGGAACCCCAAGCACGAGCGAAAGGCTGAAGCCCATGAGGATGATCGCGATGGAGCTGCCTTTTTTCTCCGGGGAGGCCATGTTAGCAGCCTGCGCGAGAGCTACCACGGTGTAGATGCCTCCGCAAAGCCCCAGTAGAATGCGGGATACCATCAGTAGGGAGAAGCTTTGGCTTATAGATGCGAGCAGATTTGCCACTATGAAAGAAAACAGTGTCCAAAGGATGAGCTTTTTGCGCTCTACTCCCGCGGTGAGCGCAATCAAGACCGGAGCCCCAAAGGCAAAGGCAAGGGAAAAGGCGGTCACTAACTGACCAGCAAGGGAGAGGGAGACATGGGTGTCATCTGCGATCATACCGATGATTCCGGTCACGATTGACTCAGCAGTGCCAATCATGAATTCTCCCAAGGCCAGCAATAGGATTAAAAATTTTTTGGGCAAGGTGGTTCACTCCTCGGGCTAACAAAATTGATGTAGTGACATTTTACAAAACGATTTCTATAATTTACATACATGAACCAAGGTGTTTTCGATGGATGGATTTCTATATACAAGTTATTTTGTGAAAAACACTTATGGATTTGAAAGGGTGATCTGCGTGGACCAAATTGATTACAAAATCATGAGCTTGTTGCACGAAAATTCGCGGATACCGTTTGCGGAGCTGGGGAGAATCATCGGGATGACGCAGCCTGCCGTGAAGGAGAGGGTCCGTCGTTTGGAGGAGCAGGGAATCATTACGGGCTACCACGCGTCGATCTCTCAGGAAAAGCTGGGTAAGCACACGACTGCTTTTGTCATGTTCCGCACCAAACAATGTGCGGCGTTCATCGATTTCTGCAAGCAATCGCCGGAAGTGACGGACATGTACCGGATCAGTGGGGAGTATAACTACATGCTGAAAGTGGTAACAAGGTCGACGGAGGAATTGGTTGCCTTCTCGGAACGCACTGGGGATTTCGGCTTCTCCTATACATTGATCGTGCTAACGGCGCCGTTTGAGCAAAAAATGATGCTGGAGGAAGAGAAAATCTTCTGATCGTGCTTTTGACCGAAAAAAAGAGGCTCCGCCGTATCAGGGCGAAGCCTCTTTCCTTTTGCGTTTTGCGAAAGTGCTATTTTTGCCGGACGTACTGCTCGTCCCTCATAAACAGACGCCAGAAATAAATAAAACCGGGTACGAGAATCGCAAAGCCGACTAAATAACAAATGAACAGAGCGTGGAACGTATCCGGGTGTGTAAAGCTGGACTCAATCGTCACATTGGGATAGACGATGTAGGGGAGGCGTGCAGCACCATACGCATAGCTGGCGAGCAGGTATTGCGTCGTGGCGACAATGACCGCAATCCGCGGAAGGTGGATGCCGAAATATCGACGATCTTGTGGTACCAAGAGAGCGATATAGCTAATGAAAAAGCAGACCGCCGATGCAATAAGCCACGGCAAATAGTCGAGAATGCGCTCATATAGCCATTTTGCCTCCATTTGCATCGTCATCACGGTAACCAATGCCGCAAGCAACGTAATCGGCCCCAGAAACACCGCATCCCGGCGATAGACAGAGAAGGCTTGCTTTTCACCTGCGACGAAGGAGTAGTCCGCGAGAAGCAGCGACGAGAGGTAGAGTGTGCTGCTGACGGCAAGACCAATAAAAGAATAGACGTGCGGGCTGGTCAAAAAGAGTCCCCAATCGAGAGACTCCACACCATTGATCGTTCGAGACAACCCGCCCTGTGTCACAGGGAGCACGCTGATTAACAGAGCTGGCACCAATATCCCGGTAACGCCTGAGACGATGCTGAGCATCTTGTCATACCTGTGAATCAGATGAGAAAACACCATGAATGTACTGCGAATCAACATCAATAACACCACGAGACATCCGGGAACAAGCAGCAGGCTTGCCAATGTGTAGGTCGCGCCAGGGAAAAAGGTAACGAGTGCGACTACAATTAACACGATAAAGACATTCACGACCTCCCAGGAGGGCGAGAGGTAGCGATTGGCGATTTGAGTGGCTTTGGTTTTTTCCCGATTCAAATAGATCATCGACCAAAAACCAGCACCGAAGTCGAAGGAGGCCGCAACGGAATAGATAACAACGAAAATCCAGAGCAGCGTAATGGCAATAATCGTATCGGTCATGCTGTTCCTCCGTCCACTTTCGGCTGTTCTGGCGGATCGAGCTCCAAGGGATGGCGGCCAAAATAGCTACGGAATACGAGTAGGGTGATGATCGCGAAAAATACGTACACCGAGAGGAAAATCCAAAATAGAGTAGAGATGCCTGCTGCTTGGGTAGCGGCGTCTACTGTTTTCATCACACGATACACCACCCATGGCTGGCGTCCAGTGCAGGCAAATATCCAGCCGAATTCGATGCCTAGCAAGGCGAGCGGGCCACTTACGACAAAGACCCAGAGAACCCAACGGGGATACTGAGAGCGCTTTAGGAGCTTCTTCCAAGCGAAGCCGATGAAACCAACGAAGATCAACAAGCTGCCGATGATGACCATCCCGTTAAATAGCGTATGGATGTAGAGTGGAGGCCACAGCTCCTTTGGAAAGTCGTCCAGACCGACCACGACCTCGTCAAAGCGGTTGGCTGCAAGGAAGCTGAGCGCCCATGGAATCTCGATGGCGTATTTGACTTTTTTCGTCTCGGGATCGGTAAAGCCGCCAATCGCGAGTGGGGCATATGCTTGTGTTTCAAACAGTCCTTCCGCAGCGGCCAGCTTTTCCGGCTGGTATTCATGCAAAAGCTGCGCCGACTCGTGACCGTTCAAGGCAGTTAAAAGGGAAAAGGTGCCTCCCACGATTAAACCGGCCAAGAGTGCTTTTTGGTGATACAAATAAACCCGACTCCCTTTTTCGGCGCGAAGCATTTTCCATGCTGCTACTCCAGCGACGATGAATGCCCCCGTCATATAAGCAGAGACAGTTACATGACCTGCCGTCACGAAAAAGCTGGGATTAAAAAAAGCTTTCCAGGGGTCCACGTCGACAATCTGCCCATCGACCATCCGAAAGCCAGTTGGCGTGCCTTCAAAGGCGTGGACATTCGTAATCAGGATCGCGGAGGCCGTCGCACCAAGCAAAACCATGAACAAGCTCAGCAAACGCATGTTGCGGGATAGGCGGTGAGCCGCGTAGACGTAGATGGACATAAATAAGGCTTCCACGAAGAAAGCGAATATTTCGATCTGAAAAGGCAGCGAGATCACCTTGCCGACAATCGCCATGAACCCAGGCCATAACAGGGAAAGCTGGACCCCAGCAATCGTTCCAGAGGGGATCGCGACACCTAGCAAGATCGCCTGCGCTTTTGTCCAGCGTTTGGCCATAATCTCGTAATCGCGGTCACGCGTCCGCCAAAAGAGGAGCTCCACCAGCAAGATCATGAGCGGGAGACCAACACCCATGGTCGCAAAAATAATGTGAAAGGCCATAGTCGTCCCGAAAATGGCTCTGGTCATCACGATATCTTCCACGTTCAACTTCCTTTCTGATCGACACCAAAAATTGTTAACGATTTCCTCGTTAATGTCCCATGAGGAGGCGGAGTTTATACGAAAAAGACCGTCACAAAAATGTGACGGCCGGGCTTGATGATAGGATAAGGGCGTTTGGAAGAGTAGATTATTTACGATAAAGTGGATAATCAACCTCAGTTGGTACCTGAATCAACACCAGGCGGAGCGGAGCATCCGTTGATGCTGTGTAGATGGCTGTGTTGCTTTCCTCGGTGGAGAGAACGACAAAGTCACCTTTGGTTGCCGGGGTGTGATTCTCGCTGACAGTTGCTTTCTCTGCAACGCTTCCGTTTCCTTCCACTATGACGACTGCGTGAGCATAACCAGCCGGGAGTTCTTTTGCATACGACTTTCCAGCGGGAATCGTGATATCGCTCATAAAGGAATCCGTGACCAACTGAATGGGCGCAGATGATCCGATGATGTGCTTCACTTGCACTCCATCTACATCCTCAGACGGAAACTCCTCATGATCATACTGATGGTAAGTCGGTGGTTGCTTCGTCGTTTGTGCCAGATGCGGTTCAAACCAGATTTGAAACATTTCCGTATCCTTGCCGAGATCTTCTGCATGGTACGCGCCTGAACCGGTTTGCATGATCTGTGCGCCGCCTGTCGACACCTCTTGAAGATTTCCGAGCGTGTCTCGATGTCCGACTGTCCCTGTAAGGACATACGACAAAATTTCAAAGCCGGAGTGAGGGTGCAGCGGAATTTCAAATGTCTTCAGTGATTTTGCCCATGCCCAGTAAAAAAGTGGTCCTACCCGTTTGACAACGGAGCCTTCATGAGGGAAGCCAATTGGTTTGTTCTCTACGATTTCACCGTCGCCAAAATGTCCTTTTGCTTGCTCGTTCTTTGTATAGACGCGGATTTCCATCTGATGTTCCTCCCTTAGTACAATTGCTGGCTTACGGGTTGTGAGGAGTTACCATTAAAACAAGATGTATGCACCTGGACCGATCAACGCTACACCAATAACTACTGCGATTATTGTCAGGTTGTATTCGAATCCGTTTTGTGTCACCCAATATCCATTTTGCCCGTGTACCTTCAGAATGGCAACCAGCATTGTGAAAGCAAGTAAAATAGCACTTGGCCAGATACCTACGCCTGCCGCAAACATCAGACCACCAACGAGTTCAGACAATCCAGCGACAAAGGCCATCGCTACGCCAGGTTTCACTCCGATGGACTCCAGCCAGCCGCCTGTTCCTTTCAGACCATAACCGCCAAACCAACCAAACAATTTCTGCGTACCATGACCTGCAAACGTCAAACCAATGACCAAACGAATTAACAACAATCCAGTATCCAACACTTTTCATCTCTCCTTAATTACTTTTAATTAGTATATCTTTATTTTGAGATATTTGCCCAAAAAGGCTGGCGGGCCTTAGAAGGATTCCGCCAGTTTTACTGCTTTTTCTACACCAGCTGCAACGAGCTCAGCTGCTTTGTCTTGGAATTGGTTGTGACCTTCTACGATTACTTCGGTTACATTGTTAACGCCCCAGAAGCCGAGGATCGTGCGAACGTATTTGTTTGCCATTTCCATCTGAGCCATAGGCCCTTCGGAATAAACGCCACCGCGTGCGCTCAACAGAGCTACTTTTTTGTCGCCCATCAGACCAACTGGACCTTCAGCTGTGTACTTGAATGTTTTACCTGCTTGGGAGAGGTAATCCATGTACGAGTGCAGAACAGCAGGAACAGTGAAGTTCCACATTGGGAAAGCAAATACGACTTTGTCTGCTGCTGTAAACTGGTTCAGGTATTTGTTAACCAAGTCAGCACGTTTTTGCTCATCAGCAGACAGCTCGATGCCGTTTCCTGCTTTCCACATAGCAGTCAGCATGTCGTTACCGTAATAAGGGAGGTTTTCTGCAAACAGATCCAACTCAACGATTTCGTCATTTGGATGTGTTTCTTTGTATGCTTTCGTGAAAGCTTCGTACAGCTTTACACTTGTAGCCTGCTCAACTGGGCGATCGTTTGCTTTAATAAAAAGTACTTTACTCATGGAAATTTCATTCCCCTTCCGTTTAGTAAGTGACTAACTTTTAATGTGTATATCTTGATTTTAAGATTATTACGTATTGGATCTTTTGTCAACACTTTTTTGAAAGATAGTGTTGGAGAGCGGGGACGGGGACTGCTCGTCTAATAAGTAGCTTGAGCAGTACGTCCCAATTTTTTAAGCAGTTCGATTGCTTGACGCTGTTCTTCTGGTGTGAGACCTTCCATCGCTTTCTCAATTGCGAGTTGATGAGGCGGGAAGATTTCAGACAAAAATTGATGCCCTTTTTCAGTGAGTTCTGCAAAAATGACGCGTCGGTCTGCTGAACAGGGCTTGCGAATGAGCAGTTGCTTCTTTTCGAGTTTGTCCACAACGTATGTGATGTTTCCGCTGGAGATCAATATTTTTTCGCCAATTTGCTGCAATGGTTGAGGACCTTTATGAAATAATACCTCTAGTACGCCGAATTCAGTTGGATTTAGTCCATGCTCGCGAATGTGACGATTGGAGTGAGCGGTAACCCAGTTGTATGACCTTGATAAAACGACAAAAAGATCGAGGGGATCATTTCGCAGTGGTTTGTCAGACATATGGACCCTCCTTTACATCTACATCGAGATTTCGATATCTCTAATTTAAGATAATCCTACATGATTGCATTCCTATTTGTCAAATTTAGAAAAAATAAAATGAAAACACGCTTGTGTAAACAGTTGTCTACGTGATAGACTTTTGTTTGTAAACAAGCTGTGAAAGCGTAACAGAAGAAAGGAGGATGACCGTGGAAAAAGACATGCAGATCCTTCATCATATCCGGCAAAATCCTTTTATCACGCAACAGGAGCTGGCTGATCTGATTGGCATCTCACGTTCAGCGGTAGCTGGCTACATCGCACAGTTGACCAAACGCGGGGAAATCAAAGGACGGGCTTATGTACTTCGTGATGAAGGAATGATTGCTTGTATCGGTGGGGCCAACCTGGACCGCAAAGCACGCGGCAAGCAACAGGTGCGTCTACACTCATCCAATCCCGTAACGATTATGGAATCGTGTGGAGGGGTGGCACGGAATATCGCGGAGAACCTCGGTCGTCTTGGCTGCAATACGTCCCTCATCACCAGCGTTGGCGAGGACAAAGAAGGCGAGTGGCTCTTGCAGGAGACGAAAAAGCACGGGGTGCACATCAGCCAAGTGTGGCGACTGCCTACACAGCGTACGGGAACGTATACGGCGCTTCTCGATATTGACGGCGAGATGGTTGTTTCTTTGGCGAACATGGATATTTACGATGCTCTCACACCGGAGATGTTCGCAGAAAAATGGTCGCACATTGCAGCAGCCCACGTGGTTTTCATCGATACAAACATTCCGGCGGACTGCTTGGCCTACATCATCGAACGTTGCCGGGAGGAAAACATCCTGCTCTTCGTTGACCCGGTCTCTTCCATTAAAGCAAAGAAGCTCCCACAGCAATTGGACGGAGTAGAGGCGATTTTGCCGAATCGCGAGGAAGCCGAGCTGATGGCTGGCATGAAGATCACGACGATCGAAGAATGCGCCGAGGCTTGCCGCAAGATCAGGGAACAAGGCGTCAAGCACGTCATCGTGACCTTGGGAGAAGAAGGCATTTACTATCAATCCGAGGACGTTGAGGAGCATATGCTTCCATATCCAACAGAAGTAGTAGATGTTACAGGTGCGGGAGATGCGTTCGCGTCGGGACTCTTGTATGGCATTGTAAACGGAGAGTCTTTCCAGAGAGCGTGTCGCCTTGGATTGGCAGCATCCGCTTTGACATTGCAAACAGAGCAGTCCGTATCTCCTCTATTAAAAGCAGAACAATTGGAACTGGCCGTAGAACAATTCGAAAAGGAGCGATAAGAGATGAAACAATATTTGACCTTTACTGAGGAAGTACGCCACGCACTGGAGAACAACCTGCCGGTAGTTGCGCTGGAGACAACGATCATTTCGCACGGTATGCCGTATCCGCAAAACATCGAAATGGCGAAAGAAGTAGAGCAAATCATTCGCGACAATGGTGCTGTACCAGCTACGATCGGGATCATGGACGGCAAAATCAAAATCGGTTTGACTGACAGCGAGCTGGAAGAGTTTGCGACGAACAAAAATGTAGCAAAAGTAAGCCGTCGCGACTTCGCATATATTTTAGCTAGTGGTAAAATCGGTGCGACTACAGTAGCCGCTACCATGATCGCAGCTGAGATGGCTGGTATCCACATGTTTGCAACTGGCGGTATCGGTGGGGTACACCGTGAAGGCGAAATCACTTGGGACGTATCTGCTGACCTGACTGAGTTGGCACAAACAGATGTAGCTGTAGTATGCGCAGGTGCGAAATCGATCCTCGATATCGGCCGCACACTCGAATATTTGGAAACGCAAGGTGTACCAGTTGTGGGCTACCGCACGGATGAATTCCCTTCCTTCTTCGCTCGCAAAAGCGGATTTGGCGTAGACATGCGTATCGATACACCAGAAGAAGTCGGTAAGATGATGAACACCAAATGGGATCTGGGGCTCAAAGGCGGTATGATTATCGCGAATCCAGTACCAGAATCTGATGCACTCAACCACGAGGAAATCGAGGCTGTGATCCAAAAGGCACTGGCAGAAGCAAAAGAAAACAACATTGCAGGGAAACAGGTAACGCCATTCATGCTCGATAAAGTGAAAAAGCTGACAGAAGGCAAGAGCTTGGCAACAAATATCGCGCTGGTGAAACACAATGCTGAAGTAGCTGCGAAAATCGCGGTAGCTTATCAGAAAGAAGCGAATCAAGGTAAATAAGAGAGATTGAAGAACAAAATAGGGAAAGAAAAACGAGCCGCTAGAATCGCTTCTAGGGCTCGTTTTTTTATTTTACTTACTCCCACCAATGTTGCATTCCACGGATTCCAACATCCCACAGCTTAGCGTTTCCGGAAACGATAATGGTAATTTCGTTTACCTCGTTAAAAGGCATCTCCCTTAAAGCTTCTGCCCCTTGATAGGATTGTTCGTTTAACTGAGCTAGTTCTTGTCCATCTACGATGATTTTGGCTTCACCCTTTGAGCCCCCATTGTCGGGAATGCCGAAATAGAAAGAAAGCCAGACATTTTTTTGGTTCCCCAGAATATAGTTGTATGTTTTGGTTGATTCCCCTTCACTGCTATACACGTTCATTTTCGGCTCTATTCGCTCACCTGCTACCGAAAAGCTTGGGAAATTCTCAGTTATAGGTGTAGTTCCTGTCATTTCTTTCATAACCGTTAATGATTGAACGGGGCCTTCTCTTTTTTGGAGGATTTCAGAGACAACCATGACTCCAAATACAAGTACAACAATAGTTAGAGCCGAAGCCATGAGCTTTTTATAAGAAAGGTTTGAAGAAAATCCAACTCGATAGGCAACATAACCAATCGCTGCACCTATTGTATTGGATATCACATCATTTACATCAAAGCTACCAAGATAGGTTAAGGCCTGAACTGTTTCTAGAACGAAAATCGCTAAGACAAACAAGGATATGAACTTCCCAAATCTTACACGATACAACAGGGGAAATAATATTCCAAAAGGGATAAAAGCAGCAACGTTTCCGAAATCAACAATCCATGAATAAGTTAGTTCTGGAAATGTAAGTGGTACTCCTTCTGGAGCAAGGATAAAGGTGTATCCATCTACACTTGTTGCACCGTCGAGTCTGTTAAACGCAAAGAACATAAAAAATAAAATTAAAATTGTATAGCATATGGTCCCAACTAAGATAATTTGCCGTGATTTCGTTTCCATCATTTCAATCTCCTTAAAGCTATTTGTTTCTGAATGATTTTACTCTGAATGAATACGTAAGTGATTAGCTGTTAGTCACTTGATGCCCATTTAGAAAAAAATTGAAAAAAGTACTTGATATACCCTAAGGGGGTATTGTATAGTAAAGGTGTGATCAGGAAACAACGTTAGGGAAACGATACGATAAAATATACCCCCAAAGGGTATTTGGAGGGATTATAATGAGTGCCAAAACAGCAGAGGCAACAGTCGCAATCTCAGGGATGACTTGCGCAGCTTGTGCACTGCGCATCGAAAAGGGCTTGGGAAAAATGGAGGGAGTGGAGACCGCCAACGTCAATCTGGCTTTGGAAAAATCCACAGTGGTGTTCGATCCAACGAAAACGAACATCGACGACATCCGCTCCAAAATTGAATCGCTCGGCTATGGAGTAGTCTCTGACAAGGTGGAGCTAAACATCTCGGGAATGACATGTGCGGCTTGCTCCACACGGATCGAAAAAGGCTTGAACAAAACAGCCGGGGTTCTAAAGGCAAACGTGAACCTGGCGATGGAAACAGCCACAGTCGAGTACGATTCCTCACAGGTAAGTGTGACAGACCTTATTCAAAAGGTAGAGAAGCTAGGGTATCAGGCGACTCGCAAGGAAGATGGAAAAGAAGAAGAAAAAGTAGATCGTCGCCAGGAAGAAATCAAACGGCAGACCCGCAAGTTCTGGATTTCCGCGATTCTGTCGCTCCCACTGCTCTGGTCGATGGTGAGCCACTTTTCCTTCACCTCGTTTATCTGGCTGCCTGAAAGCTTGATGAATCCGTGGGTACAGCTCGCATTGGCAACACCAGTACAATTCATCATCGGAGCACAGTTTTACGTCGGAGCTTTCAAAGCCCTTCGCAACAAGAGTGCCAACATGGATGTGCTGGTTGCTCTCGGTACCTCGGCAGCTTATTTCTACAGTTTATGGGTCGCGATCAACTCCATCGGTGCTCATGGTGGCCACATGCTGGAGCTGTACTTTGAGACCAGTGCGGTACTGATCACGTTGATCGTTTTGGGTAAACTGTTTGAGATGAAAGCAAAGGGACGTTCTTCGGAAGCGATCCGCAAGCTGATGGGCTTGCAAGCAAAAACAGCAGTAGTCGTACGAGATGGCGTCGAAATGACCATTCCTGTAGAAGAAGTGAGACTAGGCGACGTCGTTCACGTGAAGCCGGGCGACAAAGTACCTGTCGATGGCATCGTCATGGAAGGACAGTCCGCAGTAGATGAGTCCATGCTGACTGGTGAAAGTATTCCAGTGGATAAAGCCGCAGGCGATACCGTTATCGGAGCCACCTTGAACAAAAACGGCTTTTTGAAGGTCCAGGCAACCAAAGTCGGAAAAGAAACGGCTCTGGCGCAAATCATTAAAGTAGTGGAAGAAGCACAAGGAACAAAAGCACCGATTCAGCGTGTAGCTGACAGCATCTCCGGGATTTTTGTCCCAATCGTAGTAGGGATTGCTATTCTTACCTTCTTGATCTGGTACTTTTTCGTTATACCTGGCAACTTCGGTGAGGCTTTGGAAAAAGCAATTGCCGTACTCGTAATCGCTTGCCCATGCGCCCTCGGTCTGGCAACACCGACCTCAATCATGGCGGGCTCTGGACGCGCAGCTGAGCTGGGCATCCTGTTCAAAGGCGGGGAGCATCTGGAGACGGCTCACCATTTAGATACGATCGTCCTCGATAAAACAGGGACTGTAACCAAAGGCGAGCCAGAACTGACAGACGTCATCGCCATTGATATCGAAGAGCAAGAGCTGCTCTCTTTGGTCGGTGCCGCTGAGAAAAACTCCGAGCACCCATTGGCTCAAGCCATCGTTCGCGGTATTGCGGATAAAGGAATCACCGTGGCTGATACGGGTTCGTTTGAAGCCATTCCTGGTTTCGGTATCCGGGCCACCGTCTCCGGCAAAGAAGTACTCGTCGGTACCCGCCGTTTGCTGGAAAAACATCAAATTTCGTACCAAGCAGTGTCTGATACCATGCTGGCACTGGAGCGCTCCGGTAAAACGGCGATGCTCGCAGTCGTCGAAGGCAAGCTCGCTGGCTTGATTGCCGTAGCGGATACGATCAAACCAACCTCCAAGCAAGCGGTTCAGCGCATGAAAGCAATGGGATTGACTGTTATCATGATGACCGGTGACAACCGTCAAACCGCCGAGGCCATTGCCCGTGAAGCAGGAATCGATCACGTCATCGCAGAAGTCCTGCCTGAAGGCAAAGCTGCAGAAGTGAAAAAACTGCAAGAACAAGGCAAAAAAGTCGCGATGGTCGGCGATGGTATCAACGACGCTCCAGCACTCGCTACCGCTGACGTCGGTATGGCAATCGGTACAGGTACTGATGTGGCGATGGAAGCAGCCGATATTACCCTGATGCGCGGCGAACTGACTAGTGTCGCAGACGCCATCGAGATGAGTAAGCTCACCATCCGCAACATCAAGCAAAACCTGTTCTGGGCATTGGCCTACAACACCTTGGGCATCCCCATTGCAGCAATCGGCTTACTCGCTCCATGGCTTGCCGGTGCCGCAATGGCCTTCAGCTCCGTATCCGTCGTACTCAACGCACTAAGACTGCAACGAGTGAAGCTGTAACAACAGTAACAAGCGGCTTCGTCCGCCTTACCTATACAACATAAAATGCAAGGAGAGATTGATCATGACAAATATCACATTGAACGTAGAAGGCATGTCTTGCAATAAATGCGTAGCGCGCATCGAGAACACATTGAAAGATCTGGGTGCAGAAGGCAAAGTAAACCTGGCTGAAAAAAAGGTTGAGGTTTCCTACAACGAGAGCAACTTGACTCTCGATGCAGTGAAAGAAGCTATTGAAGACCAAGGCTACGACGTCGTTTAATCATCGTGTTTTTGAAAAGCAAAGCTCCTGCCTGATTCATTGAGGCAGGAGCTTTTTCAATTGTGATTTGAGTAGCTGTAGTGGAGGGGGAAGAAGCCCATTTCCAGTCTACGCTTCGGCCTACGCCCCGCAAGGGGTTAGACTGTCCGCTCCGAAATGAATGTCGGGAGTGCTTCAAAAGTAGGGTTTCGAGGATGTAGTCTCAGAGGTTGAAGCTGAAAACCCCCGCCATTCATTTCGGAGCTAAGTAGGGCTCCAGAGGCGCTAGGACTGGAAATGTTCTTCTTCCCAAGCGGCTATTGTTTACATCTTGAAAGCATCATTCAAAAAGTCTTTAAAAAAGCGTAGAACCTCAACAGCTCGTAGAGGAAACAGGAGAAATAAGCGAAGATCTTTGGACACACCTACCGAGGCGCAGTGAAAAAAAGCGAAACTGCCTTTAGCGTCCACCTCTGAGACACATCCTGATGGACTACTTTAGACGCGGTTTCGCTTTTTTTCACGGAGCCGGGCACCCCATGCTCCCGCGCAGGGGTTCCAAGAATCTGAGCGTTTTCTCCTGTTTCCTCCCCACCACAACAGCGAGTATAACGCACTAATCCTTCAACCGAATAAGCAACGAACAGCTAATCCAATCCGACTCATAAAGAAAGCCGTAATCCGGTTAAAACCATGCTAAACGAACGTTCACAATAACTGGAAGCCAGCGTATAATTCAAATCACAATCACGCTTCAATAAGAAACAACACATACGGCCTAGTTCCGATATTCTCGGAAGCGGGGGAACCAATCTTTTGGGGTTAATCCTGAGTGATCAGGAGGGATGAGGAAATGTCTTCTCTGCCATCCTACCCGTCAGCTAACCTCGTCGGCCAAAGCAGGGAAGGTCATGGATGGATAAAGTCTAGGCATTTTATGCGCAACAAGGGGATTCCTTGCGGGCGTGTGATAGGCCGATACAGGCTTTTTCTTTGGGGCCTTTGTTCTGGAGAAAAAGGATGGATCGGTCTATTTTTTTATGGAAATATCGACGAGCAGCTTACGCGATACAGTCGTGAAGGAAATGGTGTGGATCGCTGGGAGGCAGTCGGTACGACATAAACCGCTGACAATCGAAATCGGGAAGACAGAGTACAGGGAGTCCTGACAATGGACGCCAGGTATTCCGTAAGCCTGCGGATTTTCTACACGAGTAAAAATCAAGCGTGCCTGCTTTGGTTTGCTGGAGTGTGGAAGCTTCGCGGGCTTTTTACATTTACGAAAAAACGAAGGATGAGGGATATCATGTCCAAAATGAAAGTCCATCAACTTACAAAAGTGTTCGGCAAGCAGCCCGAGCTGGCCTTGAAGCTGCTGGCGGAAGGACGTACAAAAGAACAAATTTACAAGCAAACCGGCCAGTCCATCGGTGTCAATCAGGTCAGCTTTGAAGTCGAGGAAGGCGAAATCTTCGTCATCATGGGCCTATCCGGCAGCGGCAAATCAACCTTAATCCGACTGTGTAATCGACTGATTGACCCAACGAGCGGAAGCATCGAGATCGATGGGGAAGAGATCGTGGCCATGAAGGCGACAGCTTTGCGCGAGGTGCGGAGGAAGAAGCTCGGGATGGTTTTCCAAAACTTCGCCCTGTTTCCACAGCGGACGGTACGGGAAAACGTGGAGTTTGGTTTGGAGATTCAACAAGTACCACCAGGGCTCCGACAAGAAAAAGCACGGGAAGCGCTCGCGCTCGTTGGATTGACCGAGTGGGAAAATGCGTACCCAGATCAATTGAGCGGAGGTATGCGTCAACGAGTCGGATTGGCGCGGGCGTTGGCTAATAATCCAGATATTCTCTTGATGGACGAAGCGTTCAGTGCACTGGACCCGCTCATTCGAAAAGATATGCAGGATGAGCTGCTGGAGCTTCAGATGACGATGAAAAAGACGATCCTGTTCATTACACATGACTTGCATGAGGCGTTGCGACTGGGCGACCGGATTGCCTTTATGAAAGACGGGCAGATCATTCAGATCGGCCGCCCAGAAGAAATCCTGGCAGACCCAGCGGATGAATTTGTACGGAAGTTCGTGGAGGATGCCGACCTGTCAAGGGTACTCGTTGCTGAAAATGTGATGAAACGGGCAGAAGCAATCACCCCTGACAAAGGGGCGCGAGTGGCGCTGCAACTGATGATGGATAACGGCGTGTCCAGCCTGTACGTCGTGGACAAAAAGCGCACACTGCTCGGATTGATTACGGCGTATGACGTATCACTCGCGATCAGTACGGGAGATTCGCTGGAGGCAATCATGAAAACCGACCTCCCTACCGTTTCGCCTGACGCACGTCTGCACAGCTTGTTCCCGATGATGGCAGACCTGCATGTCCCGATTGCGGTAGTGGGCGAGCAGCAGCGTTTGTTGGGTGTCATCGTAAAAGGAGCGGTGCTAGGCGGGCTGGTAGGCAAAGTCAATGTACAAGAGCATCAGAGAGCAGAGGTGATGAGTGATGGACGTCGTGCCTAAGCTACCGATTGGCGGTTGGATGGAAGGGTTCGTGGAGGTGCTGGGCCAGTACAAAGGGGTATTGTTTGATCCGGTGGCTATCGTCATTTCCACGATGGTGACTTACTGTTCTACGGTTTTGGCAGAGATACCTTCGCTGATTCTCATCTTGCTGCTGGGGGCCGCTGCGTGGGTTTTTGCAGGGAGAGCGTCCATGGTCTTTACGGTTGTTGGACTTTCTCTCATCCACAACTTGGGGTACTGGGATGAAACGATGGAGACATTGGGACTCGTCCTCACTGCCACCATGATTTCGATCGCTATCGGGATTCCGGTGGGCATTCTTTGCGCGAGACACGATACGTTTCGCAATCTGGTTACGCCAATACTGGATTTGATGCAGACGATGCCAGCGTTCGTTTATTTGATTCCCGCCATCTTTTTCTTCGGTTTGGGCGAGGTGCCGGGAGTTATTGCCTCCGTTATTTTTGCTTTGCCGCCAATCGTGCGTCTTACGAACTTAGGCATTCGTCAGGTCCCAGCGGAAATGGAGGAAGCGGCGGACGCCTTTGGCGCAACTGGGTGGCAAAAGCTCGTGAAAGTGCAGCTGCCGTATGCGAAATCGACGATCTTGGCGGGCGTCAATCAGTGCATCATGCTCGCCCTGTCGATGGTGGTCATAGCGGCTATGATCGGGGCGAAAGGCTTGGGTGCAGACGTATATCGCGCCGTATCGCAAGTGGATATAGGAAGAGGATTCGAGGCGGGGCTATCCATCGTGATCATCGCTATCGTCCTGGATCGGCTTACACAACATGCAGGAAAAAAGGAGAGAAACACATGATGAACAAAATAGTTCCAGCTTTCTTGGCAGGGATGATGGGAGCAACAGCTTGGCTCGCAGGCTGCTCCAGTCAAAACACAAACACACAAATACCGACAGCAACGGTGGTCGGTCCTATTGCTTCTGAGACGTCGGACAACGCTTTAGGAGAAAAGCTCGACTACAAAATCATCGGAATCGACGCAGGAGCAGGCTCGATGGTAAAGACTGAGGAAGTCATGAACCTGTATGGCTTGGATAAATGGCAGCTTGTCGAAGGCTCAGATGCAGCGATGACAGCCGCTTTGATCAAGGCGTACGAAGCGAAGGAACCGATTATTATTACGGGCTGGACGCCGCATTGGATGTTTAAAAAGATGGATTTGAAATACTTGGAAGACCCGAAGAACGGCTTTGGCGGAGCGGAACAAATCCATACCATCGTGCGCAAAGGGCTGAAAGAGGATCAGCCTGCTGCCTATCAATTTCTGGATAAGTTCTGGTGGGAGCCAGCTGATATGGAGTCGGTCATGGTTCAAATGATTGACGGAAAAGATCCGGAAGTGGCCGCTGCGGAATGGGTAAAAAATAACGAAGCCAAAGTGGCGAAATGGGTGGAGGGCATACAGCCTGTCCAAAAAGAGAAGCTGACTCTCGCTTATGTAGCATGGGATTCCGAGATTGCCAGCTCGCACGTCGTCGAGCATGTGCTGGAACAGAAGCTGGGGTATGAAGTCGAGTTGAGTCAGGTGCAGACTGGACCGATGTGGGCAGGTGTGGCAATTGGGGATGTGGATGGAATGGTTGCGGCGTGGCTGCCGTCTACGGATACGAGCTATTTGAAAAAATTTGGTGGGCAAATCGAGGATTTGGGTCCGAATCTCGACGGAACCAAAATCGGACTCGTGGTTCCTTCGTACATGAACATCTCGTCCATTGAGGATTTCCAATAAGAAAGGAGAGGTGCTGCTATGAAGCATTATTTTGTAATGGGCAGAGGGGAAGCTTTCACTTCTTTTGTCCAGACACTCTGCTGCGACAGTTTGCCTGCATTTTGGGGAAGGAATCCAGGTGCCTTTTCATTGACGGTGGGGTCTGGAGACAAGACGATTCAGCGTTTTTTGCCCATCTCATTTGACGAGTGCTACCGCGATCAGGAATCCTTGCTGCTCTACCATTCCGTCTACATTTTTCCAGATGAGTGGGCGGAGGGACGAGACTTCGTTACACTGTTCAGGCAACTGGGTTCCTGCCGGATTTTTGTGATGACACAGGAGCATCGGAACGCGATGTTATACAAGGCGCTCGGGGCGAATCACGTCATCGTGAGTCAGCCCGGGTATAAGGGTTACGGCTGGTTGGCTGAACAGATGAGTGGCTAAGAGAGGAATAGAAAAGGCTCCGCCTGCACATGAGGTGGAGCCTTGTTTTCGTAAAATTAGCCCAACATTTTTTCGAGGTCCTTGTCCAATACATAAACCTCGATCCGTTCACCCATCTTCGTGCTGATGTCGCTATGGCTCGATAGTACCTTACAGCTGGTCAGCTTTTCTACGATTTCTTCTGATTCTTCGCTGTACATTTCACGAAGAACCTCGCGCATTTCTTTGACGATGCGGCGACCTTTATCGTGACTGGACAGATGCTTTTCTTCGACGGTGAGAACGCCCTTGAACCTAGCGATGACCATATCACCGACGATGTAGGTCTTCGCTTCCTGCGGACCTCGTCCAATCAGTTCGCGCTGAAATTTTATGAATGCTTCGCTGATTTCGGCTTCCAGCTTTTTTTTGTTAGAGATGGCCAAACGCCATACCTCCCATAATTTATCATTGTGCCTAATATTACTCAGCAGTCTTGGGACTGTCAAACAAATAGGCTGATAATGTGAAAACGCAAGAGAAACGATGAAATATCATGATCGGATGAGGCCTGATAGGTTTAAACCGCTTACACGGATAAAGAATGCAAAAATCGTGTGAAAAAGACTGAAATAGGACATTAACATCCGATTATGCCGGACGTATAATGAGATTCGTAACCAACAATTGCAAAATATGGCCAAATCCCGAGGCACTCGGGAACGGAGGACCCAATCAGTAGGGGTTAATCCCACGAATGAATCGTGGGAGGGATGAGAAACTCTTTCGCCATCCTACCCGTCAGCTAACTTCGTCGGCTAAAGCGAGGGAGGTCTAAAGACCGCCTATTTGAGGAGGCCTTTTTGTTATCCGTATGGAACGACAAAGGTTGACTCGAAACGTAATGCAGGTCTTTTCGTTTTGCTCAAAAACGGTCAATGACCGTTGTTACTTACAAGAAAATAGCTGTTTTTTTGAAAAAGGAAACGGGAGACAAAACGCAAAGAAGGCAACTTCAAGTCGGCTGGGCGTTAGGTAGACCAATGAGTACTTTTTCTCCGAAACAAAGGATCGTTTTTATTTGCCGCGAAAAGGCGGGCGACTTCTTTCGTCTGTTTATCTTTCGCTCGGTCAAATGTGGCGATCCTTCGGGGGAATCGTAAGCATTGGTCTATTTTTTTATCCTAAATGGCAGGCTTTCTTCAAAAAAAGTGTGTTCAAAAAGGTGGCTTTTCGACGTCGCATAAGCCCTCAGGACTACTACGTGATCAAAAGACAACTTTTTGAACTACCTTTACAAGAAAGCTGGTACAGGGGATAGCGAGAGAGACGACTCGGTCAGACTTCACGGAAACAATTCATACGGCAAAAAAAGGAGGGACATGGCATGGACGTGGTTTCCATACTACTCTTGGCGCTTTCATTCGGTGTATTTTTTGCACTCATCAAGTTTTGTGACGCCGTGGTAAGAGAACAGGGAGGGAAAGAGAAATGATCTGGTTGCTTTTGATTATGGCAGGGCTTGCGATGTACCTGTGCCACGCATTGATTTACCCGGAAAAATACTAGGGGTTACCCGAATCATTCGTTTATTTGGAACCATTTTTTAGAGGGAGTAGGAGGAACTGTCGTGGACTTTATACAAATAGCGTTGGTTTTGGTGGTGCTTTTCGTGCTCGCCATACCGATGGGAAGATATTTGGCACGCTCCTTTTCGCTGGAGACGACCCGATTGGACCGTGTTTTTGGCGGGTTGGAAAAAGCGATATACAAGCTGTCTGGCATTCGCGTAGCAGATATGACCTGGAAGCAGTACGCAATGGCTGTGCTGGTCAGCAACATTTCGATGGTAGCGATTGCGTATCTTTTGCTTCGTTTGCAAGGGATGTTACCTGGAAACCCGAGTGGGATCGCGGCGATGGAGCCGTTGCTTTCTTTTAACACGGCTGTCAGCTTTTTGACGAATACGAATCTTCAGCATTACAGCGGAGAGAGCGGATTGTCGTATCTATCGCAGATGCTGGTCATTATTTACCTGATGTTTACGACCCCAGCGACAGGGATCGCAGTCGTGATGGCCTTTATGCGCGGGCTGACTGGACAACGCAGCATCGGTAACTACTACGTAGACCTAGTACGTGCTCATACACGTGTGTTGATTCCACTGGCGATTGTCGTGACATTGCTCTTGGTGTCCCAAGGCGTGCCACAGACGATGGAGCCGACCGCAACAGCGACAACCATTAGCGGAACGGAGCAACAAATCGCTCGTGGTCCCGTTGCTTCACTCGTATCGATTAAGCATTTAGGAACAAACGGGGGCGGATTCTTCGGGGTAAACTCCTCGCATCCGTTTGAAAACCCGACACCGCTAACAAACGTGATCGAAATTTTGTCGATGTTCTTGATCCCAGCGGCACTGCCGTTCGCATTCGGCTTCTTGGCGAAGAGCCGCAAGCAAGGCTGGGTTATTTTTGGAGCGATGTTCGTGATGTTCCTGGCGTTCCTGATTACGGCCTATGCCAATGAAGGAATCGGCAATCCAGCACTGGAGCGGGCTGGCCTGTCACAAGAAATGGGCAGCATGGAAGGGAAAGAAGTCCGATTTGGTATCGCACAAAGCGCCTTGTTCACCGCCGTGACAACAGCGGCAACGACAGGAACCGTGAACAACATGCACGATACATTGACACCACTTGGCGGCTTGGTTCCGCTCGGTGAAATGATGCTCAACTGCGTATTCGGGGGAGATGGCGTCGGAACGATTAACATTTTGATGTATGCGATTTTGGCTGTATTCTTGGCGGGCTTGATGGTAGGGCGTACGCCTGAATTCCTCGGCCGCAAGATCGAAGGAAAAGAGATGAAGCTGATCGCCATCGCGATTCTCGTTCATCCCCTGATTATTTTGGCGCCAACCGCCATTGCATTGGCAACAGAAATGGGATCGTCCGCAGTGTCGAACCCAGGCTTCCACGGCATTTCACAAGTGCTGTACGAGTACACTTCTTCCGCAGCCAACAACGGTTCCGGTTTTGAAGGATTGGGCGACAACACGCCATTCTGGAACATTTCTACGGGACTCGTCATGCTGTTCGGCCGATACGTCTCGATTATTACGATGCTGGCGGTAGCAGGCTCCTTGCTCGCAAAAACGCCGGTACCGGAAACAATGGGTACACTGCGCACAGACAATAGTGTATTCACAGTGATTTTGATTGCCACGGTGGTGATCGTAGGCGCACTGACATTCCTGCCTGTGCTTGCTCTTGGCCCAATCGCCGAGTGGCTAACAATCCGATGATAAGAGGAAGTTTAATAGCTCACTTTGAACTTCGATTTGAAAATGAATACTAGAGGCAAAGGAGTAATTTTCCATGAGTAGAACGCGCACGGTTGCGCTTCCTAAAGATTTGTATCAACGGGCCTTTGTCGAGTCCTTCAAAAAACTGGACCCGCGTGTGATGATGAAAAATCCAGTCATGTTCGTGGTAGAGATCGGGTTCTTCATTACGCTTCTCCTGACGTTTGTGCCGAATTTGTTTGGGGGAGCTTCGGACCCGTTTTACAACGGCGTCGTCAGCTTGATCCTGTTCGTGACGATTTTGTTCGCGAACTTCGCAGAAGCCTTGGCAGAAGGGCGCGGCAAAGCACAGGCAGAGAGCTTGAAAAAAACGAAGCAGGACACGCAAGCAAAAAAAGTGGGGAAAGATGGTCGCGTGCAAGTCGTCAGTTCCACAGAACTGCGAAAGGGCGATCTGGTCATCGTGGAAGCAGGCGAGCTGATTCCATCCGACGGGGAAATCGTCGAGGGTGTCGCCTCTGTGGACGAATCAGCGATTACAGGTGAATCCGCCCCGGTCATTAAAGAAGCAGGTGGCGATTTTAGCTCTGTCACGGGAGGCACACGTGTCGTCAGTGACCGCATCCGTGTCCGGGTGACGACTGATCCCGGCGAATCGTTTTTGGATCGCATGATTTCGTTGGTGGAAGGAGCGAAGAGACAGAAGACTCCGAATGAAATTGCGTTGAATACGCTGTTGGTCAGCTTAACGTTAATTTTCTTGATCGTTTGCACGACTTTGCTGCCGATAGCCAACTATGTACATGCAGCCATTCCGGTTGCGACACTGATTGCTTTGCTCGTTTGCTTGATTCCAACCACGATTGGCGGACTCTTGTCAGCGATTGGGATTGCAGGTATGGACCGGGTCACACAGTTTAACGTCATCGCCATGTCGGGTAAAGCGGTTGAGGCGTCTGGTGACATCAACACTATTATTTTGGATAAAACGGGAACGATCACGCATGGTAACCGGATGGCTGCCGAGTTTGTCACCGTAGGCAACACCAAAAGCACGGAATTGAACCGAGTAGCTGCACAAAGCTCAGTCCATGACGAAACACCGGAAGGACGCTCTGTTGTAGAGCTGGCGAAAAAACAAGGTCTGGCACCTGCTGAACTGGAATTGCCCGGTTCCGAAGGCGTGGAGTTCCGCGCTGAAACAAGAATGAGCGGGACGAATCTGGCAAACGGGGTCATCATCCGTAAAGGAGCCGTCGACGCCATCAAGAAATACGTGGCAGAGCAAGGGGGCAACATCCCTGCTGATTTGGATGAAAAAGCAAACCGGATTGCAACGGCGGGCGGCACGCCATTGGCTGTAGTAGAAGGCAATACGATTCTCGGTTTGATTTACTTGAAGGATACCGTAAAGCCAGGGATGCGCGAACGCTTTGAAGAGCTGCGCCGGATGGGGATTCGTACGGTCATGTGTACGGGAGATAACCCGCTGACAGCAGCGACGATTGCCCGCGAAGCTGGTGTAGATGATTTCGTAGCGGAAGCCAAGCCGGAAGACAAGATTGCGCTGATCCGCAAAGAACAAGCGGCAGGCAAGCTGGTCGCCATGACAGGTGATGGTACGAATGACGCGCCAGCTCTCGCACAAGCCGATGTTGGTCTGGCGATGAATACAGGAACGGTAGCGGCGAAGGAAGCAGCGAACATGGTCGACTTGGATTCTGACCCGACCAAAATCATCGAGGTCGTTGCGATTGGCAAGCAGCTTTTGATGACACGCGGTGCATTGACGACGTTCAGTATCGCCAATGACGTAGCGAAATACTTCGCGATCATTCCTGCGATGTTCATGCTGGCGATCCCGCAAATGAGTGCACTCAACATTATGGGCTTGGCTACACCGCAAAGTGCGATTTTGTCCGCGTTGATCTTCAATGCGATCATTATTCCGATCCTGATTCCGTTGGCGATGAAAGGTGTGAAATACACGCCGATGAGCGCGACAAAGCTGCTTAGCCGCAACCTGGTGATCTATGGCTTGGGAGGAATTATCGTTCCGTTCGTGGGCATCAAGCTGATTGACTTGATTTTGAGTGGATTGAATTTAATTTAATTCATATTGAAAAAAGAAAGCTCAGGTGAACCGATATGATTTTGAAAAATTTGCGTCTCAGCCTCGTTTTGCTGCTGATTTGCGGCGTTGCCTACCCGCTGGCGATGACAGGAGTTGCACAGGTTGTCATGCCTGCACAAGCAAGTGGTAGTCTCATCACCGATGGGAGTGGCAAGGTGGTTGGCTCCGAGCTGATTGGGCAGACCTTCACCGATCCGAAGTACTTCTGGGGCCGCATTTCTTCTATTGATAACAATGCGTCAGGCTCTGGCTCGAACAACTACGCGCCATCCAACCCGGCCCTGATCGAACGTACGCAAAAGGATATCGCCGCATTTCTAGCAGCGAATCCTGGCGTGAAGCAGGAAGACATCCCGGCTGATTTGCTGACTAACTCCGCTTCCGGTCTGGACCCGCATATCTCTCCAAAGGCTGCCCGAATACAAGTAGAGCGTGTAGCCAAGGCCCGTAATCTCGAACCGGTACAATTACAGGCTCTGATTGAAGCGAATACAGAGGGAAGAAGCTTGGGTGTATTCGGAGAGCCGCGTGTCAATGTAGTGAAGCTGAATTTGGCCTTGGACGAATTGAAGAAGTAAAGATAGAAGGAGGGCTGCGAGATGGTAGAGCAGTTTCGGCGAAAGTCCCCGGAGGAAATCTTGCAGTCCATCTCCAGAATGCACCGGGGCAGGCTGAAAATCATTCTGGGGGCAGTCAGTGGTGCAGGTAAAACTTATCACCTGCTCATGGAAGGGCAGACGCTTAAGAAAAAAGGGATTGATGTGGTCGTAGCTGGCTCAGTTGAGGCCACTCATCCCAAGCTGGCGCAAAAGCGGGAGGGTTTGGAGCAAATCGAGCCAATCATCTGGTATTCTCTCGGGGAAGCGAAACATGATCTGGACGTTGCAGCCATTATCGAGCGAGATCCGGAAGTTGTGCTCGTAGACGGTTTGGCTCATCGCAATCGTTCAGATGCCCCGCGTCCAACCCGGCTCGACGATGTTCAGTTTTTGCTGAATAACAATATTAGTGTGATTGCGACGGTCAACATTTACGAGTTAGCCGGGATGAAAGAAATGGCGGAGCGACTGACGAAGGCTGAAGTGCGGATTGACCAGTGTGTCCCTGAGGATACGCTTGCCATGGCTGACGAGGTGAAATTGCTCGACGTCACGCCAGAAGCCATTCTGAAACGGCTGCAAGAAGATGATCGCAACCCGACTCGAACGAAGCATCCGTTGTTTCGAAGAGACAATCTGCATATGCTGCGAGAACTCGCTCTTCGGTTCGTAGCTACGGGCGTAAACGAGGATTTGGAGGATTATCGGGAGAAGCACGGCATGGTGGGGGCTTCAGGAGCCACAGAGAAGGTACTGGTTTCTGCCCAGTATCATTGGAACGGCTCGATATTGGTTCGGCGCGGACAACAGGTTGCCAAGCGGCTCGGCGGAGAGCTCTTGGTCGTCTGTTTTCTCCCTTTATCCAAAAAGCTGACGAAGGAAGAAGCGACTTTTAAGAGATCCATCGGAAAGCTCGTGGACAAAGTCGGTGGTACCTTTGAAGAGCAGATGCTTGCACGTGAAAAGGACGTAGCAAATGAGCTCGTCGCCTATGCGATGGAGAATAATGTGACCCGCATCGTCATGGGGCAGTCTAAGCGTACGCGCTGGGACGAGATATGGTACGGCTCCATCGTCCATAAGATTCTTCGGCAAACGAAAAATATCGATATCTTGATCGTGGCAGATCGTTCCGAGCGAGACGGTGAGCGCGTCATGCCGACCAAGCGAGAACAGGCGGTAACGGTCAATCCGTACCGACGACTCTCCGATGAGGAGATGCAGCAAGAAATCGGGAAAATCAAGCGCGGGACGCTAAAAGTATATGTAGGAGCCGCACCAGGTGTCGGCAAGACATACACGATGCTCCGAGAAGGTAACGAGCTAGCTGAAAATGGCATCGACGTGGTGATTGGGCTTTTAGAAACGCATGGACGAAAAGAAACCATTGAGCAGGTAGGGGGACTTCCTCTTATCCCGCGCAAGCGCATCCCGTATAAAAATGTGACGCTAGAAGAAATGGACACAGACGAAATTATCCGGCGAAATCCGGAGGTCGTACTGGTGGATGAGCTGGCACATACGAACGTGCCAGGGAGTGCCTATGAGAAGCGATATCACGATGTCGAGAAGATTTTGGCTGCGGGTATTTCCGTCATCTCCACGATGAACATTCAGCACTTGGAGAGCTTAAATGACAGCGTCGAGCAAATTACGGGAATCCGCGTTCGAGAGACGGTGCCGGACCATATTCTGCATCAGGCAGATGAGGTAGAGCTGATTGATATTTCACCCAAAGCGCTACGCCAGCGGATGCGGGAGGGAAATATTTACGCGATGGAAAAGGTGGAGCAGTCACTGACCAACTTTTTCAAAACAGGGAATTTGATCGCGTTAAGAGAGTTGGCCCTGCGTGAAGTGGCGGACGACGTCGACGAACGCTTGGAGGCATGGGAGCGACGAACGCTGCGCGGGCCTTGGCGGCAGCAGGAAGTCATTTTTGTCTGTGTGAATTTGCGGGCAGATAGTGAACGATTGATTCGCCGAGGGTTCCGAATTGCCTATCGGCTGAAGGCGTCCTGGCATGTAGCTTACGTGCAGGATCATCCGTCGCTGACAGAAGAGGAAGAGACGCAGCTGGCGAAGCTGAAGGCACTAACGGAGCGTCTCGGAGGTCGTTTTGAACGATACGAAGCCCCTTCCCGACGCAAGGTTTTCACCAAGCTAGTTTGGCATATGAACGAAAAAGGAACGACGCAGGTCGTCATCGGGCAGTCGGCACGAACCCGCTGGAAGGAAATTCTCGAGGGTTCGGTCATCCAGCGATTATTGCGGGAGGTCCGACACATGGATGTGCTGGTCGTGGCTGATCACGCACCCGATATGATGTGAGGGAGGGTAATGATGGGCACAGAAAAAGAAGGGCAATGGGACCAAAGCGTGGCAGACGCCTATAGCCGTTTGGAGTGCCTGATACGAGAGCCAACTACGGAGGCAGATTTGTTTTCCAGGCTGATACGGGTCTATCTGGAGGAAGAAGAGGTGCGCATACGGCAAAAGCTAAAGCGCAAATCCTCACAGCGAATCTCTCGCGTCATGCATGAGCGGGTGGGTGAGTTTTTGTCCGGGCAGTTGAGCGGGCTTTCGTTTCAAGTGATCGACGGTCTCTTGTTTATAAAGAGGGAAGAGCAGCTAGTCGGGGCACTCAAATGCATCCCTGATCTCGGTAGCTACGATACGCCGTCCTGGAATGCGACGCTCGCCCGTTTTACCAAGCAGTATCAGAAGCGGTTCAATCTGGCGCCAGAGAAGCTACTGTTCGTTATCTGCTCGCTCGCCAAAAGCCTGGATGCAGCCCATGCCAAGGAGTTGACCGGAATTGATGTGTGGTGTGGCGCGGCATTAACGACTCCCGCCTATCGGGATGCGCTTCAAATGTATGTCAGCAAATGTGTGGAGGTCATGGACGCTCTCCCGCAGCCTGTACACCAAGTGTATTTTTTAAGTGCAGATGTCCATCCGAATGCGCTTGCTTGCCAATTGCTGCGCGGGGAAAAAGCATCCTTGCCAGATCGTTGGTTACGACCGTCCGTCGGTGATCTCATCCAATTTTTGCAAGGCAGGCTGTGATATACTTTTAGGGATGTTCATACAAATGAATTTCCTTGGGAGGGACTGTTTATAAACGTAAAAGTGGCTAGTATCCCGCATTTCACAGGGGCGTATATCTCTGGTACAGAGTTAGCTCCGGACGCGCTTCGTACAGCAGGATTGATCGAGCAGTTGCAGCAGAATGGCTTGGAGGTGCAGGATGTAGGAAATCTGCATCTTCCCGATGAGTTGCCGCGCCATAATATTCCACCAGTTCGTAATTGGCCGGCTCCGCGTATGCTTTGGGATTTGCTGCAAAAGGACGCGCAAGAGTGGCTCAATACAGACGATTTTGTCTTGATGCTCGGCGGCGATTGCAGTTTGGTCGTTGCAACGGCGCAGGCTCATCAGGCTATTCATCAAGAGAAAGCGTATCTGCTGGTGTTAGACGGTCATCTGGATGCATTAGTGCCATCGGCTTCTCGCTGTATTGGGGCAGCAGGGATGGGATTGTGGTTTTTGCTTCAGGATCGTGGACAATGGATCGAACCAAGTGGCTGGGATGCAGAGCGAATCCGCCTTGTCGGCTGTCAGCAGATGCCAGCGGAGACGTTTGGCGTAGAGGTCATGACCTTGGCTCAGCTCACAGAAGGAAGTATTGTGGAACGAGTTTCTCATACGCTCCAATCGATCCCGCCTGATGCCAAAATCCTCGTTCATTTCGACGTAGATATCATGCACAAAGACGCGATGCCAGCGGCTTATTCTCCAAGTGATATTGGACTGTCTCTGTCGGAAGCCGAAGCATTAGTGGCGACTGTTCTACGAGATTCGCGCGTGACCAGTATGGAAATGACGGAATTCTCAGGCGCAAGGGATACCACTGGCGAGTATGCAAGGAGACTGGTAGAGTTGCTCGCTCGGGCACTAGCTGCACGTGCTTAAAGCCCTCTCATTTATGAAATAGTAAATTCGATAACGAGTGAGCTCGGCAGACCTGATTTCGTTCAGGCTGTCGAGCTCTTTTTTTGCGTGCTCCTCGTGAACCGAACGATTGTTTCTCGTGAATATTGAGTGAATCTAGGAAAATAAGGAGTGGAGCAGTTATGAAAAAAATGGCATTATGTGTGGCAGCATTGGCAGTCGTTGTATCAACGGGAATCCTCGTGTCCCCGTCGTTTTTCACAAGTAGTCCGGCAGCAGTGGTGAATGCAGCACCGTCTGTGAATACTAGCTTGTTTGTCTCGCAAAAGGCTGGAGATCCTGGAATTTTGCAAGCCGCTCAAAATGGATTTACCCAGCCGCTTGATCTGAAAGTGACCGATCAAGGCTTTATCTTGGAAGCAAAAGAGGTTCTGGCAGACCCGCTGCGCATCAGTATCATCGCCGGGGTAAAAGACAAAGACGGCAAGGCAACAGATGTGTATTGGGATAATTTCCACACCCCCACCCATGAATATCAAGAAATCACGATCAAGGATAAAGCGGGCAAGGTTTTACATAGCTCATCCCCCAATCAAGTGTCGTGGAAAACAAACCAGATAGGCGATTACATCCTGTTTGAACACGAGCTCAGAAGCTATTTTGACGATGGGAACAAGCTGCCGGACGAGCTGGTCGTAGAGTTCCACATGAAAAAGATGGGCAGTACCAAAGGCAACTGGCAGCTGTCGGTACCCGTGAACTTGAAAAAAGCAAAAGCTGCGACGAAAACAGTGGCTGTCAATCAGTCCCATACCTCTCTCCAAGGATTTCAGTTCGATTTGCGAGAGATTACCTTTGCACCGAGTGGAACAGAAGTGGTGATTGATTCGAATAACAAGGACTTCAGCTATCAGCTTGTCAATGAAAAGGGAGTCGTCCTTGGCGCATGGGACTCTGCAGTCGCTATCCATGATGAGAGCATTCAGAAAAACGTAATCAATACGATGAAATGGCGCGAGTCTGCTCCAGTGGAAAAAGGGCTGCGACAATTTCATTACTTCCACGACCTGAAAGAATCGAATGGTCTAACCTTTAAGCTGCATGCTGTTTATACAGAGGAAGAGCCAGGATTCAGCGTAAAACTGGACCCTGCCAGTGTGGGAGCAAAGCCAGTTACAGCAGAAAAGAATGGGACTCGCTTCACGTTTCACAAGGTATCTAAGGGCAGCGGAGAGGATCGCCACAACATCGAGTTTGAGGGGACGCTAGCGGAAGGAGTAGTGGGAATCTTCCCGTTTGATACATGGTACGTGACGGACGAAAAGGGCAAAAAGTACAGTGCGGTATGCCATATCGAGGAATCCGCCAATCAAAATGGACGGATGAAAGTAAGAGGGAATTTGGAAATCGAGGAGATGAAATCCTTGCCAAAGCAAATGACGATCACCTTTGACAGTATGTTGAAGGAGCATCGCGATGTGAGCTTTGCGGTACCTCTTTTGACAGGAAAATAAAATTTTTCAAAATAACGAGAAAGGATTTTCCAGCTCATTCGTATTAGTGGTGAATCAACCAAAACAGGAAGCTGCGCAGCATTCCCCACTGGCTGATCGGTGATAGATGGAGGAGTAGGAAAAATGCCGGACGATCGGGAATTGATCGAGCAAATCCAGGCGGGCAATCATCAGCTGTACAGTCAGATTATCGACAGGTACAATGGCAAGATCGTGACCTACTTGTACAAAATGATCGGTAACATGCCGGACGCACAGGATTTGGCTCAAGACGTGTTTACCAAAACCTTTTACCTATTGAAAGACTATCGGCCTGAGCACAAGTTTTCTTCATGGCTGTATCGCATCGCGAGCAATCATTGTCTCGATGAAATACGAAGACGCAAAAGGACGGAGCAGACCGCTATCGTAGAGGAACAGATCGTTGATCCAGAGACACCAGAAACCGCCCTGTTAAAAAAGGAACGGGACGCCCAGTTGGAACACAGTATCATGCTGCTGGATGAGGAGTATCGCGAGGTGTTCGTCCTGCACTACTTACAGCGTCTGTCGTATCGGGAAATCAGCGAGCGACTGTCTCTTACGGAGAGCGCTGTTCAAATGCGTTTGTTCCGTGCTCGTAAAGAGATGAAAAAAAGCCTGACGAAAACAATGGGAGGGGGAGATGTTCATGAAATGCTTCATGTTTAATCAATGGAAGCTCTATGCCAATGGCGAGCTCCCCCCTGCCGCAAGCAAAGGACTGGAACAGCATGCAGTAGAATGCCCACAATGTCAAATCAAGCTGCAAGAGTGGGTAGATCACATGCTGGAAGAGGAATTTTCCACTTATCCGGAAGTTCCTGTACCCGATACGTTTACGGACGAGGTCATGCGTAAACTGTTCGAAGCAGCTCCCGCACGCACGGCACGGAAGCGCTCCTCCCGAACCAGAAGACAAAGGGGCTGGGATATTGTGAAGAAGACAGGATTGGTAGTAGCAGGACTAACGGCTTTGGTCGTGACAGGTACGGTCGTTTCACCGACGTTTGCCAACTATGTGAATAGCTTGTTCCAGATTGAGAAGGATGCGGATAATGGCATGAAAAATGCTGTTGATAAAGGTTTTGTCCAAAAGCTTGAGCAAAAAGTAACCGATCAAGGGATTACTTTCGAAGCAAAAGAGGTGATGGCAGACTCGATGAGAATCGCCGTGATCTATGATGTGTACGACCAGAACGGCAAGCAAATTAAAATTGGTGAAGATGGACACCTACTGAATGCTTATCTGATTGATTCAACAGGGAAAGATTGGTTGGAAGACGATGGACCAACCTTGGGTGGTCACGGAAAGTATTTTATCGTAGAGCAGCCCTTAAACACTATTTTTGAATCTGCCGAAGCTACTCCGAATATGTTGACCTTAAAATTAGAACAGACCGAAATCGCAGGGAAAAAGGGAAAATGGTCATTGGAAATCCCGATCGATATGAAGAAAGCCAAGGAAGCGACCAAAACCGTTGTTTTCCAGGATACAGCTTTTCATTCACCACTGGGTATGGAGATTGAACTGGAAAAAATCGAATTTTCCCCGAGTGCGACCCGCCTGATGCTAGAAACTACTCTTGCTAAATCAGCTTATGTAGAAGTTGAACGGGAAATGGAAGAGGTAACCTTGGAAGGCGAGAGATCCAATATAACGGAAAAATACAAGGATCCCATTTTATCGGGGAACGATATTGCGTACGAAATTACAAACGAAAAAGGCGATGTCGTAGCTGCTTGGGATAATCCGTTTTTGGATGAGGGAATTACGAAGGAGAAGAATGTTCTCAGGTTAATGGGAGCGGTAGGCAGGTCACAAGGTGACTATGAGATGAAGTGGTGGCATACATTTGGCCCGATACAAGGGGAGCAAAAACTAAAGCTACAGCTCAAAAAAATTTATGAGAAAAAATGGGCTTCTTCTAAATTCGATCTTGCTCCAGCAGAATTAAACAAGAGATCAGCAACCTTCAAAGATGAAACAGGCAGTACCTTTACATTTTCGGCCTTTTCATTTGAGTCGGGTAGTGACAATAAGCCAGGTGTGGCTGTCTTGACAGTAGAAGGCACATTGGGGAAAGATGTAGTCAATACCCAATCTTGGGATGTAAAGGATGAAAATGGCCAGAGCCATCCGGTCCGTTTGAAAACCAATAGCACCAGAGACAAAGATGGACGAGTGCACGTCAAAGGTAAACTGGAAATTCCTCGTATGGAGAAACGACCAAAAAGTCTTTCGGTAACCTATAAGGAATATGCAGTGGAACACCCCGTAAATTGGGAAGTGCCGTTTGAAATCAAATAGATGAAAGACAGACAGGGGAAGAGGCTGACAGAGGCCTCTTCTTTTTTATTTCGATAAGTGATTATAGAATTTTTTAAAAGTAGAGAAAGGTTTTTCCAGCAATTCCGTATTAGCTTATGAATCAACCAAAACGGAAGCTGCGCAGCATTCCCCGCTGGCTTGATCTGTGATAGATGGAGGAGTAGCAAAATGCCGGACGATCAGGAACTAATCGAGCAAATCCTGGCTGGCGATCATGAGCAGTACAGACAAATTGTTGACAGATACAAGGGCAAGATCGTTGGCTATTTGTACAGGATGATCGGCAACATGCCAGACGCACAGGATTTGGCTCAAGACGTGTTTATCAAAACCTTTTATCGTTTACACGACTATCGGCCTGAGTACAGGTTTTCTTCATGGCTGTATCGAATTGCGAGCAATCATTGTTTCGATGAAATGCGAAAACGTAAACGGACAGAGCAGGTAGAAATCGATGAGGAGCAGCTGATTGACCCAGACACGCCAGAGACGACTTTGTTGAAAAAAGAACGGGACGCCGAGCTGGAACGCAGCATCATGCTACTGGATGAGGAGTATCGGGAGGTATTCGTCCTGTTTTACCTACAGCGACTGTCGTATCGGGAAATCAGCGAGCGACTGTCTCTCTCGGAGAGCTCCGTTCAGATGCGATTATTCCGTGCCCGCAAAAAGATGAAGGACAGCCTAGAGAAAACGATGGGAGGGGGAGCTATTTATGAAATGCTTCATGTTTAATCAATTGAAGCTATACGTAAACGATGAGCTGGCCCCTGCCGAGAGCAAAGGATTGGAGCAACATGTGGAAAATTGCCCACAATGCCAGAAGTACCTGCAAGAGTGGGTAGAAGGCATGCAAGAAGTGGATTTTTCCGACATTCCAGATGCTCTTGTACCCGATACGTTTACAGATGAGGTCATGGATAAGCTGTCTGATGCAGTTCCTCCACGTTCTACGCGAAAGCACTCCTCCCGAACCAGAAGACAAAGGGGTTGGGATATTGTGAAGAAGACAGGATTGGTAGTAGCAGGACTTACCGCGTTGGTGGTGACAGGAACGGTTGTATCACCTACGTTTGCGAATTATGTGAATAGCTTGTTCCAGATTGAAAAAAATGCGGATAGCGGTATGAAAAATGCTGTCAATAAAGGCCTTGTCCAAAAGCTGGAGCAAAAAGTAACCGATCAAGGAATTACGGTCGAGTTAAAAGAGCTGTTGGCTGACTCGATGAGGATCGCAGTCATCTATGATGTGTACGACGAGAGCGGTAAGAAGATTGAAGATCATAATTTGAATGCGAAGCTAATTGATCAGAACGGTAAGGATTGGTTTGAGGATGATGGAGGAGATAATTGGGGAAGTCATGGAGAGTTTTTCATCACAGAGCGATTTTTGAACGAAATCTTCGAATCAACTGAGGCGACTCCTGACCAACTGACCTTGCATTTAGAACAGACAGAAATCGCAGATAAGACAGGAAAATGGTCATTGGAAGTTCCGATCGATATGAAGAAAGCCAAGGAAGCGACGAAAACGGTTGCCTTCAAGGATACTGTTTTTCAATCGCCGCAAGGGCTTGGGATTGAGCTGAAAAATATCGAATTTTCCCCGAGTGCGACACGGGTCATGCTGGATACCACTTTCCCAAAATCAGCTTATTTGGAGGTTGAACGAACGTCGATCCTGTACGATCGGAAAAATCCGCAAGGCGCCATTGTCACAGAAAAAGAGCGTGATCCTGCTTTTTCGGGAGAGAATATGATGTACGAAATCACCAATGAAAAAGGGGATGTGGTAGCCGCTTGGGATATGAAATCATTAGATGATGAGCTTGATAACAAGGAGAATGTTCTTTTCACACCAAGAACAGAAGAAGAAGCGGAAGAAAGACCAGAAGGCGATGTCTTGAATTGGTGGCATACATTTGGCCCGATACAGGGAGAACAAAAATTAAAGCTTGAGCTAAAGAAAATTTATGAGAAAAAGCTGGCTTCGCCTACATTTGATCTGGTTCCAACAGAACTAGACAAGAAAGCTGCGACTTTCAAGGATGAGACAGGCAGTACCTTTACATTCTCTTCTTTTGCATGGGAGCCAGGTAACGGCGAAGATCTAGGTGAGGCCGTAATGACCATAGAGGGTACATTAGGAAAAGGCATAGTCGAGAACCGCGATTGGTCTGTAAAGGATGAAAATGGGAAGACTTACGCTGCGTCAGTGAGCACGGAAAGCACAAGAGACAAGGACGGACGGGTACAGATCAAAGGTGAGATCTCGATTCCGCGCTTGAAGCAACAACCGAAAAAGCTCACGGTATCCTACGCTACCTATATGATGGAACACGACGTGAAGTGGGAAGTACCGATTGAAATCAAATAGTTCAAAGAAAAGGAAGAGGCCGACAGTGGCCTCTTCTTTTTCATCACAGGAGCTGGTTTTTATGATTTGTGTACGTAAGGCCCCAACTGTTGACGAGTAAAGGTATAACGGGAATTTTCGTCCTTTAGCCAAATATTCCCCTTCACAATGAGAATGTACACCGCAACGATGAAGTAGCCCGTCCCAATGAACCAGTCTGATGTGGTTACCATGCCAGTGGAAATAATGTGCCTGATATACCATACCCCGATCGGGATGTGGAAGAAAATCACGGCGAACAAGCCCGGATTGTAGAGCGTTTTCGCTTTTAGATTCGCAAAAACTCCATGCCAGATAAACTGAAAGAAGCCCATGAGAATCGGTGCCAAGCCGAGCCAGATGACCGTTGGGAACAAGAGGGGAACCAGATAAAAGACATAGGCAATAACGAGGTTGATGATCATCGCAGACTGTGGATTCAGCGGGTAACGCTCTGGATGGCTGCTTTTGAAAATCAAACCGTTAAACAGTCCGGCAAAATATCCGGGCCAACGATACTCTTCATACTGATGAACAAGGATGGCGATGAAGCTTAGCCACAACAGCCGCTCGATAATAGGAATGGTACCCCATTGAATCATCAAATACAGACCAACGCCAACTGCCACTAGCAGACCGAAATCAGACCAGTATTTTCGCAAAAAGCCCATCTGTCTCTCCCCCTATTTCTTATTTTTCATGAAAATAGCGTGCGAATAACAAATCAATCTGTTGTTCTACGGAAGCTATCTCGATGCCAGCGCCTGTAGACAATATTGATTTGAGCAATGCTGGCAGAAAAATCGCTCCGAACAACTGCATGATCATCATCATGAGAACCTCATGGTTTTCTTCGTGGGTAATTTCCTTCAAAACTCTCTCAATCTTCACAAATCCGATGCTTTTGAGGAATTGACCGTACTCATATTGCGAAGTAAATACAGCGCCACCAAGTGAGAAGATTCGCGAAACCAGCTCGGGATATTGCTGGATGATCTGCACGTAGCTCATTAAAAACTGCTTGAGTCGTTCTTGGGGAAGCAGAGATGTGTTATCCAAGATATCAAATGTAGCTGTAAAGCTGCCTAGAAAAGCGCTGAGGGCTTCATTGATGAGCCTATCCTTGGAACCGAAATAGTAGTTAACCAAAGCAACGTTGGTACCGGAATCCGCTGCGATTTTCCGCACGGTTACACTCTCGAAGCCCTCCATCTTGATCAAATCCAGTGTCGATTGCAAAATTTTTGCTTTCGTTTCGGTGTTTTTGTCTGCCTGTGACATGACCAACCTCCTTTTGAATAGAAGCAAAATGCTTTGTTAAACGACGTTTTAAACGTTGTTTAATTTTATGGTATCAGCTTCCACCCAAGAAGGCAATGATTTATTGGCACATCAGCGGAGCTTTTCGCGTATACCTAATAGGCAATGGGAAAGAGGTGACCACATATGAGCGGATGGCTCGCACTCCTGCTCGTTTCCCTGGCCATCAGCATGGACAGTGTCAGTGTAGGATTGACGTATGGTTTACGGAACATGAGAATGCCCTTTTTGTCGCTCGTTGTCGTTTCCGGTTGTTCGTTTGCTGTTGTCTATGGTGTCATGCTTGTAGGCTCATCCCTCACCGAATGGTTAACACCCGAGATTGGCCAGTATATTGGAGCTGCGGTCTTGATCCTCATGGGTTTGTTTACTCTGTGGCGGCTGATTGAGACAAGGTCAGGGACAGAGGTTCAGGAGTCTACTGCTGCGAGCAACAACGCCGTTGTAGCCGAAGAAAAACAGGAAGAGCAGGAACCCATCGTATTATTGTCGCAGTTCCGTATTTTTGGTGTGATGATCCAGATTTTAAAAGATCCGTCCAAAGCCGATACTGACCGTTCTGGGCATATTATGGGCTGGGAGGCCGTCATGTTGGGGCTTGCTCTGTCTTTGGATGCTTTCGGCGCAGGCATCAGCCTTACGTTTTTGGGATACTCGCCACTGCTTGTCGCACTCTGTATCGCAGTGATGAGTGCCTTGCTTCTTGTGGTAGGAATTGCTCTCGGCAGCCGTGCAGGAAAAGCCAGCTGGCTGACGCGGCTCACCTGGCTGCCGCCGATTTTGTTGATTTGCATTGGTGTAGCCAAAAGTTTGAAATAACCGACAAACTAACACGGACCCGTCCAGATAAATGGACGGGTTGTTTTATTTTCTAGCTCGTCTGCATACACATGAAAATGAGTGAGATGTGGATGGAGGAGATGTAGGTGGATACACAGCCAATTCGAAAATGGTACACGCTGGCGGCGGCCGACGTGACCGAAGCCCTTCATAGTGATGCTGCGCAAGGGTTGACTCAGCAGGAGGCGGAGCGGCGACTGGCTAAACAAGGTGCCAACCAGTTGGCTGAACAAAAGCGAAAGCCTCTCTACTCGGTCTTTGTTGATCAGTTCAAGGATTTTATGGTACTCATCCTGTTTATCGCAACATTGATCTCGTACTTCCTCGGAGAGTACTTGGATGCGATTGCGATTATTGCGATCATCCTCATTAACGGCATCCTCGGCTTTATTCAGGAGGCCAAGGCTGAGCGATCCTTGCAAGCGCTAAAGGAGCTGGCATCCCCGATGGCGCGTGTCATCCGAGGTGGGAACATTTCTATGATACCGGCTTCGCGGCTGGTACCTGGTGACCTGGTGCAATTGGAGGCTGGGGATCGTGTTCCCGCAGATTTGCGTTTGCTTTTGGCCAATCGGCTAGAGGTAGAGGAGTCTGCATTGACAGGAGAGTCTGTTCCCGTCGGAAAAAACGTGAAAAGACTGGAGACAGCCCAGGCCTCCACTGTACCGCTTGGCGACCAAAAAAATCTCGCTTTCATGGGCACGATGGTGACCGGAGGAACAGGGAGCGGTATCGTCGTAGCGACAGGGATGAGCACAGAAATTGGGAAAATCGCGCACTTGATGAATACAGCGGAAGAAGCAGAAACGCCTTTGCAGCTGCGCTTGGAGCAAATGGGCAAAATTCTCGTGGTCGTCGCACTGCTGTTGACGATTGTGGTCATTGCTGCTGGTGTCTGGCATGGTCATGAGCTGTTTACGATGTTCCTGGCCGGGGTGAGTCTCGCAGTTGCGGCGATTCCCGAAGGCTTGCCAGCGATTGTGACTGTCGCGCTAGCGCTTGGCGTCCAGCGGATGATCCGCCGCAATGCGATCGTACGCAAGCTGCCATCAGTCGAGACGTTGGGCTGCGCCTCTGTTATTTGCTCCGACAAAACAGGGACCCTGACTCAAAATAAAATGACAGTTACCGAAGTGTGGCACAGCGATTCCACGTATGAGGTGAGCGGTAGCGGCTACGCACCAGAGGGAGCCTTTCACTACCTGGGGAAAATGGTATCTCCCGCCCGTGACGGGGCTCTCACGCAAATGATCCGAATCGCAGACCGATGCAACAATGCCCGTTTGACATGCGAGGAGCAAAGCACGCGCAATCTGCTTGGGATGGGCAAGGCATCACGCTTTTGGCAAGTCATAGGCGACCCGACTGAAGGTGCTCTCAAGGTGCTTGCCGCGAAGGCATTGGGCGGCAATACAGAGCGTACCACCCCAAAGAATCAGGGACAGCGTGTGGAGGAGCTCCCCTTTGATTCTGACCGCAAAATGATGTCCGTCGTCGAAAAGGGGATGGACGGTGTGTATTCCCTGCTGACCAAAGGCGCGGCGGAGGCATTGCTGGCGAGATCGACACATATTTTGTGGAAGGGTGAGCTCATTCCACTCTCCGCAACGCTTCGTCACCAGGTACTGGAGCAAACGGAACACATGGCGGGCAAAGCGTTGCGCGTACTAGGCTTCGCCTATAAGACACTGCAAGGCTATCGCCCGGGACAGCCGATTGGCTCTCTGGAAAACAATCTTGTCTTTGTCGGATTGGCCGGGATGATCGATCCACCGCGTGAAGAGGTACGTCCAGCGATCGATCTTTGCCATCAAGCTGGGATCAAGACAGTCATGATTACAGGCGACCACAAGGTGACAGCAGAAGCAATCGCCCGTCAGATTGGTTTGATGCGTGGCTACGGAGAAGTATTGGAGGGGCGGGAGCTGGATGGCATGTCAGATGAGCAACTCGCAGAGTATGCGGAGCGAGTGACTGTCTATGCCCGTGTGTCTCCTGAGCACAAGCTTCGGATTGTCCGTGCCCTGCAAAGTCAAGGACATGTTGTCGCCATGACCGGGGACGGTGTCAATGATGCTCCTGCGATCAAGACCTCAGACATTGGGATCGCGATGGGGATTACCGGTACGGATGTGACGAAGGAAGCGGCCGATCTCGTGCTGCGCGATGATAACTTCGCCACGATTGTTGCCGCCGTCGAGGAAGGGCGTAACATCTATGACAACATTCGAAAATTCATCCGTTATTTGCTGGCGTCCAACGTAGGCGAGATTCTCGTCATGTTTTTTGCAATGCTCCTTGGGCTTCCTTTGCCTTTGGTGCCGATCCAGATCTTGTGGGTCAATCTCGTGACAGATGGTTTACCGGCCATGGCGTTGGGCATCGATCAGGCGGAAAAAGATACGATGTATCAGAAGCCGCGCAACAAGGCAGAGAACATATTCAGCCGAGGCTTGGGCTGGAAAATTATTAGCCGTGGCTTTCTCATCGGGGCCATGACGCTGCTCGCGTTCTGGCTGACTCTCAAAGAGAATCCGAATGACTTGGTGCATGCCCAAACGGTCGCTTTCGTCACGTTGGTGATGGCGCAGCTGATTCACGTTTTCGATTGCCGGAGTCAATACAGTGTTTTTCACCGCAATGTATTTGAAAACAAATACCTCGTTTGGGCCGTACTTTCGTCGATCGTGCTCGTGATCGGTGTCGTATACATGGAGGCACTCCAGCCGATCTTCAAAACGACGGATCTGAATCTGCGCGATTGGGCATTAATTTTGGTCACGGCGGGAGTTCCTACGTTTGTCGCGGGAATCGGTGGGGTGCTTACCGGCAGCAGACAGCGCACAAGCAAAGAAAAAAAACCAGCTATGCGTACGGTTCGTCCTGACTAACCGAGCCGCCAAAGGGGAGAGGGGGCCATCGTGCGTGTGAGAAGGGGAGGATGGAAAAGACGCAGAAGGAGAATTTTTGCTGGGATCCTGCTAATCATTGTGGTATTGATTGTTTTGTTTATCGTTGTGGAACGCAGGGTGGAGCCGACGTTGATGCTGATTGCCCAGGCCAAGGCAGAGCAGGTCGCCAAGCTCGCGATTACCGATGCAGTCACCAAACGCATGACCCAGCAGGGTGTCGACGTCAACGAAGTTGTCATCATGGAGAAGGACGAGAGTGGTAGCATCAAAGCGGTGAATTTTAATTTCAAAGAGTATTCCCGGATTGTGGGGGAAACGACAGCCCGTATTCAAAATCGCTTGAAGGAATTCGAGCAGGAGCACGTCCAGACAACCATACCACTAGGCTTGGCTACCAAAAACGTCTTTCTGGAGCACATTGGGCCTGATATTCCGGTGTCGTTCGTTCCGATTGGTGCGGTCAAAACCAAGCTAGAAACGAAGCTGAAGCAAGCGGGAATCAATATGGTGCTGGTGACGGTCTACATTTATGTGGAAGTCGATCTGCGGGTCATTATTCCTTTTGCAACCAAACAGCAAACAGTCACCACGGAAATCCCAGTCTCCGAAGCCCTGATCGTCGGCAAGGTACCGACTTATTTGTACGACAATCCATCCGGGAAGCCCGATGTACCGATGCCGCGAACGGACCAAGTCCCAAGCAACCCGATCCCAAGCCAGCCGTGATGTTTTTCGCTTATACATGAAGGATTTACACATCTATGAAAATTTTGTTGAAACGTTTCTGAAAGGGTGCCGTCCAATGAATAGAGACACACAAAAACAAACAAGCACATTGGAGGCATAAACAATATGAAAACAATCCGTACAGGTATGATGACAATCGCGGCACTGGCCGCTTTGGGAACTAGCGTGGTATCTGCAACCTCCGAACCAGTAAAAGAACTTTCTGTTAACATAAACGGTCAAGCAATCGCACAAGATGCGATCTTCGATAAAGGTCAACAAACCGTACTGGTTCCACTTCGTCCTGTTGCTGAAGCTCTTGGTTTCAAAGTAAGCTGGAACGACAAGGAAAAAGCAGCAGAAGTGCAAAGAGGCGCGATCACCAGCTACGCAAAAGAAGGAGAGGATCGCTATCCTTTCGCAAAAATGTACAAAACGCTGGGAGCAGAGCCTCGCGTACTGAATGGCAGCACCTATGTGCCAGTTAAATTCGTAGACGAAATCCTGCAAGCAGACGTGAATGTAACCGATGATACAGTGACTGTAGTGGAGGACGAAATCGCTCCTATGCGCACAGGTACCATTACGAACATCAACAAATCCGATAAAGGCTACTCGGTTACACTGAACATCTATGAGTCTGGCATCATCCTGCACCTGACAGCAGACACCAAAATTACGGATGAAGCTGGTAAAGTACTGAAGCCAGAAGACTTGAAGCTGGGTATGGCCGTAGATGCTACGACCGAAAAATTCATGGCGATGAGCCTGCCGCCACAAACAAGTGCGCTCAGCATTACGGTAAAAGGCGGCTTGGAGACTCAGGACATCCTGGGAACAGCGGGAAAAGTAGCGAGCATCTCTGCTGACAAAGATGGCAACTACAAAATGCTCGTAGAGGGTCGCGGTATTACCGGAACCTCCCAAGAAAAAATCAACCTGAACATTACCGAAAAAACGGTGATCATCAATGCGCGAGACAACAAGGTACTCTCGCCAGCTGAACTGAAAGAGGATATGCAAGTAGTTGCCTTCTACGGCCCAATGATGACGAAGAGCCTGCCGCCTATCGGCACTGCTGAAAAAATCGTAGTAGAGTAAGAGGAAGTACGGGATGGCATTTGCTGTCCCGTTTTCTTATGTTCAGGGAATTCCCTGATACACTTTCTTTTATGGAAACTTTACAATAACGTTAGGATGATTGTCTCAAAAGGAGGAGCCATGGGTACGTCGAGTGAAGTGCTTTCCCTGATGCAGTCCATCTTTGCCAACGTCAGCGATGCGATCCTGGTGATTGATCAGGAGGGACGAATCGTAAAAGCCAATGCTGCGTTGGAGCAGATGACGGGCTGGACAGAAGAAGAGCTGATTCGAGATAAACATATTTGCGAGCTGTGTCTCGGAATGGCAACGTGTATGGAAGAAACGAGCTGCGCGGATTGCTTTTTTAAGCGCGTGCAAATGCCTTCATTCGAAATGAGGCTCCGAACGAAATCGGGTGTGGATTACCCTGTCGCTGCCAGCTCAGCGAGGCTAGAGGATGAATCGCAGGGGAAGCTGGTCATGATTTTGCGTGATATGTCTGCGCAACAGCGAGTGGAAAAAGAGCGCTACCAGTACAAGCTGACGAATTTTGCGATCCAAGCACAAGAAGAAGAGCGAAAGCGCATCGCCCGGGAGCTGCATGATGGCGTAGGGCAGGCGCTTTATAGTATTTTAGTGGGACTAAACGTAGTCAGACAACGAGAATTGAGCGAGCCGGTTATGCAGCATGTCGCGGAATTAGTGAATATGACTTCCAAGGCGATGGAGGAAGTGAAGCGTATGGCACTGGAGCTGCGTCCATCTGCACTGGATGATCTCGGTTTACTGCCTGCCTTACGTTCGTTGATGAAACGGGTGGAAAAGACGTTTCACATCCAGGTGGAGCTGCATGTTCAGGGGGAAAAACGCAGATACTCCGCTGCGATGGAAACAGCACTGTACCGGATTGTACAGGAAGCCATGACTAATACGGCAAAATACGCAAAGGCGAGCCATCTAGGAATCATGTTCGAGAATAGGGAGAAGGAAATTGTCGTCACGATTGTGGATGACGGTGTAGGATTTGAAGTAGAGAAAACATTGAAAATCGGCAAAGGTCTCGGAGTGTTTGGCATGAAGGAGCGTGCCCAGCTGCTTGGTGGTACCGTTGATATTCGCTCCGCACCCGAGGAAGGAACGACGGTGATCGTCCGAATTCCGGTGCCGAAGGAGGGGGTAGAGGATGAGCATTCGTGTCTTGATCGCCGATGATCATGCGATTGTACGCTCTGGGCTGGGGATGCTGATCAACGCTCAGGAGGACATGGAAGTCGTCGGATATGCGGCTGACGGAAAAGAGGCATGTGAAAAAGCATGGGAAGTCCGGCCCAACGTCGTCCTGATGGATTTGAGCATGCCGCCTGGGGAAAACGGCTTGACGGCAACGGCCAGACTGAAGGAAACGGCACCAGACATTCAGGTGCTCGTGCTTACGATGCATGATGACGAGGAATACTTGTTTCGGGTACTGCAAGCTGGTGCTGCCGGCTATATTTTAAAAAGCGCCCCTGACCTCGATTTGATCACGGCGATCCGCTCGGTCAATCAGGGCATGGCGTATTTGTATCCATCTGCGACGAAATCTCTGATCGAGGAATTTCTGCAAATGGTCAAGAACGGTGAAGAGCAGGCCAAGTACGACATCCTGACTGATCGGGAAAAAGAAGTGCTGGTCTTGATCGCAAAGGGCTTCAGCAACAAGGAAATTGCCGAGCAGCTCACTGTTTCCGTCAAGACGGTAGAATCGCATAAAGCGCATATTATGGAAAAGCTCCACCTGCGTACGAGGCCTGATTTGGTGCGGTATGCGATTAAGAAGGGCTGGCTGGATTTTGAGTAAGGACGATCCCAACACGGGGTCGTCTTTTTTTGTGTCGAACCTGTGACCAAAAATGGTCATAAAAAGGTCGAAATCAGGGGTTTCCCGGAACATTTTAGGGGATTTCCCCGAATTACTTCCAAGGGGTTCCAGCGTTAGAATGAAGGCGTGAAAACTACACCGCGCCCGTGAGGCACGTAGGAAAGGAGAAGAGCGCGATGGAGACGCAAGTTAACAAGGCGGAGAAAGGCAAGAAATCAAAATCCAGCAAGCTGCAAACGGACCAGGAAGACTTGAAGGGAACGTTTGTCGCGGTTCTGATCGTCGGAGGTATCATTCTAGTCGGTTGGTTGGGTGTATTTGGGCTTTTCCTGGATAGGGCGTAATAAGGAAGTAAAGGAGGGTACTTATGCATTTGCATCGATATGAAAAAATCTGGTTGATGCTTGGCGCAGGCGGTTTGGCCTTATTTATTGTATTATTGTGCGTCAATGCGTTTGCCATGGGGATGGCTCCGCCAAGTAATATGGAAATGATTGATCCGGAGAAGGTTACGGAGACGCCTCCTTTTGATAAACCAGGCTTGAAACAGGTAGGAGACAACGAATACGACGCTTACATGACAGCATTTGCTTTCGGCTTCTCTCCGACCAAGATGGAAATACCAGTTGGCGCAACGGTGAATTTCCACGTCACAAGTCCAGACGTTATTCACGGATTCCAGATTCCAGAGACCAACATTAACTTCATGGTTCTGCCTGGACACATCAGCTCGGCGACACACACGTTTGACAAGCCAGGTGAGTATTTAATCCTTTGTAACGAATACTGTGGCGCAGGTCATCAGGTAATGGCGACCACAATTATTGTGAAATAAAGGTAGGTGAATCCTATGGTAATCGCACGGAAGGTCGAAGATACACTCCCCCATGTCCCGGTTCAGCGTTCTGCGGCAAGGCTTAGTTTGGCCTATGTGTGGGTAGCTTATATTGCATTCGGTTTGGCAGCTGTGGCTGGGATGGTGCAGGGCATGGTTCGCGGTGGAATCATGGAACTACCGAGCTGGACAAATTACTATCAAATTTTGACCGCTCATGGCGTGTTGATGGCACTTATTTTTACCACGTACTTCATCGTCGGATTTATTTTCTCAGGAGTCGCCCGCACGACAGGTGGTTCCTTGCACGGAGCCGCCCTGAAATTTGGATGGGCCGGCTGGATTCTCATGACGCTAGGGACGTTGATGGCTGTTGTCACCATTCTGTTGAATGAAGCCTCTGTCCTTTATACGTTCTACGCACCACTGAAAGCATCTCCGTACTTTTACATTGGTTCTGCCTTGCTCGTAGTAGGCAGCTGGCTAGCGGGATTCGGGGTTTTTGCCAGCTATCGCAAATGGAAACGCGAAAATAAAGGGAAAACGTCTCCGCTGTTCCTCTACATGGGAGTCACTACTTACATTTTGTGGATTACTGCGACGATTCCTGTAGCGGTGGAGGTTCTGTTCCAACTCATCCCGTGGTCACTCGGGTTGGTTCCGACGATTAATATCATGCTCAGCCGTACGCTGTTCTGGTTTTTCGGTCATCCACTCGTTTATTTCTGGCTATTGCCTGCTTATATGGCTTGGTATGTATGTTTACCAAGAATCATTGGCGGTCACATCTTCAGTGATTCGCTCAGTCGACTCGCTTTTATCTGCCTGCTGTTGTTCTCGATTCCTGTCGGGTTCCACCACCAATTGATGGAGCCGGGTATCTCACCAGCATGGAAAATGATCCACGTGACACTGACGCTGATTGTTGTAATCCCGTCTTTGATGACAGCCTTTTCGATGTTTGCCATTTTTGAAACAACTGGACGTAAAAAAGGAGGAGTTGGACTTTTCGGTTGGTTCAAAAAACTGCCTTGGACAGACGTACGTTTCTTTGCTCCATTTGTAGGGATGCTGTTCTTCATTCCTGGCGGAGCTGGGGGAATTATTAACGCAAGTAACCAGATTAACGCGGTCGTGCACAATACGATTTGGGTTACCGGTCACTTCCACATCACGGTAGGGGCTGCTGTTGCGCTCACCTTCTTCGGTGTCACCTTTTGGCTAATTCCAGCATTGACCGGAAGGCAGTTGACCAAGACTGCGAATCGGATGGGAATGGTGCAGACGGTATTCTGGGCAGTAGGAATGTTCTTGATGTCGCTCGCTATGCACACGATGGGCTTGCAAGGGGCGCCACGCCGCACGGACTACACAACGTATATGGATCACCCGTTAGCTCTGGGCTGGATGGATTACCAGCGCCTGATGGCTTTTGGTGGAGGACTGTTGTTCGTATCTGCGATTCTCTTGATCCTGATCTTGCTGTATCTGACTTTCTACGCACCAAAAGGGAATACAGAATATCCGATTGCCGAGACAGAGACAACGCAAGAAGTTCCAAAAATTTTGGAGCGCTGGCCAGTTTGGATCGGATTGGTCGCCTTCCTGATTATTCTCGCGTACGGTTATCCGATTTTGCAACAAATTCAGCACCAAGCACCAGGCTCGCCTCCTTTTGTGACTTGGTAAGACGATACGTATGAAAAAGCCGCTCATTCCATTTGGAAGCGAGCGGCTCTCCTATTTTTATGGTTCGTATATCATCTTGCGGGTCATTCCGCCATCTATAATCAGCTCAGTACCCGTAATGAAATCGTTGTCCTTTTGTGTCAAAAATAGACATGCACGGGCAATATCGTCGGGTGTTCCTACGCGACCTACCGGATGCTGGGCATGATCACCGGGACGAAGAGCGGCATAATCGCGGTGCTCAATCCAGCCGGGAGAGATCGCGTTGACGCGAATCCCATCGGGGCCGAGTGAGACACCAAGCGCATGTGTTAAGGATAAAATGCCTCCTTTGGAAGCCGCGTATGCCTCCGAGTGTGGCTCGGACATGTGCGCCCGCGTCGAACAAAGATTAAGGATCGCGCCTCCACCATGGCGACGCATGATTTTGGCTGCTTCTCTCGATGCGAGAAAAACACTGCGCAAATTCGTGTTCAAAATATGGTCCCATGCTTCAACGGTCAGTTCATAGGGAGATTCCCATACAGACAAGCCCGCGTTGTTGATCAAGGCATCGAGTCGCCCCCAGCGTTCATCGACGGTTCTCATCAATTGTTCGATCTGCGCTGGTACGCTGACGTCGATGTGCTCGAAGTGTGCAGTACCTTTCACTGCTTCTGTCGAGTTGATTAGCGATGCCGTTTCCTCTCCCGCAGCACGATTGTACTCGGCGATGACGACATGTGCTCCTTCGGTAGCATACATGGTGGCGACAGCCCGTCCGATACCTTGGCCACCGCCAGTGACGATGACAATGTTATCCGTGTATTTCATCGAGAGTGCCTCCAAACAATAGGGTATGAAGCGAATTGTAAAAAGTGATTGCAAAATGTTTGTAACGATAATAAAGTAAGTAGTATCTTTTTAACAGCGTACTATACAGTATGGAGGAGATTCAATCATGAATACAGAACTGAAAATTACCGCTGAACAGGTAATGGAAGCCCGTCACAGCGTACGTAAATACGATCCGAATGGAAAAATTCCACAAGGCGAGCTGAACGAAATTCTGCGTCTTGCAGCAAGTGCGCCATCGGCTTGGAATTTGCAGCATTGGCGTTTTCTCGTCGTAACTGATCCTGCGATCAAAGAAAAACTGCTCCCAATCGCATACAACCAGCAGCAGGTAGTGGATGCTTACGCTACGATCATCATTCTCGGCGATTTGGAAGCTTATAAGTCTGCTCGCCCTGTTTATGACGAAGCATTGGCAAAAGGTTACGTTACAGAGCAAGTGCGGGAGAACATGATCGCACAAATCGAAGGGGCGTACAATAACAACCCGGAAATCGCGCGTGATGAAGCAATCCGTAATTCATCCTATGCAGCGATGCAGCTCATGCTGGCGGCAAAAGCAAAAGGATACGACACGTGCCCAATGGGTGGATACAACCGTGATGCGCTCATTAAAGAGCTGAACATCCCATCCCGCTATTTGCCAACACTCATGCTGACTTTGGGGAAAGCAAGCGTGCAAGCTTATTCGACTTCCCGTTTCGGCTTGGATCAATTGGTTATTCAAAATAGCTTCTAATAGCGTGTTCCAACAGCAAAAAACTCATCCACGCCACATATATATGCGGCAAGGGTGAGTTTTTTCCGTTGCTTCATTGTGCAAGTTTGCTTTTTCCGAAGCGTCAATCAAAGATTGAACGTATATCAACTAACATGTTATATTGGAGATATGATATGATATACTCTATATCGTATAAGGTTTTTTCTTAATGGATTCGGATATAAATAAAACCGTAGGTGTTCCCGCACCCACGGTTACTTCAATAGACGTTCCTACAAGGGAGCGGCTCCATATGTGTTACAGTGAAAAGACCGCCGCCTGGCCTCGCAAGCTCAAGGGCGGTCTATTTCTTTTTGAGGTAAGTAAGCAGCGCCAAAATGAACATGCCAAACATAAACATAAGCGTCAGCGCTTGATAAACCTCCACCAGCATCACCCCCTCGTTTTTAGACATGAGAGAGTGAGCCGACCACCCTTGAGAGATCTCGTTCTATTGAATTACCTTAATTTTACGAAAAGTGATAAGGAAAGACAATGAAAATACCTGATAGAAATATTACCGGGAACAAGCGAAAGTGACGAGTCAATTCCTCTTATACTTTCTCACGAAAAAAGGCAGGGGAGCGATTCGCTCTTCCTGCCTTATTGATTCGCCAACAACGGTAAATCGACCATAATCGATGTTCCTTGACCAAGGGCACTGCTGACCGAAAACCGCCCGGCATGGAGCTGAATGATCTCTTTGCAGATTGCCAATCCCAGACCACTGCCGGAGAGTTTGGAGCGTCCTTTGAAAAACTTTTCTGTGACATGCGGCAAGTCTTCCGGGTTAATGCCTTCGCCAGTATCCGTGACGGTGACAAGAAGCCTATCAGCTGACAAGGAAGCTGCGATAACGATCGAGCCATTTTGTGGCGTGAATTTTAATGCGTTATCCAATAGATTCACAAATACTTGCTTCAGCCGATTCGGGTCTCCCATAACGATAAGTGGGGTGGGGGGAGTCTCCAGCTTCAACTCGATTTGTTTTGCATGGGCACGTACTGAAAATTGAAGATGCAAATCTTGGAGAAGCTCCCGGACATCCATGGGCACACGAGACAATTTCATCTCACCGGATTGAAACTTCGAGAAATCGAGCAATTCCTCGACGAGCCCGATCAAACGATCTGTCTCCTTGGAGATGACCTCCAGACCGAGCATCGTCTCCTCAGGTTCTTCCAAACCACCCGAAATGAGTGTTTCGCCCCACCCTTTAATCGACGTAAGTGGGGTGCGCAGCTCATGGGAGACAGAGGAGATGAAGTCATTTTTCAGCTTTTCGTTTTTCCCGATCTCCGTTGCCATGTAATTGAAAGTATCCGCGAGAGTTCCTACCTCATCATCGAATCGTTTTGGAGCGCGGACAGAAAAATTTCCTTCTGCCATTTGTTTAGCCGCGTTGGTTAAATCTTCGATAGGGTCAACGATTCGTTTTGCCATGAGCAGGCTGAGTGCAAAAGCCAGGATGACTACGCCTGTCCCAACGCCAGCGCCGTACAAGGCAATGCGATTTACTGCTTGGTAGAGCGGTTCAGCAGAGATCGTGTACCGCAGAACACCTACAAATTCTCCGCTGTACGTAAGCGGGTTGGACACCGCGATGACGCGCTCCCGCGACTGTGGACTTTTCCCGATGTAGAGACCACTTTGCCCCTTGAGGGCATCCATCACATCAGGGGTATTGATAATCTCGCTGGTCTGAAAGCCGTAGGAGTTGAGAATGACCTTTCCCCCTGGGTCCAAGACCTCAATTTTGGCGTATTCCTGATTCGAAACATTCTCCAAAATGTATCGTGCTTTGTCTTTTAACCGATAGCCAGTGGCATACTTGTTAATAAAATTGGTGAAAGTCGTGCTGCGGGTCACTAATGCTTCGGTCGCAGTCCCGATGTAATACGTATGAACGGCCCAGTAAAACAGTCCCTCCAAAAGCAACACGATCAGAAGGAGGATCAGGCCGAAATGAAGAACCAGCCTACTCTTAATGCCTTTCATCTGGGACGTCCTTTCGCCACAGGTAGCCATACCCCCAGACTGTCTCCAGGAAAGCTGGATGAGCCGGATCGTCCTCGATTTTTTGCCGGATTCGGCGGATATTCACATCAACGATTTTTAAATCCCCGACAAAAAATTGACCCCAAACTGCTGTCAAAATCTCGTCCCGACTGATGGCTTTGTTCGCATTTTCTGCGAGTAATTTGATGATGGCAAATTCTTTTGGCGTGAGGTCAATTTCTTGTTCCGTCCGAATTAGCTTTCGTTCATCGAGCAATAGTCTGAAGGGGGCAATGTTAATTTCATTTTTGTCCTCGGCTTCAGGGATGGGTGTCAATCTGCGGTGCAACGCTTTGACACGGGCCAGCAGTTCCGCAGGGCTAAACGGCTTGGAGACGTAATCGTCCGCCCCGAATTCGAGACCCATGACTTTGTCCAGCTCCTGGCTTTTCGCCGTCAACATAATGATCCCGAGACGCGGATATTTTTTTCGTAGCTGCCCACATACTTCGAAGCCATCAATGCCGGGGAGCATGACGTCGAGAATTGCGATGACGATGTCCGTTTGTTGATCTGCGAGATCAAGTGCTTCTTCTCCGGTGCCAGCCTCGATCACCTCATAGCCCTCGCGTTTGAGATTGATGCGCACAAAATCCCGGATGGATTTCTCGTCTTCCAGTAATAGAACCTTCATTGGGCAAATCTCCTTGATAAGGATTTACTATTTCACTTTATTCCCGGTTCGTCATCGGTTTGTAGAGCTGACGAATCTCCTCCGCGGTAAGCTGCATGGATCGATATTCCGCGAGAGCAGCCTTTCCAAGGGTAGGGGTTGTTTGCGGTAAAATGGCGATCAAAACTTGTTTGCCCTCTTCCTTCAGCAAAATGTAGGGAACTTGCTTTTGCTTCAATCCGCTCTCAAATTTGATCCATTCGTTTTGTGGAATGCTTTGCAGCGTTAGTAATTCCGCCTTATTTTTCCCATTCGCACCGTAATATTGGAATCGGACTAGAAGTGGATTCGTATCATGGTTGATGGAGATGGTGTACTTTTCGCCCCATTTTGCCGGAATCTTGAGGTCAAAGCCCTGTGAGTAATTTTGATAATGATCCTCGATGTGTTTCAAGCCCGTTTTCCCGTCCCATTGGAAGTAGGAGGAGACCCAAGGGATTTCTGCCATGGCTAAATCCTCTGTCCCAGCGGGTTGTATCTTTGTGCCGATCTCGATGATGCCATCACCGTTGATATCTTCACTTTCCAAAGAATACGGCTTGAAGGTCAGGTCCATCTCTCCTTCTATTTTTGCCAAAGGGTTGGACAGTTGTCCATTGTCCCAGAGGAGTAGTTCAGTGGAAGCAGAGTGAGCACCTAATCCAGCATCAATAAATAGTCCGTTTCGGGTTGGTGATGCTTTTCCGATGATAGCCTGATAGTAGCCATTCACATATCCGTCAAGGGCTAGCTCCGTCTTTTTGGCGATTGTGCCGTTCGCCGCCCCATACAGCTCGGCTTTGGATGTGAAGTTATTTTTATCGAGAACAACGAGAGCGAGATCCTCCTGATTATCTCCTGTCAAATCGCCTACGGCCATAATGGTATAGGGCTGCTTCATCAATTCCTGGGTCATATTATTCGCTAGCGAATAAACGGAGAGCTCCTTGTTCAAATCTTCGCCGCCGCCCATTCCAATCAGCATTTCTGGAATTTTGTCCCCTGTGAGATCTTGAAAGGAGACGTAATCCAATTCACTGCCGACACCCGTAAAGGAGGAGAGCTTTTCCCAGTTTCCTTGCTTTTGGGTAAGCACAAGCACACCGATTTCATAATCGGTTTTTTCGGTTTTGTAAAAAGCGACGACCTCTGCAACCCCATCTCCGTTTAGGTCCTGTAGGGAGACGGCACTGGCTTCTGCGGGATGAAGAGGAACAGATAATTGTGACCCAGCCGGCAAAAATTGCATGACGGCCTGATTGATCGATTTTTGATCGCCGTCTGCTGACGGGGCGCGCATCAATTCATTGGGTGTATCTGTGAGTCCGCAACCGCTAACAAGCGAGGCGCAGAGTGCTGTCGTTACGAGCCAAGCCTTTTTCATTTCAAATGTTCCTTTCTATTGCTGCATCCATTTGACTATATTGTAGCTTGCCCATCCCGCAAATTTGTTGCAAAACGGTAAAAAAACCCGTTTTTGAGCTTTTCATGAACGAACGAACATGCTCTAAGCTACCTTATACAGGAAAAAAGTGCGAGAGAACAGGGAACATTGTACTAGCAACAATTGACCTAGCAAATTCGTTTAAAAATGTAGGATAGGAGTTGGATGTTATCTATACGAAGGAGGAGAATAGGATGAAAGCATGGCATAAAACAATGGCGGCAGTTCTTTGCAGCGGCACGGTTCTCATGGCTTCGGGTGTTGGGGCTGACCCAGTTCAAGCGACGGGCACCCAATCACAAGCATTTGCGCCGGTAGTCTTATTGCAACCAGAGCAAAATATCCCGTTCACCATACAATTTGTCGATGGATTTGTGGCAAAAGTAACGAACACAAAAACAAAAGCGACGAGTACAGTAGATATATCGGACAATAAGGCTACGTACGTGAAGCAAGGGATTTATCATGCCAATGGAAAGCTGCAAAAGGCAACCAATGGATATACAGAAAAGCTGGTGGAGCTGGTGCCCTTCCGGGATGCGAAAGGCAACCTGCGTTACATGGGCAAGCAAATCCTGCATGGACTGAACACAGAGGATCGTTTAGCAGTGGCGACAAGTGTGTGGAACGTCGTTGACAAACAACCGCAGCTTTTACAGGTAACGGTTCAAAAAGCAGACTGGGACAATATGCCGTCGACAGATGTGACGATCAATAGCGGCTTCAGTATGAGCAGCGATAGTACCTTTGTCCTCGACACGAAGTATGCAGACGTGACAGGGGACAACATCAAGGATCACATTTTCCTTGTAGGCGATAAGATGGGCGTATCGATGAATCAGACGGCCCATAACCTGCGTGTCGTGGTTCGGGAAGGGAAGGATAATCAGCAGACGTTTATCTCTGTAGGAAAGCACGACAGTGGTATTCTTCCGAAGCTCGCCATTACAGATGGTAATGCCGATCAGGTGAAAGACATCCTCGTCACAATGCCGACTGCGACAGGTCATGTGTATAGTCAGCTTACGTGGAAAGAAAATCGCCCGCAGCCAGTCGTCGACCAGGGGAAATTAAATGATCGTCAGGCGTACCAGCCAGTCATTGGGGTTTATGGTGAAGCGGTTGGGATGAATAAGGCAAAAAAACAATAGGAGAGTAGGCGTGGACGAAATCAGTCAGAGTGAAATCTGGCTGATTTTTCTTCAGTTTATTAAATCGTAATAATTACGTTTTGTGTTGACTCTGGATATTTCGATGCGTTATGATAACCATCAAATCGTAATAATTACGTTTTGAGAAAACTGAAAAGGAGAACCTAGCATGAACATGATTGAAAAGAAAATCCCTGTCACAGTCCTGAGCGGGTACTTGGGAGCGGGCAAAACAACGATACTGAACCATGTCCTGAACAATCGGGATGGGCTACGAGTCGCCGTGATCGTTAACGACTTGAGCGAAGTAAATGTAGACGCTTCTCTTATTATTTCGGGTAGTGGTCTTTCACGCGTGGATGAAAAGGTCGTAGAGCTGTCGAATGGCTGCATTTGCTGCACCTTGCGAGAGGATTTGCTGACGGAGGTAGAGCGTCTGGCTTTGGAAGGACGGTATGATTACATACTGATTGAATCGACGGGAGTAGGCGAGCCGGTTCCTGTCGCCCAGACTTTCACATACGTAGACGAAGAAAATGGCATCAATTTATCGTCCCTATGCCGCTTGGACACGATGGTGACCGTAGTAGATGCGTACCGCTTTTGGCATGACTTTTCGTCCGGCGAAAACCTTTTGGACAGAGGGCAGGCAGTTGGTGAAGAGGATATTCGTGAGGTAGCGGATCTGTTGATCGACCAGATTGAATTCTGTGATGTGTTGATTCTGAACAAATGTGATCGCGTTGCTCCAGATGATTTAATCCAGCTGGAAGCGATTCTGCGCAAGCTACAGCCACATGCTCGCTTCATCCGTGCTGTTCGTGGACAGGTGGACCCGCAAGCAATTTTGAATACCCATCTGTTCGATTTCGAGACTGCCAGTCAATCAGCGGGATGGCTTGCTGAGCTCCAGAAGGAAGTGCATACACCTGAGACGGACGAGTACGGAATTTCCTCCTTCGTGTATCGCAGTCGCAGGCCGTTTCATCCAGCCCGTTTCGAAAAGTGGTTGGAGGATTGGCCAGAGGAGATTGTACGTGCCAAAGGATTTTTCTGGTTGGCGACACGAAATGACGTGGCGATGACACTCAGTCAGGCGGGGCCATCCATCGAAATCGGAACGGCAGGCTATTGGACAGCGGCGTTATCGGCAGAAGAGCAACAAGCCATTCTGGTAGAAGAGCCGGATTGGCAGCAAACATGGCATCCCGTACATGGGGATCGAACCACAGAGCTCGTGTTTATCGGAATTGATCTGAGCCAGGAGCAAATCGTGAAGCATCTCGATGCATGTCTCCTGACCGATGAGGAATACGAGGCAGACTGGAGTAACTTGCCCGATCCACTCCCAACAGCAGATGCTGTTATCGAGACGACCTTGTAAACAAAAAAGAGGAGGCTGACATCCATGCGTGTGAACATTACTCTGCAATGCACCGAAACCGGAGATCGCAACTATATCACATCCAAAAACAAACGGAATCATCCCGAGCGATTGGAACTGAAAAAGTACTCCCCGCGACTAAAGCGCTATACCCTTCATAGGGAAACAAAGTAATTCAAAAGATACGGTTAACAGAATGCTGGAGCGGGATAGTAGCAATCCGCATAACCTGCTCGGCTGTCTGCTCCAAAAGCGAGGCAGCTTCGAGCATCGATTGATCCAGCGTCATCGGTTTGTTGGTGATGCTGACAACGGCAGAAACGCCTTTTTCATAAAGGGTGTCGATGCCATTTCCAATGGAGCCAGCGAGGACGATGACGGGAATGCCGTATCGTTGCGCGACTTGGGCGACTCCACATGGCGTCTTTCCTTGGGCAGTCTGGAAGTCGACTTGGCCCTCGCCTGTGATCACAAGATTGGCTTTGTCCATGGCTTCAGCGAGTCCGGTTGTCTCAATCACAATTTCAATACCGGAACGCAGCTGACCATTTAGAAAAGCGAGAAGGGCACCAGCGACACCACCCGCAGCACCCGTTCCAGGCAGATCGTGAATGGCGATGCCGCGGGTCTTTTCAATCAAGTCAGCGAAATGGCGCAAATAATCATCCAATTGCAGCACCATTTCGGGTGTAGCTCCTTTTTGCGGGCCAAAAACGTGAGAAGCGCCATTGGGTCCAACAAAAGGATTGGTGACATCACATGCGATGACGAAGTGACAGTCAGTCAGCCGCTTATCAACCTGACTGGTATCAATACGGCTCAGTCGTGATAATTCCCCCCCTCCAAAAGAGAGTGGCTGATCGTTTTGATCGAGAAGCACATATCCGAGGGCTTGGAGCATACCAGCGCCTCCATCATTGGTAGCACTGCCACCCAGTCCCAGAATGAACTTGCGGCAGCCTTGATCCAGTCCAGCCGTAATCAACTGACCAAAGCCATAGGTCGTCGTGACAAACGGGTCGCGATCTGCGGCAGAAATCAAGTAAAGGCCAGATGCAGCAGCCATTTCGATCACACAGGTTACACCGTCACCCAAAATACCGAATTCAGCAGAAATGTCCTCTCCAAGCGGGTTTTTTACGGTGGCGGTCAGTATTCTGCCATCTGTGGCATCGACCAGGCATTGAATAGTACCTTCGCCGCCGTCAGCCATCGGTTTCACGATGAGTTCACTTTGCGGGAGTGCGCGTTGAATCCCTGAGCGAATAGCTTCGCCCACCTGTTTGGCAGTCAGGCTGCCTTTAAAGGAATCCGGAGCGATTACAATTTTCATGACGGTGTTCCTCCTATCAGGTAGGGTGTTTTTACCATAATAAAAAAGACTGTCTCCCGCGTCTATGGCGAGAAACAGTCTTGGTTGTGTTAGGCGTTCTTTTTCAATGCCATTTCTTCTGGCTGTGTCGTTTTCGAGAAGAACCATTTCATCATTGGTGGAGTGACGATAGTGGTTAAGAGTACGACGACAATCAGGACGGCAAACATGTCTTGCGTGAGCAAATTGTTCTCCAAACCAATGGCGGCGATAATGAGTGCCACTTCTCCACGCGATACCATGGCAGCACCAATGGCCATTGAGTTTTTCCATGGGAAGCCTGTGATTTTTGCACCAAAAGCACCACCGATGAGCTTGGAGACAATCGCGATGACGCTCAAGAGCACAATCAATCCGAGATTTTCCAAGATGCCAGAGAACTGTGCCGTTACCCCGATCGAGGTGAAGAAGACTGGCACGAAAACCGCGTAGCTGATAGTTTCGACCTTGTGCGTTACTTCTGTCTTGTAATTGGTTAAGCTGATGGCTACACCGGCGATGTAGGAACCGATGATGGCGGCAACCCCTGTGTATTCAGCAAAATAAGCGAACAGGAAACAGATAATGAGTGCTGCGGAAATGACCGATTCTGTAACCTGCAACGGAGCAAATTTTTTCAAAACCCAAGGGACAACCTTCCAGGAAAGAGCGATGACGATGGCAAAAAACGCGACCTTTTTCAATACCACCATGCCGAGATTTACGTCCCCGCCAGCAAAGCTCATCAAGAAAGCGAGCGCGAGGATGACCAAAACGTCATCAATGACAGCAGCTCCCATGATCGTTGCGCCTTCTCTTGATTTTAGCTTGCCCAATTCCTTCAACGTTTGTACGGAAATACTCACACTGGTAGCAGAGAGCAGCAGGCCCAGGAAGATCGCTTCAATATTGGAGAGACCAATCGCAATCCCGGCACCATAACCGAGTGCAAGTGGCATGACAATTCCTGCGATCCCTACGCTGGTTGAAGACTTGGCAGTGCGTTTGAACTCATCAATATCGGTCTCCAAGCCTGCGATAAACATGAGAAGGATAACCCCGATTTGACTAATTTCCTTGAGGATTTCTGTGTCTGTGACTAGCCCGAGAACGGTAGGACCTAGAACGATACCGATGAGCAGTTTCCCCAAAACGGATGGCTGTCCCAGCCGTACGCTGATATCACCAGCGATTTTGGAGGCAATCAAAATGACAGCCAGCTGAAAAATAAGCATGTGGTTTCCCCCTTTTTACAAAATAAAAAAGAGCCCGCAATCACAGCTTTCTTTTTGTCGGCTAAAAAAAGACAAAAAGAACCCTATGATGACAGGCTCCTCCAGTTGCGAATCAAATATTCACTTATCGTACACAAATATTATAACAAAGCCAGCAGAAAAAGTAAACACTTGGTGACAAATGCTCCTCAGCGTGTGAAGATAGAGCAAAAACTGGAGGAGGAACAGACATGGCGAAAATCAGCAAAGAGAATGCAGAGCATTATCATTGGGGAGATCAATGTGATGGCTGGCATCTGGTCAAAGGCCAAGAGCTCAGCGTCATTCATGAGCGGATGCCAGGAAATACAGCAGAAGTTCGCCATTATCACGAGAGGTCGCGACAGTTTTTCTTCGTGCTGTCAGGACAGGCTATGCTCGAAGTGGATGGCGTTCGTAATGTGATCAACAGGCAGGAAGGGGTAGAAGTGCCTCCGGGAGTCAAACACCAGATGAAAAACGAGGGAGCAGAGGATGTGGAATTTCTTGTGATCTCGCAGCCGACAACAAGAGGAGACCGCATCCAGGAAAATTAAAGAAAGCCTGACCGTCAAAGGATGCGGTCAGGCTTTTGTATGTGTCATGCTTATTTGAAATTGGTAAAATCGGATACTTGCGCGAAGAAATCTGCCAATGCATGTATTCCTTCGAATGTTTGGTAAGCAAAAATAGGCAGACCCACAATAAACAACAAAGCTTCTCCGATATATTTGGCGATCATATGATCAACCTCCTTTTGGATGTTCGTTACGCTACGCGATCCAAAACAAAGGAACCATATGTATCCATTTCGCTGTCTGTATGCTGCATGCGCCTGAATAAGCGAAGGCGCTGCGGTTGCCTTGCCGCCATTGGATAAGTCTCAACCAACAATGTGTTAATAGGAGGTCGGTACATATCCGTGACGTTCTGAGGTAGAGCCCGGTTTTGCAGGCAACACTGTCTGAGACAAAAAGCAGAAGTGAAGCATCCTACAAAAATCGCGACCAAGGCGAAGAAATCTTCCAGCGAAAACAGCAATAACAGCATATCTTCCATGGCGATTCTCCTCCTTTCGTATTCCTCATTCTACTCTTGTTCACAAAATCGTGCAATCTTAAAAATTTATGAGAGCGAATACATTGACAAACTACCAACTATTTCAATTTGTTAATCGATAGGTTGACACGGTAGTTCCCAAAAGGAAGCAAGGCATCTAAAAAATGATTGAGGGCCTCTTGATCTTGAACATGTACCACCATGGAATAGCAGCCTTCTCCGCTAATGCGATGTGCTTGGACGATCTCGCTGCGACTTTTTATAAAACGCGTGAAGAGAGAATGATCGGTAGTGGTCATGAACATAGTGACCAGAGCAGTGAGGAAAGGGGCAATTTTAGCTTCATCAATGAGCGTCGTGTAGCCTTGAATAATCCCTTGCTGCTCCATCCGTCTAATGCGGTTGCCCACGGCTTGACCGCTTAGATGGACCTGTTCGCCGATGTCCTTCCACTGCAAGCGGCTGTTTTTGCGTAGCAAGGCAAGGATGGAGAGATCAATTTGGTCTAGCATGCGTAACTCCTTTCACGGCGAAAGTGGGAAGCCAGCAATCGTTTCGCGGCAACCGTTCACGGCCTTATACAATAAACGTACATCCATTATAGCGATAACGAGGAAAGGAAGAAATGATATGCAGATTCAGCTTGTACGACATGCTACCTTGCGTGTGGAATATGCAGGGCAGACATTTTTGGTCGATCCGATGTTTAGCTCCAAGGGCGAATTGCCAGCCGTACCAAATACGCCGAATCAGCGCCCGAATCCAGGAGTAGAATTGCCCATATCCGTGGAGGAAGTACTCGCTGGCGTGGACGCCGTCTTGGTGACGCATACCCATTTTGATCATCTCGATGAAGCGGCCATCCGACTTCTCCCGAAGCATTTGCCTGTATTTTGCCAGCCACCTGATCGAGAAAAGCTGGTGCAGCATGGCCTCGAACAAGTCATTGCCATCGAAGAGGCGTATACATGGCAAGGTATTCACCTGCATCGGACAGGTGGTCAACACGGAACAGGGGAAATTGGACAGCAAATGGGGCAAGTATCTGGCTTCGTTCTACAGCGAGCTGGTGAGCAGACGCTGTATGTGGCGGGGGATACGATTTGGTGTGAGGAAGTGGAACAGGCCATCGCTGAATATCGTCCGGATACGATCGTTGTTTTCGCAGGTGCGGCCCGGTTCTTGACGGGAGACCCGATCACGATGACGAAGGAGGATATCGTCCATGTCGCAAATGCCGTACCCGACAGCCGAATTCTCGTTGCCCACATGGAGACGTGGAACCATTGCTTGCTCAGCCGCCGGGAATTGAATGAATGTTTGCAGGAAAAACAGCTGTCTGGACGTGTACATGTTCCGCAGGATGGCGAAATCATCTCTTTTCAATGACGAACCGAATCGTAATAAAAAACAAAAGCTCCGCAGGCTATAGCGGGGCTTTTGACGTTGTCGAAAAAAAGGCTTAACCATCATTTGACAAACAAAAATGAACGTAATAAACTATTTTTACGTAAATGATTAATGTCATGAGGTGTTGTTGTGGCGCACGAACAACTGGAAACATATGTAGTCGAGAAGCCGGAACAGGCGATGGCGCTATTGAACCCGCTCCGTGCCGAGATTTTAAGCCGTTTGGCAGAGCCTGCTTCAGCAGCAGAAGTAGCGCGTGGTATCAATGAAATCCCGCAGCGTGTCAATTATCACTTGAAGGCCTTGGAAAAGGTTGGATTGGTTAGGCGGGTAGGGAGTCGACAGGTGCGCAATCTCGTCGAGGTGCTTTATTTGGCGATTGCGCGGACGTATGTGCTCTCGGAAGGACTGAACTGGGGCAATGATACCGTTCAGCAAATGAAGGATCAAGGGTCGCTGTCTCATCTGGTCCAGACAGCAGAACGAATCAAGCGGGATGCCATGCTCTTGCTGGAGCGCTCCGATCAAGAGGTGGAGGTTCCGAGCGCCTCACTGAATGCGAGCATTCAGCTAGCCAGTGCGGAACAGCGCAGTGCTTTTGTAGAGGAATACGTCCAACTGGTGAATCAGCTTGTGGCGAAGTATCAGCCAAAAGAAAAAGGACAAGAGACGTATCAGGTCGTTCTTGCGGTTTATCCAAAACAAGGAGGAGACGAGGCATGAAGGCACACGTTGTGGAGTCAAACAAGTCCAAACCCGTAATCGTTTGGGAAAATCGTATCCAGCCACAATCTGATCAGGTCATTGCCATGCCGAGCCGAAACGGAAATGGAGTTGTGGTCGAAAGAGAAGCTGCTGTTCAGACATGGTCAGTGGGTCCGGCGAGTAATCCGGCAGTGGTGACGCAGGTTTCATCTGGATTTAACAAAAAATCAATGGCGGTTCCACAAGCAACCAGCATGCGAATGGCAGCGTAAAAAGTTGAGCGTAAACAAACGAAGGAGGGTTTTTCATGAATCTCATTCCGGTAGTAGTCGAGCAAACGAGTTATGGAGAGAGGTCCTATGACATTTACTCCCGGTTGTTGAAGGATCGCATCATTTTTCTCGGAAGTGCCATCGATGATCAGGTAGCCAATGCAGTCGTAGCTCAGTTGCTGTTCCTAGCAGCAGAGGACCCGAAAAAAGACATTCACTTATATATCAATTCGCCCGGAGGCTCTGTCACAGCAGGGATGGCGATTATCGATACGATGAAGTTTGTGGCACCTGATGTGTCCACGATCTGCACTGGAATGGCAGCGTCTATGGGCGCGATGCTTCTCGTAGCAGGAGCGCCCGGCAAACGGTACGCGCTGCCCAATGCAGAAGTCATGCTCCACCAGCCGTGGGGAGGCAGTCAAGGACAGGCGAGCGATATTAAGATCGCAGCAGATCGTATCATGCGACATCGCCACATGCTGTATACGATCATCTCGGAGCGGACGGGAAAAACAGTCGAGCAAATCGAAAAAGATGCAGACCGCGACTATTTCCTTACCGCCGCAGAGGCGCTTGAATACGGCTTGATTGATAAAGTGATCGAAAAATTATAGAGATGGGGATAGAGGGTAAAGTGGCTTTTAAGCTTGGAGTTTAGCGTACCGAATGTTTGAACCGTCAGGGATTTTTCCTGACGTTTTTTTCTGCATACGAACGTGTTTAAAGGATTAAGTTTTACCGACTTGTTCTAGGAAGTTGTTCAATTGCTCCATAGCGTTGTTAACATTCATAAAAAAGATATCGATATCCGTAACGGTATACTTTTCAAGTAATTTCTCAGGTTTCGTAATTAATGTGTATAGATTTATACCTGTCTCATCCTGCTCTTGCTCAGGGTATACATAGATGAGTAGATCGTCAATTCGCTCTCTTAGCTCAATGATTTCATTTGCGGTGAGTTTTGCAGCTATATGTTCTTCTGTCAACAAATCATTAAGCTGCCTTGTGAGTTGGGTCAATTTGCGATTCGCGTCAAATAATTTTGCGATGGTTTGCTCGTTGTAGTGTTTTGCAAGGTAGAGCGAGATGATATTTTCTACACTTTCATAAATTTTCATCCTGCTATTTCCTTGTTTATACCCATTAACATACATTTGAAGTGATTCTAATGTGATTTCTTTTCCATTGGCATTACCTAAAAAATCACTGATAGATCCTACGTATCTATAGTTATTAAATACATTTTCTGAGTAGGTGTATGCAAGCATGCGGATTTCATCTTCACTGATGTCGGCTGCATCCTTATTGCATCCGGAGGTCACCAACACTAGCATCAAGGATAGCATGATTAGTATCTTTTTCATGATTTGTCGCCTCCTAAAAATAAAAAGATGACAAAGAGCATCAATTTTCTGACCAGTTTAACACCTTCATTTTAACATCACTTTGCCCCGATATTTGCCAGCCCGTCAGGATTTTTCCTGGCGGTCTTTTGTTTGCACATCAAAGTGTTTAAAGGAAAGAGGAGCCGGGTATGAACAAGAGTATCAGATGACGGGAGGCACATCTTGTGAAAATCAGAACAAAAATCATCCTGGCTTTTGGTGTCATATTGGCAGTCATGTTCGGTTCAGGTACGTATATGCACCTGCAAATGCTAGCAATGAAGGCATCCTACACCCAGATTATCGAAGAGGAAAAATTATTGACGGATCTGCGTGAAATGCAGTTTATCATGACAGGTCGAAATAATGACGAAAGAGCCTACTTGTTAACAGGCGATGAAGAATTTCGGAAGGAATTGAAGGGAAAGGCAGCAAAGGTGGACAGCTTGTTTGCCAAAATGAACAGTACTCTAGAGTCTTCTCACCATCGTGAAAAAATGGAGGAGGCAATGGGACTGTACAAGTCCTTTCTGGAGTCGAGTGATAAAGCGGTAGAGGCACAGGATAATGGGCTACATAAAGAAGCTATCGCGCATCATTTCGGCCAGGAGCGGCAATCGAGAATAACACTGGATTCGGTTGTGAGTGGACTGGTCGAAGAGGTGCGTAATGAAATCGAAGTAGATAGACAGGAGCTGGAGGAGAACGAAGGAATTTCGGCTATGATCCAGTTGTTTTTTAATGCAGTGGGAATTCTCGTCGCGATTGTGGTCGGCGGTTTTCTAATTCGATCGATTGTGGCACCGCTGCATCGGGTGAACAAACAGCTACATGAGATCGCTGATGGAAAAGGAGATTTGACGCAAGAGTTGACCGTCTTTTCCAAAGACGAGATTGGACAGTTGGCAGGCTCATTCAACCGGATGCTAGCCAATTTACGAGAGCTGATTTCTCAGGTTCGTGGACATGCCCAACAGGTTGCAGCCGCGGCTGAACAATTGACAGCGAGCTCGAAGCAAACGAGCCAAGCTACAGAACAGATCGCCATCACGATCCAGGAAATGACGGAAGGAACGGACAGACAATCCCAAAACGTAGAAGAGAGTCAGCAAGAAGTCGAGGAAATATCCGCAGGAATTGAAAAAATTGCGGAACGTGCCCAAAGCGTGTCTGCTGCGGCTGCCAGTACCTCAGAGCTGGCGACAGAGGGGGATCGAACCATCCAGCAGTCGGTTTCCCAGATGAACGGGATCGGAGAAACGATGGAGAATTTGACTGCACTGGTAGGTGGCTTGGGAAAACGCTCCGAGCAAATCGGTCAAATCGTCGAAGTCATTACGCAAATTTCAGGTCAGACGAATCTATTGGCATTGAATGCCGCCATCGAAGCGGCGAGGGCTGGCGAACATGGCAGAGGCTTTGCTGTCGTGGCGGATGAAGTACGAAAGCTGGCAGAGCAGGCATCTGCATCAGCACAAGAAATCTCCCAACTGGTAGCGTCGATCCAGATGGAGACGACCAACGCAGTCCTCACGATGGAAAAAGGCTCTCAAGAAGTAGCAGATGGGATGGGTGGCGTCGCAAGAGCAGGAGAAGCGTTCTCTCAAATTCGCGATGCTGTTGTAGGCGTGACGAATGAAATTCAAGAGGTATCGATTGCTGCACATACTCTTACGGAAAGTACAGGCAAGGTCGGACAATCGATGCAGATGATCGCGACTGTCGCGCAATCGGCAGTCTCTCACTCGGTGGAAGTCTCGTCAGCTACAGAAGAACAGCTTGCTTCGATGGAGGAAATCTACGCCTCGGCGGCATCACTTGCGAGCCTCGCGGATGATTTGGAAAAACTGATAGGCCATTTCAAGGTATAAAGCTTCGTCACAGGATACACCCCTTAGAATCGACAGAAAGATTCTGAGGGGTGTTTTTTCGTTTACGCCAATTTCCACAAAGCCAATCTTCGATACACGAGAAAAACCACGAGATTCACTGCTTAGCTTGGCGAAAGTGGGGGATGAAGCTGCTCTGGGAAGTAAGGGCTTTGTTGCTTTTTGAGTTAAATTTCTCGATATTTTTATAGAACATATGTTCTTATTGTGGTAAACTCTTCCTGTGTGGAGGTCATCGCCATACTCTGTAATCGTGGAAGATGAGTCTGTCACAGCGCCTCTAGTTGCGCTATGATAAGGCTTACGCGTTAAAAGGCGGAGGGGAAAGTATGAAACGATTCCGATTTGATCAGCAAGTAGGCAAAATAATTGATCGCTATAATTCCGTCCAGGCGACGATTTCTCGTGTCATGCGCACACCTGATTCCGTTTCAATAGGATGTATCCATTTGGAGGCAGGCGGGATTGTCGGTTATCATCCGGCGACTTGCCCTCAGCTTTTTCTCGTGGTGAATGGTGAAGGCTGGGTACGCGGTGAAGGTACAGAGCGTATCCCGATCCAGAGTGGTCAGGCGGCATTCTGGATCACAGGTGAAGGGCACGAATCAGGCAGTGAAACCGGAATGACTGCCATTGTGATCGAAGGAGATGGGCTCGATCCGGAGAGCTTCATGTCCTTGTTGGAGACATAACGCTTGTATGTATGATGGTACTGGTTTGCCATTCCACCAACCGTACATAAGCTCCCAAGACTCCCCAAGAAAGACGGTGTGAAAGGCAAATGACATGGAAAACACATATGGTACTCGGTGCCATTGCAGGCTACTGTGCCTATCCTTCGTGGAAGGGTAGTGTCATTGGTGCAACGATGGCACTTGTACCCGATATCGATCAAGCAAATAGCAAGCTCGGAAACTTGATGGGACCTTTGTCCAAAATGCTGCAAAAAGGATTCGGTCATCGTACGGTGACACATTCATGGGTGATTTTATTCCTTCCGTTCCTGCTGTTCGGCGATTCTTTGGCTGCCATGGCAGCGCTTTGGGGGATTTTGTCCCATCTGGTCAGTGATATGTTGGTGGGACGCATTCAGTTATTGTGGCCGTTGCGAGTGGGATGGCTCGGCATTCCGGTGTCCAAGTCGATGTATCGGACTGTGGATCGGATCGTTTTCTATGTAGCGATTGTGTATATCGTAATCAAGGGTTATCAGTAAGAAGAAGGACATGGAGAAAGGACCTCCCATCTAGAGGTCCCTCTCTTTCATATATTTGTAATATTCAGCACGGTTTGTGGTTTTAATAAAAAAGCTGACACCGGTTTTGACCGATGCCAGCTTGCTAGTAATGATTATAAGCGGATTCTTCTTATCACGAAACAATTAAGGCCCCATGAACTGTTGCACGAGCTCAGCATGTTCATTCATGAACTTATCTGCGTTTTGCATGACTTCTTGTTGCGCTTCCATCATTTGTTGGTCAGACACTGTAACGAAATTGATGGAGTTGTCAGCAGTCATAGCTGGAATTTCCAGTGCTTTGCCGAATTCTGCTTTGGACTTCAGCTTGAAGCTAAAGCCTTTTGGCATATCCGGAGTAGGGTTCGAGAAGTTCACTTTTACCGTGCCGTCAGAATCTACACCATTGTCCGTCTTCGTTTCGTTCACAGTAACATTACCGGTCAGAGCAACAGGGTTAGAGGAGTATTCGTCTGCCGCTACGAGTGCAAAGTCATACTTTCCGGTTGTTTTCTTGTCTTGCTTAGTTGTATCGAAAGTAGTCGAGAGGTCCAGAATTGGCTGGTCGGTCTCCTTCATCAGGATGCTGAACTTGCCCTTTGTCTTGTCTTTTTCTTTTGTCGCTCTGTAGGTGAAAGACATTTCGCCATTTTGCTGATCAGACAGGTTGTGCAGGGAGTAACGGTAGTACGTTTCTGCGCCTTTATCGTAAGAAACACTGTTGTAGACCAATTGATCTTTTTTCCCTTTGTCGTCGACCAAGAGTTTGCGGGACAAGATTTGATGATCGCTATTCACAAGCACGACCATCTTCAATTGCTCAGTTGATTTGGCGTTTGTATCTTCTGTATCCTTGATGATGTCATCGAAGGCTTGCTCGTAATCCTTCTTGAATTCTTCTTTGCTGATTTCTTCTACTTTGTAGCCACTGTCGAGCATCAGTGTAGCCACATTGTGGTAGCGGCTGTAGATCAGGTCAAACAGCTTCTGGTCTGCTTTTGCTTTCTCGGCAATTTGCTTCGTCAGAGCCGCGCCTTCTTGGGCGTTAAAGGTAACAGTGATCTCTCGTGCATCTTCCTTGAGACCTTCTTCAGAGAAAGAAACGTCTTTTTTGATGCTTACCTGGCTGTCTTTGATGCTGTCAGCATACAGCAAGGCATATGGAGTCATGACTGTTTTGAGTTCATCTTGGTTAAAATTGATCGCTTCATTTAAATCGCTATAGCGTACGAAGCGCTTTGGCAGTTCCTCGCCGCCCAGCTTTTGCTTAAGTGCATCGCGATCTTTCAGGTCCATATAAGCGTATTTAGAGTAAAACTCCGGTAGCTTGAAGCCCATAACAGAATCATTCATGAAGTACTCTAGAGAAGCCAGCTTTTTATCTTGTAGGTGAACTTCCAGGTTCCCCGATTGTTGATTTTTCTGTTCATCGATGTTGCTTTGCATCACGATCTTCGCTTTGCCCAGCATGTCGAGAATTTTTTGCGCCTGTGGGTCTGGGATGGTTGCATCTAGGGCAATGTCACTCAACTCAGTGGTGGAGTGAACTGGTTTTTCCAAGTACGGCTTCATGTAGTCTTGGTATTCCCCGTAAGCTTTGGATACGTCGCTAGAAAACTTCATCATGCTCTCCGCTTCCGCTTGCAGGTAAATCGTTTTTGCACTCTTAAACAAGTCGTACTTTGCATAGGCTGTTCCTAAACCACCCAGCACAACGACAGCCGCTGCCCCCGCGATCAGCCATGCTTTTTTCTTGCTTTTGCGCGGTGGGTTCACGTTTGTTGCAGTTTCCATCTTTTCTCTCCCCTTTTGTTCTCTCTCTTTGGTGAGTCCAATGTGCGTAATGATTTTGCGCACTCGATTTTGTATTGTACCATAAGGGGGAAAAAGGAGAACGATTTCCAGTAAATTTCTTCAAAAATGAGGAAGAAAGACCCAAAAAGTTGCATTCTTCCTACTTTTGTATGCATATAGAACACAGAAAAAGCGACAGCAGGGGGGAGATCACGTGGATTTTCGCGTGCTGCAAACGTTTATGGTCGCGGCCACGACAGAAAATTTTCACCAGACAGCAGAAGCGTTGTTCATTGCGCAGCCTACTGTCAGCCAGCATATACGTCAATTGGAAAAGGAATTGGGGATCAAGCTGTTTGAACGGGTTGGCAAACGCGTTCGGTTAACGGCTGCGGGCAAACGCTACTTGCCACATGCAAAAGGACTTCTTCAACAGTGGCATAGCAGTATGGAGGACTTGCAGGCTTGGAGACAGGGCTATCGGGAGAAGCTGCAACTGGCTGTTTCCCCGATTATTGCCCGTGCTCGTTTTTCCCATTTGCTGCACCGTTACACCAAGCTCTGTCCCGATGTAGATATCTCGATTAAAATTGTCGACTCCGTGGAAATTGGCCCACTGGTGCAAAATGGACAGGCTGATCTGGGCCTGACCCGGATGGTGCCAGGGGAATTCCAGTTGTCTACTTATCTTTTGTACGAAGATCCTATTGTCTTTGCAGTCCCTCACAGCGGCGGAGATATGGAGGCGCCCTTGCCTGATTGGGAGCAAGAGGTGCAAGCGAACCGTCTGCTGACCCATAATCACCCGGGCTATTGGGATGAGTTGCTGTTGCTTTTGCGTCAGAGGGGGCTTTCCTTGCGTACGATGGCTGTTTCGCAGGTAGACATTACAAAGCGATTCATCGAGGATGGGTTGGGTGTTTCCTTTTTGCCTCGGACGGCTGTCGATCGGGATTTGTTTGAAAACCGTTTTATTGAACTACCCACACCAGGCCTTGTTTTGCCGAAGGTCGCTTCTTATTTGCTGGTACCTAAAGCAGGAATTAGCGAGCCAGCGCAGCATTTTATGGAAATCTTGCATTCCTTGTATCCACCGATGCCGCTTGTTCAGCCGGGTGGACGGACATAGAAGATAACAAGCCTGTAAGGTAGAGGTAAGGTGAATCAATAGTTTTGATGAGTATATGTATGCTACACTGAACCCTGCTTAAAGACAGCAGGAGGGAATGACGAATATGCAGGCGGAACCAATCACACAGAAGGATCGGATTTATTCTATTGATATTGTAAGGGGATTGGCATTGTTCGGGATTTTGCTAGTGAACTTGCCTAGCTTTATCATGTATTCGGAAGACGTTCGTATGCCAATAGAGGCAGGGATCGATGCATGGATTCGCTTGAGCTATGATTTATTCATTCAAACGAAGTTTTTCGGGATTTTTTCGTTTCTGTTTGGCTTGGGTTTTTACATTTTCATGTCACGGGCTGAACAACGTGGACAAAAAGTATTTCGTCTCTTCAGCAGACGGTTGTTCGCGATGTTTTTCATTGGTGTGATTCACGTTATTTTGTGGTTTGGAGATATTTTGACGGTGTATGCGCTTCTCGGCTTTTTACTGATGCCTTTTTATCGAAGAAAGTCTTCTACGATTCTAGCATGGGCAGCCAGTCTGGGAGGAGTGTACATGCTCACTCAAGGCGTGGCACTTGTACAGACGCTTAATGGTCAAGAAGTATATCCATTTGTAGCATCACTCCAGACGACACTGATACCGATCTTTGTGATGTTCCTGTTTGGTTTGTACGCGGGAAAACGCGGTTTCATTGCTCAAATTCGCGAGCATAAACCGTTGTTAAAACGAATCGCTACTACAACTCTGGCAATCAGTCTTCCAATCGCAGCAGGGATTGTGTGCGCGAGCGGTGTCGTCTTTGGTTCAAAGCTTGAACAAGTGAATAAAATATTGGTTGACCTGAGTACACTGCCTATGGCGCTGTGCTTGATAGCCAGCTTGTTTCTGTTGCTGGATCGAGAGTCGGCAAGGAAGGTTCTCCAGCCATTTGCCTACACAGGACAAATGGGGTTAACGACTTATTTGGGTCAGACAGTCATCATGACCATTCTGATTCCTTTGTTCGGTATTACGGCCATGCCGCTCTCTTCTTGGCTTTTGCTCGCGCTTCCGATCTATGCGTTTCAATTACTCGCAAGCTGGTTGTGGCTGAAGCGTTTTAATCGAGGTCCGATGGAAAAGCTGTGGCGCTTCCTGACGTACGGACGTAAAAAGAAGGCAGTTCCAGCTCCTGCTAACTGATTGTAAAACGTGATCAAAAATCCGGTTTTCTTTTATTTCCCTTCACGATTATGAATCGATTATACTGAAGAGAAAAGAGACGAAAATGGAGTGGTGATGATGACAAAACAACATCCTTTGGCTATCGGCTTGGATGGTATCGCCGTAGCAGAAACAGACCTTAGTTTGGTGGATGGAATTAATGGACTGCTGGTGTACCGCGGTCATTGGGCGCGTGATTTGGCTATTCACCACACATTTGAGGAAGTGGCACACCTGCTCTGGTTCGGACATTTGCCGAGCGAGCAGGAGCTGACGGATTTAAAAGATAAGCTCAAAGCAAACCGTGAGCTGCCGGAGCATGTAAAAGGAATTTTGAAGCTGATCCCAGCAGATGTAGATATGATGAGTGTCCTGCGTACAGGCGTTTCGGCCCTGGGTAGTTCCTCGCACGGCTTCCCGCCAACCATCGATGAGGTGATTGCGCTGGCTGCCAAGATGCCAACAATCGTTGCGTATCGTTTTGCTTGTCTGGAGGGCCTCGAGCCGCTGGCACCGAATCCAGAGCTGGATCATACAGCGAACTATCTGTATATGCTCAAGGGCGTAAAGCCGAATGCGGCACATGTACGTGCACTCGATGCATACCTGATTTTGACACAGGAGCATGGCATGAATGCATCGACATTCTCCGGTCGTGTCGTGAGCTCGACTGAATCTGATCTGATTTCTTCCATTACGGCAGCTATCGGAACCCTAAAAGGGCCGTTGCACGGCGGAGCACCATCCGAAGTGACGGAGATGATCGAGGCGATCGGCACGAAGGAAAATGCAGAGCCGTGGCTGCGCAACAAGCTGGAGAGCGGCGGACGTTTGATGGGCTTCGGACACCGTGTCTATAAAACGATCGATCCGCGTGCAACTGCTCTGCGCGTCGTTGCATCCGAGCTGTCGTCCAACGATCCGTGGTTCGATCTGGCGACACACGTAGAAAAAGTAGGCTTGCAGCTGCTGGAAGAGTACAAACCAGGCCGCAAGCTGAATACAAACGTAGAGTTTTTTGCCGCAGCTGTCATGCGCGCAGTTGGCTTGGATGACAATTTGTTTACACCGACATTTGCTGTGAGCCGTGTGGTTGGCTGGAGTGCGCACATTCTGGAGCAGGCAGGCAATAACCGCATCATTCGCCCGCAATCCAATTACATTGGCACGATGCCAGAATAATAAAGACGTTAATTATAAAAGCTATCCGTTATGCGGATGGCTTTTTTTCGTGGTTTATAAATGTGGCTGTGGTGGAGAGAAGAATATTTCCAGTCTAGGCTCCAGGCTCCGTCCCGCTGAGGGCTGAGACTGTCCGCTCCGAAGGGATTCGCGGGGAAACGCAAAAGTGGTAGCCGCTACGTCGCATGGGCACGGTTGCGTTTCTTTTGCCCGCGAATCCCTTCTCCGCTCGGTCGGACTCCACAAGTCGCTACGTCTGGAAATATTCTTCTCTGTCGTAACAGATTACATCCTTATATTCTTTTAAGTCTTTTTAAAACCCGTTTAAGCAGGAAAAGCTCGTAGAGGAAACAGGAGAAAACAGCGAAGATCTTAGGGACACCGACCGAGACGCAATGCAAAAAGGGAAACACGCCCTTAAGCGTCCACCTCTGATACACATCCTTGAAGATACCACTTTGGACGCGGTTTCGCTTTTTGCATGAAGTCGTACAGTCAATCCCACAGCGGGTGGCCCTAGAATCTGAGCGTTTTCTCCTGTTTCCTCCCCACCACTACAGCCGGAAAAATTGTTTTAACAAAGTGCAACTTGGGATTGCAGAACATGCTTACTTTTGGCATGATAATGAAAAAAAGTAAGGAGTGGAGCAAATGGCGTTGTTGTCTACCCCGTTTCAGTTTAAAGGACTTAGCTTGAAAAATCGGATTGTCATGCCGCCGATGTGCCAATACTCCGTGGATGCACACGATGGAACACCAACGGACTGGCATTTTGTTCATTACGTTTCTCGTGCAGTAGGCGGAACAGGTCTGATCATCGTGGAAATGACCGATGTCGAGCCGGATGGCAGAATTTCCAACGGCGATTTGGGCTTGTGGTCTGACGAGCAGATTCCGGCGTATGCGCGGATCGTCTCCGAGGTTCATAAGTATGGGGCTAAAATTGGCATACAGATTGCTCATGCGGGCCGCAAAGCGGAAGACGCAGAAGTGCCTGTATCATCGTCCGCGATTGCTTTCCCAGGGGGACGCTACAAAACGCCACGGGCGTTGACGACAGAAGAGGTCAAACAAATGGTCGTCAAGTTCCAGGACTCAGCGAGACGTGCGGTGGAAGCAGGGTTTGATACCATTGAAATCCACGGTGCGCACGGATATTTGGTTCACCAGTTCCACTCTCCTTTGACAAATCAGCGAGATGATGAGTACGGGCGGGATAAAGCGCTGTTTGGCGTAGAAATTATTCAGGCAATCAAAGAGGTCATTCCAGCTGACATGCCGCTGATCATGCGCGTCTCAGCGGTTGAGTACGTAGATGGTGGATATGGGCTGGATTACAGCACGGAGCTGTGCCGACGTTACAAGGAAGCAGGCGTGGATATTTTCCATATATCCAGCGGCGGGGAAGGTCCAATTGGTTCAGCAGGCCGTCCAGGTGTTCATCCTGGCTATCAAGTACCATTGGCACGCGCGATTAAGCAGGCACTGGATGTCCCAGTCATTGCAGTCGGCAACCTCGATGATCCACAAGTGGCGGAAGCGTCGATTGGCAATGGTGATACGGATTTGGTAGCAGTCGGTCGCGGCATGCTGCGAGATCCTTATTGGGCACTGCATGCGATTCATGAGCTGTCGGCGGATGAGCTGCAGCCACCGAAGCAATATTCAAGAGCGTTTTAATCAGGTAAAAGAGCGATGGGCTTTCCTTTCGACTGTATCGTCGGGGAGAGCCTTTTTTACTTTGTGCCCCTTGACACTTATTGGCAGTAGATTTAAGATGAATGTCAGTCAGTACTGACAATCACTTCCGGGGATGAGGATAGCAATGAGCAGCAGCAAAAGTCTTACAAGTAGCGAAAAACTGATGATAGCCGCAATCGATCTCATAGCGGAAAGAGGCTACAACGGCGTAACTACGCAAGAAATTGCCACTATGGCAGGATTGAGCGAGAAGACGTTATTTCGTCACTTCGGCAGCAAACGGAATTTGCTGGAGAGTGCCTTTGACCGTTTTCATTACACGGAAGGACTGACAAAGCTTTTCGCGGAGAAGCTTACGTGGAATTTGCGTGAGGATTTGCTTTTAATCAGCCGAACGTATCACGAAATGATGAACCGCAATCGGAAAATGATTTTGATTAGCATAAAGGATGAGGCCCATTTGCCCGGATTCCGTGAGCGGACCCAAAAGCACCCGCAACAGTTAATGGTACTTTTTACAGATTACTTCAAAGAGATGGGCAAAAAAGGCAAGATGATCCAAACGAATCCCGAGGCACAGGCAACTGCTTTTATGGTCATGAATTTCGGGGCGTTTTTGAACGATCTGGATGGCACTAGCAATTTTTCAGGGGTATCCCTAGATGCATTTATCGAAGAGAGTGTAGAGGTTTTCGCTAGGGGATTGACTCCCTAGTTTTTTTATCAACCAAATGTCAGTCAGTACTGACAGTCAAAGTGTGAATAACAAAGTGAAGGGGAAGATACGGCATGGAAGCGACAAAAACGCAGCAAAACAGGGACATATTAATCCGAATCTTGATGTTTACCTTGGTCATATCCTCCATGAGTGCCTTGGTGTTTAACATTGCACTCCCCCAAATTAGCAAGGAGTTTGGTTTGAGCATAGCGCAAGTGAGCTGGCTATCGACCGCATATGGATTGTTATACGCGATCGGAACCGTGACGTATGGCAAGCTGGCGGATCGATACAAGCTCAAGAATTTGCTGACGTTTGGACTCTTGGTGTTTACGGCTGGTTCGTTTTTCGGTTTGGTCTCCGATTCTTTTGCGATGGCTCTCTTCGGAAGATGCTTGCAGGCAGTAGGGGCGGCTGTCATTCCGGCCACTGCGATGCTGATTCCTTTGCGATACTTCCCGCCGGAGAGCAGGGGTTCTGTTTTAGGAAGAACGGCAGTAGGATTGGCTCTTGGCGGTGCACTCGGTCCTGTGGTCGCGGCGTTAATCGTCAGCTTTGCCCATTGGCGTTGGCTGTTTTCCATCCCGCTCCTGATCTTGCTTACGCTGCCGTTTTACCGTAAATATTTGGAGGATGAAGAGATCGCGTCTGGTGGGAAGTTTGATTGGGTGGGTGGCTCCTTACTGGCGATCAGCGTGACGTCACTGCTTTTGGGAGTAACGAATGGATCCTGGTGGTTTGCATTGGGCAGCTTGGTTACTTTGCTTCTGTTCGTTTTACGAATTCGTTCGGTAGCTGATCCGTTTGTACAGCCGAAGGTTTTTGCCAACAAGCCGTATACAATCGGGATTTTGATGGCATTTCTCATAAATGGAATGGGAATATCGCTTTATTACCTCAGTCCGCTGCTCTTGGCCCAGGTGCAGCAGCTATCGACGAGCTGGATCGGCTTTGTGATGGTTCCAGCGGCTATCGCTTCGGCTTTGCTTGGTCGTGTGGGAGGGAAGCTCGCGGACAGGCGGGGGAATGTTTTTCTGTATTTCGTTGCGTCTAGCTTACTGATTGGCTGCTTTGGCTTGCTGTCTACTTTCACTAGCGCCTCGGTTATAGGCATTGCGCTCTTCTTAATACTGGGTAACGTGGGACAGTCTTTTATGCAAATCTCGATGGCGAACTCGATCTCGAGGACGTTGACGAAGGAGCAAGCGGGAGTAGGCATGGGAATCTTCTCGATGCTGAGCTTCATTTCCATGGGGATTGCGTCTGCGGTATACAGTAAGGTGATCGATCTTGGCGCGACTACCATTTGGAACCCGTTAAATCCTTATACGAGCGGTCTCATTTACAGCAATATTTATTGGATGATGACCCTGATGCACGTGTGTCTTATGGTCTTCTACTACTTTCAGTTCGGTAAGGCTAAGAGACAAAGCCTTCTGGCGGATAGCTGACCTTTTGTTCATTCAGGCTTACTATTATATGTGGTAGACTAAAACAAAAAAAGGAAGGGGGTTCCTGTCCGGTGCGAGAGCTTTCGGCCATTCGTTTTACAGAGGGAGAGCCATTGTTCATCCAAATCTATCACTTTATCAAAGACGAAATATTGCGTAACCAAATTACGTATGAAGAGTTTCTCCCCTCGATCAGAAGCTGTGCGCAATCGCTTGCTGTCAGCAAAAACACGGTGGAAGTTGCTTATCAGCTACTGGTATCGGAAGGGTACGTCACTAGCATTCCGAAAAAAGGATATCAGGTGACGTACAAGGCAGGACTTCCTTCCAGGCGGCATGTAACAGAACGAGAAGACTCTAGTATACCGCAGATTCGCTATGACTTTCGCTATGGCAACATCGAATTGGGGACATTCCCTTTTCATCCGTGGAATAAGCTGCGCAACAAGCTTATTTCCTACCATCAGCGCACGTATATGGTGGAGGGGCTGGCTCAGGGAGAGTACATCTTGCGAAAAGAACTCTCGAAATTGCTGCATGAAACAAGAGGAGTCCTCGCCACGCCGGAGCAGATCATTATTGGAGCCACCCCGCAACAGTTGGTGTCGATTGTCGTCCAGCTTCTGGACAGAGAGAAGCATGTGATCGGCGTAGAAAATCCGGGCTATGATGGTGCGAGAAATACGTTTCTCAACGGTGGCTACCGGGTACACGGTATTTCCTTGGACGCAGATGGTGTATCGATCGAAGAACTGAGACAAAGCGGGGCAAGCGTCATGTACGTGAGTCCTTCCCAGCAATTCATCAACAAAATGAGGATGCCTCTGGAGAAAAGAAACCAATTGACTCTGTGGGCGCAATCCTTATCGCATTTTTATTTGGTGGAGGATGATTACGAATGGGAGTTCAAATATCAAGAGAGCTACATCCCTTCGATCCAGAGTCTGTCTCCCCAAAAGGTTGTTTACATTGGGCGGCTCTCCAAAGCATTACTGCCGCTCATAAACGTCAGCTACGTCGTCCTTCCTTACGAGCTGTTATCGCGTTTTCACCAGCGCGTGCCTGAATACGATCAGCCTGTTTCCCGTTTGGACCAGTTGACGCTAGCGGCGTATTTGTCCGATGGCTATTGGCATAGGCATTTGCAGCACATGCGAAAAAACTACGGGGAGAAGCGAGAGGTGTTTCTTCAAGCAGTCGCGCGTTACATGGATGGACGTGTGGAAATAGAAGGGAAGGATACGGGGCTGCATGTATTTTTGACCGTAAAAAGTCAGTGTACAGAAGCGGAACTCATGGAACGTGCCTATCAAAAAGGCGTAAAAGTCTACGGAACTGCCCGATACTGGCTCCATGATACAAGGGAGCAGCCGACGGTATTGCTAGGGTACGGAGCATTGACCCCCGACGATATTCAGGAGGGCATTCGCTTGTTGGCTAGCGCCTGGTTCGAGTAACAGATCAGTTTCTGTCCCACTCATCTTGAACGATCTGTCCCTTTGGCCACGAATGGCTATCCATTACGATGGACAGGACAGCAATTAGAAAGGGTGGGAAAAATGAAATTTATTTTTGATCTGGACGGGACGATCTGCTTCAAGGGTCAGCCGATCTCAACGAACATTTTGGATAGCCTGCTTGCACTCGAACAGGCGGGACATACTGTAGGTTTCGCCTCCGCAAGACCGTGCCGTGACATGTTGCCTGTCCTCGATGAGCGGTTTGCCAACCATCTCCTCATTGGCGCGAATGGAGCGATGACACATCACCGAGGGAGCTTGCAGGGCAGCATGCCAATCCCGGATCGTTTGGCACATGAAATCATCAGCATTCTCGATGATTATCGCGCGCAGTATTTCATCGATGACTCGTGGAATTACGCACATAATTGTGTGTCGGCACATCCTTTTTTGAGCTATATCGATCCCAATCGGACAGCCAGCCGTGTGGACGTGGATCAACTGAATGCCGTGCTGAAAATCCTGATTTTATCGTGTGACCGCTATGAAGAATTGGTGGCGAGAATCAGGGAACTCGACGTTACGCTGCATTACCATTCCGCAGAAGGCATTCTCGACCTTACTTATCGGGGAGTGAATAAATGGGCTGCCCTGAATCGGTTCGATGTGGCAGGGGAGCCGTTCATTTGCTTTGGCAATGACATGAATGATTTACCGCTGTTTGAAAAAGCGCATCATTCCGTATTGGTTGGCGAGTATGAACCGCTGCTTGCATTAGCGAAGGAAAAAATCGCCATGGATGATTATGTAGAGCAATCCATTATTGCAAAATTGCGAGAGTTGGGCGAGAGGTATGAGTTAGCTCTTCCGTAAACGGAAAAGGAGGCTATTAAACGATGAATCCCTTATTGGAGAAGAGACATCAGGCACTGCGCGAAGCAGAGACCAAAGCTGAGTTTTTATTTACAACCATCGAAGAAAAGGGCATTATTCGTAGCGGTGTGACGGAAAAAGAGATCAACAAGGAGATTTACGAGCTGGCCTTTCAATTGTTCGGGATCAAAAAATATTGGCATAAGCGGATTGTGCGAGCGGGCAAAAACACGCTGTATCCCTACAGAGAAAGCCCACCGAATTTGACTGTCGCTCCCGAAGATATTGTCTTTCTCGATTTCGGGCCCATTTTTGAGGACTGGGAAGCTGATCTTGGTCGGACGTATGTGCTTGGAAATGATCCGGTAAAACAAAAGCTGCGCGACGATATTGAAAAAGCGTGGGACGAGGGCAAGGCTTACTTTTTGTCCAAGCCGGATATTACGAGCAGCGAGCTGTTTGCCTACATGTGCGAGCTCGCCAAAGCATACGGTTGGGAGTACGGCGGCCCACACGCAGGTCATCTCATCGGCGAATTCCCGCATGAAAAAATTCAAGGGGATGATATCGTCAACTATATTCACCCAGACAATCACAAGCCGATGAGAGAGCCGGACCATAACGGGCACCCGCGCGATTGGATTTTGGAGGTTCATTTTGTTGATCGGGAACGGGAAATCGGGGGATTTGTGGAGAAGCTGTTGACGGTGGAGTAAGGAAAGCGCTCATAGCGTTGAGTCGATAAGCTAGCCGTTGGTTCGTCAGAAATCACGGCAACTCAGACATTCAAAAGTTCTGTTGATATCATGCTTGCATCTTGCCATGACGGATTGACCTCCAGCATGGCTGTTTTCATTTATAAGGTGCTAGGTGCTAACCTAAGTGGTGGGAGCGTTCAAAGGCCTTTACTTAAATTGAGTTCTAAATCAATTTGCTTTTTTAACCATACCCCATAATCCTCCACTCGATAAATTTTCCATTCTTTTAGTTTCTGTGGGTTTTGAACGCCAACAAAGGCAGCATTAGGAGTGGTAGGTTCCAAGAAAAGCACGATGTCCTTTCTAGGGAATTCGTTGACTCCCACTTCTGGAATAAAGGGCTCTCTGACCAATCGAATATACGTATGGTCTTGCGTGCTTTCTCCCTCATCTAGACTTCCTTGGAGATAAGGTTGGCTCTCTTGTAAAAAAGGTAGCTCCTTCTCATCTTTTGTGCCTATCAGCTTGCCATCCCTCCGATAAGCAACGGTGTACAAATCCATCGAGTTTTCGAGAAGCCCATCGCAAATAGGGGAAACGCCCGAGACAAATATTTCCTTTCCTCTCTGGATGATAATTTTGCTTACTTCTGGATGTTTTTTTGGAGCCTCGGAATCAACAATCGGGGTGTTTTGCTGGTGTATTTCTTGACCTTGAGTGGCAAATCCGCATCCGGATAATAGTCCAATACAAACAACACTAAAAAATAGTCGTTTCATGAAGACCTCCAACTGAACAATATGATAGTGGGGATTTAAAATTCCCGTACCGATTCGATATATCATTTTACTTATGAGACGGGAATGTATGGAAAAAGGTTTCGCTTGGATGTCATAGGGATCAACTCCTTACGCGAAAAGTATGAGAAAACGCCTTTTCCAATCAGGAAAGGGCGCTTTTGGATTTCGTCGCTTGATTCCCTTTTTTATACCGATAATAGGTGAAAAATGACAGCCTGCTCTTTGCGCTTCAAACCCAATATAATGTGCTTCCTAGGATGAATAAGAAAAGAGGGAAGGCGATGAGTACAACGATTTTTTCTCATACGATGGCCGAAATGACGTGGGTACGCATGGCATATATGTCACTGGACGTTGGTTTTATGAAATCACATTGGGTCGCCAATGAATGGGGCTGGGAGCCAGAGGAACCAAGGCAAAAGAACTGGCTCCACAAGGCTACCTCGTCAATCCTGCCGGGTAAGCACAGGCTCTGGCTGCCCCTGACTTTGTCGAATGTTTCGCCGATTTTATCGTTTTCCACCGTACTTAATACATCACCATGTTCCCCGTCTTTTTCATATGCTTCTCCGCCAGCTTCAACAACACGACAGTCGCCGTCACCAGCACCAGCAAGACAGCGGCGAGAAGTCCCATACTCGGCAGCATTGCTTGTAATGTTGCTCCCTCCATCAGCAGCTCGCGAATCAACTGAAGCGCGTAGGTCAGGGGAAAGCAAAAGGAAATGACCTTGGCCCAAACCGGAAAGGCCATCGGGGGCAGACGGACACCAGAAAAGATTAGCATCGGCTCATCCAGGACGGTGTACAGAAAGCTCGCGTCGCGTGAAAACAGAAAGAGCACACAGAGAAAGCCGCCCCAGACGATGGCCGATACCAGCAAAATGAGGAAGGCGAGTGGAGGTGCCCACCAGCCACTCAATTGAATGCCATCGACAAAAAACAAGGCTAACAGGACAAAACAAAAGAACAGCCAGACTCCCTCGATCAGCGAGGAAAGCGAACGCCCATACAGAAAAGCGAGCCGGTTGACCGGACTGATGAAGATCATTTCCATGGTTCCCGCTTGCCGTTCAAAGCTCATTTGCCAGGACGACTGCACCAGGCACCAATAAAAAATGTAGCCTAGATAGCCAGTCAACAGGAACAACGGCAACTGCTCGTAGCTGATGAACCGGGCTAGAGGGGAATCCGCTCCCATCTGGAACGGGGCAAATGAATAATACGCGGTCACGAAATTAATGACAGGCCAGACCAAGAGCGAGAAGTAGATCATTTTGCTGTGAAACGAATGGCGATGCTCCTTGATGATTTCTGCCAAAAGCAGGCTACCCAGCTGTTTCATGCCCCCCTCCGATCTGCCATGTGCAGGATAACGTCCTCCAATGATGGCTGTTGGGTGGAGAGATGCAAGACGGGGGATTGGTGAGCAGCCAAGAGGGAAAGCAGCGGAGTTGTCATATCCGTTTTTCCCCGTAATGTCACTTCCCAGGTCTGCTCGTCTGTTTCTGCGATTTCACGCGAGCCGTCGTAATCTTGAGCCAGCTGGCGCAGATCGTAATCGAGCGAGTCGGAGAGAGAGGGGATCACTACCTGTAAGGCTGTATCCAGGTGGAGCGATTTGATCAGGTGCTCCGGTGTATCATGCGCCACGAGTCTTCCTTTATCGATGATGTATACCTCGTCGCAAAGCTCTTCTACCTCATGAATGTAGTGGCTGGTCAGCAGAATGGCTTTTCCATGCTGAGAAGCGAGCTCACTTACATGCTTGCGAAGCTGCCGGGCGATGGGGGCGTCCAAGCCGAGAGTCGGTTCGTCCAGGAACAGGTAACGCGGATCATTGATCAGGCCGCGGGCAATTTGCAGTCGTTGCTTCATACCTTTGGAATAGCGCTCGACAGGGGTGTTGGCAGCCTCATACAGGCCAACCTGCAAGAGCAATGAATCGATCCGATTACGCAGTTCATGCCCTTGCAAACCGTATAGACTTCCGAAATATTGCAGGTTTTCCCGCCCTGTCAGCCGCCAGTACAGCATGCGTTCTCCCCCTGCGATCATATTGACCTTGGCTTTGACGAACCGATCGTCTTTTACCGCGTCATATCCGTCTACCGTGATCGTGCCACTGGTTGGGGTGAGCAGTGTGGAGCACATCTTGATCGTTGTTGTTTTTCCTGCACCATTAATGCCTAACAATCCAATAATTTTGCCGGGTACCATTCGAAAAGAGAGATCAGCAACTGCCTCGACCTCTGTCCATTGCTGGCGAAACCAGCCTTTTTTCTCCTTCACCCGGTATACCTTCCGTAAATTCTCTGCGATCAGCATGATTATTGACCTCCTCGTTCGTTATCCGAAAATCGATTCCATAACGCGTTTTTCCATCCGACGTATGCCCCACACCCCCATGACGAGATAGACGAGAGACAAGGCTGTCATATGAAACAGCTGTGGGGAAACAGCATGCAGCGGCGCTCCTTGAATCACGCATTGCCGAAAAGCATCCAGTGCAGGCGCGAGCGGCATGATGAGACCGAGTGGTTGCACCCATTCAGGCAAATACGGAATCGGAAACGTCACCCCACTGACAAAGGCCATCACAGCAAACAGCGTGTTTTGTGTGATGTACGTATCGCGGAACCACAGCATGAGACTGCCCAAAACGAGTGCCTGGCAAAAGAAAGCTCCTGTAGACAATATCCAGACTAGGACGGCGCTCCATACATTTGTTTGAGAGAGGGTGAGCCCAAACAACGCCCCTACCAGTACAATCACCGAAAATTCAAACAAAGTACGCATGAGCTGTTGGGCGACATTCCCCAAAAAGTACCCCCTGCGCAAGGAAGGGGTGAGCAAAACGGCCTCCAGGGTCCCTTCCCGAAGCTCCGTAATGAGTGAGCGGCTGACATTCATCAAGGTAGAGACGGCAAACGCATAAAAAGCTCCGCCGAGGATGGCGTACGACAAGTAATCGGAAGAGCCGGCGAGATGTGCGAAATTTTCGTCCAACTGCCCGGCAAACACATAGTGATAGGCGAAGAAGGCAAACAGCACCGTATACACCCCGGAAAAAATGTGGCCGATGACAAACGACCACGGATAGGCACGAATCATTACGCGGGTGTTGCGGATAAAGGTAGCTTTGGCGACATGAAACACGTTATTTCCTCCGTTCTGGGGGATGTGATGAAGCAGGTGGAGAGACAAGTCCGGGAACAGGCATATCGATGAACTCATGCAGATCGACGGCGAGTTGTTCCAGCCGTGATGCAATCGCGCGGTAAAACACATACCGTCCCCGCCGTTCACTCCAGATAAAACCTGTGTCTACCAACAGATTCAAGTGTTTGTTGACGGCAGGCTCACTGATGTTGTGCAGGTCAGCCAACTGCTGCGTGCAGTAAGGATGAGCCAACAATGATTTGAGAATCGCAGTCCGTGTCGGGTCGCTGAACACCTTCATTTTGCTGATGAAGTCAGCGGGAATCACCGAGGTGGCTCTGGTGCCGGGAACGTCTACGGATAAGCACACAGAGATATGGTCGTCGTAAATGCCGAGCAACAAATGCGGCGCGACAAAAGTAGAGACACGTAAATGGACACGGGCCAGCTCCGAATAGCCAAATGTGTACGTTTTTGCCTTATGAAATTGCAAGAAGTTCTCGTGCACCTTCAAGCGCGGGTGAACCTGCGACAAAAACGGAATCGGATCCAGCTTGATCTGCTCTTGTGCCTCATGTACGGCGCGGACGAGCCACGGTTCAATCCGCCGTTCTTCTTTCTGGAAAAAAGGCAGATAGTCGTAGCAAAACTCCAGAAAGCTTCGCTTGGTCGAGAGCGGATGGCGCAAAAACTCCCGATGCTCTGGTTTCAGCTCTTCAAAAATCTCGTCTGTACGTCCTTGCATCCAAGTGTGAAGTTGTCTGGGATGATAGACGGGACCAATCATGAGTTGGGCAAACTCGCCAGCATCCATCGCCTGTACACGCTCCAACGCGGCCTCAACAGAATGCTCAAAGCACTCCTCCCAAGGCGCTAAGAAGTCCATGGCATCGAGAAACTGATTGGACATGGAGCTAAAATAGTGAAGCTTTTTCAAGAGCGGGGCAGGTAAAGCAGTGAGCAACTCCTCCGCCCAATGCAAGCGGGAGGTGTGATGCTCTGGCTTTGCAAGCACGTGGAGACTTAAGAAAAACTCATAGCCGGGTATGTATGCGACATGAAGATGCTTACGCAGCCAGTCAGGCAAATCTTGCACGGAGCATCCTCCTTTCTCGTTCAATTAACCATCTGGTGAATTCATTTTGGGAGCGGGCAAAATTGAAAAAATTATGCCGGAGGGACTTCTCGATGTCAAGAGAAAAAGAAAACAACCACGGCTAACGCATAGCACGTGGTTGTGGAGAGGTATTATGTCTCAGAGAAACGAGCGCCGAGCGTCTGCACGGCTTGCTGCATCGCTGTCAAATCCGCTTCGGGAAGCGCCTTTTCCTGATAGCGATATTGCTGATAGTAACGGGTGATGCGAGCGACTGCATCCAGCTGACCTGCATCTAGCAAGGGATGTTCGCGCAGGCGATTGAAAAACTCTTGGGGTGTCTCATGCAACTCGATTGGCACTCCTTGCTTCTCCATGAGGACAAGGAATTGATAGTAGGCGTATCGGGTGGGATCATCCTCTGGGCCGACTGGCTGTTTGAACCATTTGGCAGAGCCATTTTCTGCGCTTTCTTCACGGGAGGAGGGCGGGACAGTGGTCAATATGGTGTTTTGTGCAGCCGCCACTTCTTTTTCCAGCGTAATCGTCCCCTTGAAGCGCCTTTTCCATATGTATCGGCCGAGCAGGATCACACAGACGAGGATGAAGGCAATGATTAAGTACGGCTGCAGAATAGAAAAGAGTGATTCTCCGAGCTGTATCTGTACCACAGGATGATCTGCTTTTTGCCCGGTACTTTCCATGAGTACCTTCATGCCTGCCTGTTTTTGGTTCGCCTTCTCGTACAATTGCTCAAACAATTCCACAATGAAAATAAGCACTGGCTCAAAGAGCGTATACAGCCCATCGCTGACAGGCCCTTTTATCCAACTCCAGATCCAATAGATGAGACCAAGTATGATAGAGCTGACAGCCAAATAGCCTGCGATTAAAAGAAAACGTGTGCCGAGCACTTGACTGCCTAGTAGCAAGCTGATGCGAGCAGGTAGCCTCGTAGGGAGTGATCCTTCCCGCAGCACGAACGCCACAATCGCCACCAACATATAGCTGAGAGTGATGAAGACAAGCATGGAAAAAGAGGCTGCGAGTGTATAGGAACCTGGGTCAGCGATGGAGGTGTAGAGTACTGCTATCACGAGCTGCATGAGGCCCGCCATCAGTGCCAGAACAAATCTGCGTTGCAGACTGTCATGTCGATACCCTTTTGATGCAGCGCTTTGTACTCTCCAAAAATAAACAGCAGCCAGTACAAGCGCGATGAACCAAGAATCGTAGAGATAGAAGCTGCCCATTCCGATGAAAAACACAAGGGGATACAGCAACAGATGGAGCATAAATCGACCGCCACCACCATAGTACAACCAGCCCCCCGCCATGAGGAGGGTCGCTGCGACTAGGCAAAACGTGAGCAGTTGACCAAAGCCTGCTGTCATATACCCAAACAATACCAGGAAAACGCCCGTCAGCATGGCCTCCAGCCAAAACGCGAGCGTCCAGCGGCCTATCAACGAGAGTGTCATCCCATCATCACGCTCCTTTTTTTCAGGCGAGCATGCTGGAAGCGCTGGATGATGACAGGGTCAGAAGAAACGTCCAGTACCGCAACCTGATGACCGCATTGAATAAGGCGCTCCGCAGAGGCTTGTACGGATGGATCCATTCGTGGTGTCACAATGAGAATGGCTTCCTTCCCATGCGCTCCCTCTAATCGGCGAAGAACAGGCGCCAGTGGCGTTGTCACAAAATGGTGGATTTGCGCCAGCTGGGTCATGACGTGCAAGTGGTGTGTCTTGCCACTTCCCGCGGGCAAATGAAAATGCTCACGTCCTCGTTGCTTCACGGTGAGGTACAGCTCGTATCCGACTGATTTTCTCCTGCACAGGCCAGCCAAAGCCGCAAGACAGGAGATCGTCCGTTCATTGGTGATATCGTTATACTTCTGCATCATGGGTTCATAGGAGGGCAGGATATGCCCGACGATTCGCCAGTTTGGATGGGCTGTAAACTCGAAAAGACGCGTCTCGAGCGAGCCTGTTTTGGCGGTTGCCTTCCAATGGATGTGCTTGAAACGGTCGCCTGGCATGTACGACCGAATACCACGCTGAAAAGTGACATCATCCTGTTGGCGCTGACGAGAAAGCCGATTCCCGTCCGGCTCCGATTCAGCAAGTACGACGGGAGAAAGCGCAAGAGGCAGCGGATAGACCAGCAAGGAAAAGGAAACCGACAGTGTCATGGCGGTAGGCTCCTCGCCCAATAATGGCAATGTCTCGGATTGCACATCCGTCAGCCAGACTGTGCCTCGTTTGTTTGGGATGAGAGTCAAGGTGCGTGTGGCACTTTGTCGCATCGGCAGATCAAATCGAAGGCGAACGCTCGTCCGATGATTGAGGATTCGCACCTCGTCTGCACCTTCCACTGAGACATGCTCCGGCAGTGTGAAGCGAAGCCAGGTAGCAGGCAAAGGCAGCCACGAACGATTGTGCAGGCGAACTGTAATGTGCACAGGTGTCCCTGACAGGACGCGCGTTTGATCACTGGACCATTCGAGCGACACCCATTTGGACATCGACTTGGCCCACCAGTCTTGTGCAGCAGGGAGAAAAAAGAAAAAGCCCCCAAACAGAAAGAAAAACCAATGCCCGGAAAAAACGGCGAAGAGCAGTAAGACAAAACCGATTACGTGAAAGGTTTGCTTGGTGATCATCGCACTACACGCTTTCTTCGACGGGAGCGGGGACGCTGGTCAAGATTTGCTCCACGACTTCCTGCTCCGTCACGTGCAGCTCTGCTTCCATGGAGAGGCGGATGCGGTGAGCTGTCAGACTTGGGAACACCACTTTTACATCATCCGGCAAGACATAAGTACGACCAGAAACGAACGCGTAAGCTTGGGCGGATCGCAGCAGGGCGAGCATGGCGCGTGGACTGATGCCCACCTCAACCGAGCGATGCTGGCGAGTAGCTTCCGTCAGGTCGATGATATAGTCTTCCACCGGTTGGCTGAGGTGAACAGTCGTTACCTCGCGTTGCAGAGCCGCAATTTGGTCGACAGTGATGACCGGCTCGACCGCCTCTAATGGGGAGCCGCTGCGGAACCTCCGCAAAATTTCTTTGGCATCCTCTCGTGTACCGTAGCCAAGAGACAGCTTGAAAAGGAAGCGGTCCAACTGTGCTTCCGGCAGCGGATAGGTCCCTTCCGATTCAATCGGATTTTGGGTAGCAATGACCAGCATGGTCGATGGGAGTGGCAGGGTGACGCCTTCAATCGTAACCTGGCGTTCCTCCATGCATTCCAGCAAACCGGATTGAGTCCTGGGAGTGGCCCGGTTTATTTCATCTGCGAGCAAGACATCCGCAAAAACAGGTCCCTTTCGTAGTTCGAATTCACTTGTTCGTTGATTGAATACGTGAAGACCGACGACATCGGATGGCAGCAGATCCGCGGTGAATTGTAGGCGGTTGTAAGAGCCGCCAATCGCTTGCGCCAATGTTTTGGCAAGCACGGTTTTTCCCATTCCGGGCAAGTCCTCCAGCAATACGTGACCACGGGCAAGCAAGGCCGTTACTAATAGACGGATCTGACTTTCCTTGCCCACGATGACGCTACTGATAGCATGCTGAAGGTTATCCAATGTCGGATGTATCATGAATATTCTCCTTTTCTCATTCAAAATTGCGGAGTCATACGATTTTTATTATATATGGAATATCCTGTTAGTTACAAATTTTCGAAATAATAATCCCGTAAGCGCGGCGAGCACGATGACGGCCCCTACAGAGATGTAAAGAGGGCGAATCCCTACCTGATCGCTTAGCTGTCCGCCTAGCCAAATACCGACGGGCATCGTCGCACGCACGATGAGCAAGCGGACAGACAGTACACGCCCCATTAGCTCGGAAGGAACGTGAAGCTGATACAGGCTTGTGCTGTGTACCTGGAAAAAGGGAGCAAACAGACCAGCCAGTAGTTCGATGGTGATTGCAAGCCAGATGTCATGGGTAAAGCCTATTGCAACAAAGCTCAAGCCTCCTAGTACCAGTGACCCCAACATGATCAGGGGCTGTCCAAGGCTGCTACGGAAGCGAGGCACGAGCAATGAGCCGAAGAAATATCCCAACGGATAGCCAGCCAAAAACAAGCCTACATAAAACGAGGTGCCTTGCAGCTCGCCGGCTACAAAAGGCAGGTTTAGTACGAGTGTGACTCCGACAGCAAATTGGACGAGAGCCGAGTACAGACCGAGCCAGAGTAAAAGAGGCTTCTCCCAAAAAACCGCAAGACCAGCCTTAAACATGACGTACCACGATTGCTTCTTGTTGGCGGTATCCGCTGGGGCGAGTGGACAAAGAACCAGAAAGAAACCGCTGAGCGCATAGCTGATCGCGACCAACGCGAGTACGGACTCACCGCCGATACTCGCCACGAGAATCCCAGCCAAAGGCGGACCTGTAATCAAGGCAATGCGCAGGACACTATCCAAATAGGCATTGGCTTGGAGGAGCTGCTCTCTTTTGACCAGAGCAGGGAGGAGCGACTGGCTGGCTGGCACATACAGCGGTTGAACGAGACCGTTGATTAAGGCTGTAAAATACAGCGGCCAGAGCGATTCTGTCCCGGAAGTAATGACCGCAAAGGACAAACAAAAGGCAGCAGCTCGCATCCATTGAGAAAAAAGCATGACACGCTTCTTATCGAATCGGTCGATGTACGGTCCGGCTACCAACTGAATAGCGAGTGACGGCACGAAATATAGCAGCCACATCTGTCCGACCGCACCTTGTGAGCCTGTTGCCTGATAGATTAACCAGCTATTGGCGAGGGTACCGAGTGAGGCGCCTAGTTCTGAAATGAGCTGACCGAAAACAATCCAACGATAAGAACGCTGCTGCCAGACAGAGGCTTGTACAGCGGTTTGGCTCATGGGGTGCTCCTGTCCAGGAATTCATCCCATAACAGGGGAAGCTTGTCCAGCGTATGACGGCGGAGTCTGTAACGGGAGCCTGCTATTTCAACGAGATGGGCAGACCGCAGCATGGACAGATGATGGTGTACTGTCGATTTCGCCATAGAGAGTTGATCGGTTATCTCTTGCAGGCTCAGGTCCTTTTCCGCGAGCATTTTGACCATGCGCAGCCTGTGCTCATCTCCGAGTGCTTTTAAGGCTTGCACCAGTGAAGGGGGTGGCTGATAAGGATCTACAGCATCGTGCAAATTTTCGTCGGCAACAGGGTAATAAAAAATTTTCGTACCGACAGCATCGGCCTGTACGGTCCACGGGCGGTAGATCGCTTGCGGAATCAGCAGTACGCGTGTCACGGCAGGCTCTGGGAGGTAGCTCGATCCCGTCGCATACTCCACAAAGGCTTCGGGGTTGAGCTTTCCTAGCTTGCTTTGTTTTTGCGACCAATCCCGTTCTAGCATGCGAACGATTTTTTCCTCATGTGGCTTGATGTGAGTGGTATACCAGCCTTCCATCAATCCGAGAATATGACTCCGCAGCACTTCTCCATCAACGGAAGTAATATGTTCGATATACGATTCAAAAAAGAGATGTGCGCTGCACGCTTCCTGTAAAGCGGCGCAATCATCCTTGCTTCCTTGTGCAGCCTTCCGCCGTGCTTCCTGCCTATTTTCACCGAGGTAAGGGAGGGCTTCGTATCGGAGCTGTTCGATTGAGAGCTCTCTGACATACGAGAGAAAGGAATCCAGATCAGCGAAAGGGCAAAGATCGAGCAGTTGCAAAAGCGTCTTCCACGTGTTGTGCTCCTTCGCATAGTTGACCTCTTGTCGTACAGAAGGTGATAGCTCGTCCAACAGTTGACGCCAGTAGGTAGGAGGGTGCTCCATCGTGTGATGCAATTGGTCGTAGGTAGCGGCAGCGATTCCCAAGGCAGCTTCGAATAAAGGAGAATACGAGAGCTCAACCCGATAGGTCGTTCGTTCACTGCCAATGTTCAAAATCTTCATGTGATCATCCTTCCAAAATTTGTACATAATTATGTATTTTATAAAATACGAATTTAAAATTCAATATTTTTCGAACGAAATGAGAAAAGGAAAAGAAGAATCACAAATCTCTATCCAAAGAGATCATGTGATTCTTCTTTCTGTAAAGGTATGGTTAACCGACCGTGGATAATTGCAACGCACGCTGTAGTGCTTGCTCCAGATCAGAGAGGATATCGTCGATCGCTTCTGTGCCGACTGAGAGACGAATAAGCCCCGGGGTCACTCCGGCTGCTGCCTGCTCTTCTTCTGTCATCTGCTGATGTGTTGTGCTCGCTGGATGAATGATAAGTGACTTGGAATCTCCTACATTTGCGAGATGGGAGAACAGCTTCACTGACTCGATCAATGTTTTTCCTGCCTCAACACCACCGCGAATGCCAAAGGTCAGGATCGCGCCAGCACCTTTTGGCAAATATTTTTGGGCCAATTCACGCTGGGAGTCTGACTCCAATCCCGGATAACTCACCCACTCTACGGCAGAGTGATTGGCGAGAAACTGGGCTACTGCCAAGGCGTTCTGGCTATGCCGCTCGATGCGCAGATGCAGAGTTTCTAATCCTTGCAGGAACAAGAAGGAGTTGATCGGAGCGACTGCTGCTCCGATATCGCGCTGGAGCTGGACACGTGCCTTGATAATATAGGCAAGCGGACCGACTGCTTCTGTATAGACGACGCCATGGTAGCTTGGATCTGGTTTAGTCAGACCTGGGAATTTTCCGTTGTTCCAGTCGAATTTTCCTGAGTCTACGATGATACCGCCAATTGCTGTTCCGTGGCCGCCGATGAATTTGGTGGTGGAGTGCACGACGATATCGGCCCCGTGCTCAAAAGGACGGCACAAAATCGGAGTCGCAAAAGTGTTGTCCACGATCAACGGCACACCATTCTCGTGAGCAATACGGGCGATCGCCTCGATATCAGCGACATCAATGCGCGGGTTGCCGATTGTCTCGCAAAACACGGCTTTTGTCTTTTCATTGATATAGGCCCGGAAATTTTCCGGATTGGATTGATCTGCAAAATGAACCTTGATACCGAGGCGGGGAAGCGTGTGAGCGAACAGGTTGTAGGTACCGCCGTAGAGGCTGCTGGAAGCGACAATCTCGTCACCCGCATGTGCAATATTTAAGATGGCAAATGTAATGGCAGCCTGCCCGGATGCGGTCGCGAGTGCACCAACACCACCTTCGAGCAGGGCAACACGCTTCTCAAATACATCCTGTGTGGGATTCATGATGCGCGTATAGATGTTCCCAAACTCTTTTAGGCCAAACAGGTTGGCTGCATGCTCCGTATCGCGGAAAACATAGGAGGTCGTCTGATAGATCGGAACAGCACGTGAGCCTGTTACAGGGTCAACCTCCTGCCCACCGTGTACCGCAAGTGTTTCTGGCTTCCATTGTTGTTGATCGGACATGTCCATCTCTCCTTTTACTATAGGGAATCAGCGAATAAAAAAACGGAGCATTCTCCTGAGAAGAAGAAGGCTCCGATCATGCACGGGCTTGTGTTCATCTCTCAGAATCACTGGATTCTGCAGGAATTGGCACCATGCAGCTAGTCTGCTGGTTGCCGGGCTTCGTAGGGCCTGTCCCTCCACCGCTCTTGATGATAATAATTGTTGTCGTAATTGTATGAAAATAAGTCCGTGCTGTCAATGTGGAATATACAGTTATCAGGGAGGTTTTTATGTATATATGAATGAAGGTGGCTTACTCATGCCATTAATTTGTAACGGTTTTGTCTCAAGCTGTTCACATCCCGTGTGGCTACTGCCGCAGCGAAATAGGAGATAATGGTAGAAAATAGGGAGCATCAATGCAGGGTGAAGCCAAGTGCTCCTCGCGTTAGAAAAGTAAAAAAGCGTGTGATATCATGGAGGTGGTTACAACTGATCTGATCGTACATATAGGAGGATAAATAGCGATGAGCCATGGAGTAAAGGAAATGACACCACAAGAGCTGTTGGAAAAGCTGGAAGCCAAAGAGGAACTGCAAGTCATTGATGTACGTGAAGTGGATGAGTGGAATGCAGGTCACATTAAAGAGGCAAAGCTGATCCCGCTTGGCTTTTTGCCACATCGTATCGATGAGCTGGATAAGAACATTCCGATTGTGATGGTTTGCCGCAGTGGTGCCAGAAGCAATACAGCTACAGAGTATTTGAGTGCACAAGGGTATGACGTGGCGAATATGGTTGGCGGCATGCTCGCATGGCCAGGTGAAGTGGAACAATAAACGAGATAGAACCAGTGTGAATGCCTCCCGCGTGTAATCAGGAGGCATCACACATGGGACAAGCAGGGAGGAAGCAACCGATGAGTGAAGGAGCACAATTGCAGCAGGAATCTGCAATGAAGAAACATTGGTTTCCTGTGTTAGCTGGTATTATCATTTTAGCTATCGTCGGAGTATTTGGTTATAATTACATGACAAAAGAGAAGATCGAGGTATTGAAGCCGATTGCAGACTTCACCTTAGACAACAGTGACGGAACAACCTATACATTTCATTCAAGTGCTGGCAAGGTACGACTGGTAGAGTTTATGTTTACCAAGTGCCCGGATATTTGTCCGGCGACTACGTTCAACATGGCCAAGCTGCAAGATCAGTTGAAGGAAAAGGGACTGTTCGGAGACAAAGTGGAGTTTGTTTCCATTTCCTTTGATCCTGATAACGATACGCCGGAAGTCTTGCAGGACTATGCAGCCAAGTTCAAGGCAGATCAGAGTGGCTGGAAGTTCCTGCGTGGGGACGCACAGGCGGTAGAGAAAGTAACGAAGGATTTTGGTCTGATGGTCATTAAGCAGCCAGATGGTTCTTATGCCCATACGGCTCGCATGTTCCTTGTGGATGGAGATGGAAACATGCGTCGCGCGTACGGGATGGCAGCTAACATGGAACTGGAAGTCATGATGAAAGAAATGGTACAGCTCGCTGACTAGCGGGTCTCCTCATAGGAGATGTTTACGACCTCTTCTGTTTGATTCACGAATTCAATATGAACGAGTAACGCCCACCTGCGATTGCTTTCTTGAAGCAAGAGCTTAAACGTCTCTTCTGACGTGGTGGGCGTTTTTTGTTTTCGTCCGACATGCAGGTAGTCCACAATTTGAGCGTTTGGATATCGTTTCATCGTTTCCTGCATCGCGAGCCTGCCCCATTTTGCATAGGGAGGCTCGGCATAGGTAGGGAACGGTTGAAAGATGAGCAGGAAAAGGACGGTGGAGAGAAGGGGCATCATGTTCCGATAGCGAAATAGGCGACGAGCTGTTTGCACTTGCTATTCCCTCTCTTTTTCCAATGGTTTGCCATGTATTTTGAAGACTTTTCGGAATATCATTCGTAGAAAATAATGACAATGAAGTACGGGGGGTATTCGATGCATTACTTGCTCATTCCCTTATTTGGCGTTCCTGTTTTGGTGGGGGTTCTTACGGCGATTTTTCAAAAGCCTCCTTTCTGGAAAAAATGGGGGCTGACGATTGCTTCAGCCGTATTGATTTACGGAGGCTGCTTTGCCGCGAATGTATATTGGCAAGTGAAGTATGGCATTCCCGTGTTACCTACAGAGTCCGATTTAGAGGTCTTTTTCTATTTTTGTATCCTGTTGGTGTTTGTTTGTATTCTCCTGTATATTGGCTTTTTGATCACGATGAGAAAACAGTTTTGGAAGATGAACCTCGTTTTTCTATGCACAGCTTTTGGTTTGTTTAGTTTTTTTGCTGCTGCCTTTTTAGGGATGGGTCCCTTTTTGAAGAAAGCGGAGTACGTGATCGTCGTACAAAAAGCAAAAGACCAGTGGAAAGAGGCCAAGATGGACAACGAGAAGCCTATTGATCTCGCCCTCGTATACAGCAGACAAGAGTGTACCAAAAATTGTGTCGGGTATCCGTATTCAAGTCTCATCCTGGTACGAAATCAGTCGGACCAGCGGGTGGAGATCGATCTAAAGCTGCGATTGAAAAACAAAAGCGGCAACGTATTAAAAGAGGTCGAGGCCATACCGTTAAAGCTCGCTTCAGGAGAAATAACGGAGGTATGGACGGGGGATTCTTATGCGAAGCACGATTTCTGGGCGAGAGCTAGTGCCGTTACCGATGAACGAGTTGCCGATTTGGAGTATCAGTATTCGATTATTGACCGAAGATGAATGTGTGGAATAGACAAGACTGGGTGAAACGAACGTCTTACGTTGTGATATAATAAGAATGGCATGCTTGGTTCGGATTCCCATAATCATGCACGACGATGTTAGGAGGAAAGAGATTGAGCGACGTTAAGATTTTCGCGATGGGCGGCCTCGGCGAGATCGGAAAAAATATGTACTGCGTCGAGTATGAGGACGAAATCATCATCATTGACTGCGGGGTGAAATTCCCCGAGAATGAAATGTTTGGTATTGATCTGGTTATCCCGGATATTTCTTATCTGAAGGATAACCAGCACAAGATCAAAGCACTTTTGTTAACGCACGGACATGAGGATCACATTGGTGCGATTCCTTATATTTTACGGCAAATTAAGGTGCCGATCTACGGTGGTCGTCTGACCCTGGGCTTGGTCAAGGCGAAGCTGGAAGAGCACCGTTTGCAAAATGAAGTGAAGCTGATTCCAATTTCGGAAGATACGGAAATTCCTTTTGCCAAGCTGAAGGCGACATTCTTCCGTACGAACCACAGTATTCCGGATTCCCTGGGAGTTGTGCTCTATACACCAGAGGGAATGGTCATTCACACGGGTGACTTCAAGTTTGACATGACACCAGTCGGACAAACAACGGAGTACGGAAAAATTGCACGCATTGGTGCGAGTGGAGACGTCTTGGCGCTTTTGTCCGACAGTACGAACAGTGAGCGTCCTGGATTTACGATGTCGGAGAGAACGGTAGGGGAAGGGATTCTCGATGTGGTACGCAAAGCGCGTGGACGCATCATCCTGGCTACCTTTGCTTCCAACGTGCATCGCCTGCAACAGGTGGTAGACGCTGCCGAGCAATGCAATCGCAAAGTGGCGGTTATTGGCCGCAGTATGGAAAAGGTTTTCTTGATTGGACAAGAGCTGGGTTACATCCAAATGCCAGAGGGCATGTTGATTGATATTAAGCACATCGACAACTACGCGGACAACCAAGTGCTTATTATTTGCACGGGTAGTCAAGGTGAGCCGATGGCAGCGTTGACCCGAATTGCTTCCGGATCGCACCGTACTGTTTCCATTTATCCAGAAGATACGGTTATCATTTCCGCATCCCCGATTCCTGGGAACACAATCAACGTCAGTCGCACGATAGACAAGCTGTACCGTGCAGGTGCCAACGTGGTATTGAGTCATGCGTTTGACATCCACGCATCTGGACATGGCAGCAGTGAAGAATTGAAGCTCATGCTCAACTTCATTCGTCCGAAATATTTCATCCCGATCCACGGGGAATACCGGATGCTCAAGACTCACTCCAAGCTGGCCCAACAGGTTGGGATCGAGGAGAGCAACATCTTTATTATGGACAACGGCGAAGTGCTGAATTGCAACCGCGAAAAAGCGTGGCTCAGCAAAGTACAAGCAGGGATTGTCCTCATTGATGGCAGCGGTGTAGGCGACGTCGGCAATATCGTTCTGCGCGATCGCAAGCATTTGGCAGAGGATGGCTTGATGGTTGTAGTTGTCAGCCTGGATATGAAGAACTTCAAAATTTTGACGGGCCCAGATATCGTGAGCCGCGGGTTCGTATACGTACGCGGTTCAGAATCCTTGATTCAGGAAGCGACACAGCTCGTTCGTGGGCGTCTGCAAGAAGCGTTGGATAAGAAAATCAAGGAATGGTCTGAGTTGAAGTCACAGATTAATGAAGTGATCAAGCCGTTCATTTATGAAAAAACAGGCCGTAACCCAATGATTCTTACCATTTTGATGGAAGTGTAGCTTCTGCTTTCTCGGGTAGGCGCAGTCGGGGTATAATAATAAGTAAGTTGAACACGTGATACAAAGGAGAGATTGCCCAATGATGTCTTATGAAGCATATATGAGCCAAGTAATTCAACCAATGCGCGATGAGTTGACACGCAACGGTTTTCAAGAGCTTCGCACTGCTGAAGAAGTAGAGCAAGCACTGCCAAATGCAAAAGGCCTGACACTTGTTGTTGTGAACTCGGTTTGTGGCTGTGCAGCAGGACTCGCTCGTCCAGCGGTTGTACATTCCTTGAATCACGCTACAAAACCGGATAACATCTTCACGGTATTCGCAGGTCAAGACAAGGAAGCGACAGCAAAAGCTCGTGAGTATTTCGAAGGCTATGCACCGTCTTCCCCATCCTTCGCGATCATGAAAGACGGCAAAATCATGACCATGATCGAGCGTCATCAAATCGAGAACAACGAACTGGCAACAATCGCTGGCTTGTTGACCAACGCTTACGACACTTACAAATAAGAAAGTACGAAACATCACGAGGCGCCCGGTAACGGGCGTCTTTTTTTACAGACTTGAAATGGGGCTGTAGTGAAGAGAAGAATATTTCCAGTCTAGGCTCTAGGCTCCGTCCATATGAGGGTTAAGACTGTCCGCTCCGAAGGGATTCGCGGGGAAACGCAAAAGTGGTAGCCGCTACGCCGTATGGGCACGGTTGCGTTTCTGTTGCCCGCGAATCCCTTCTCCGCTCGGTAGGACTCCACAAGTCGCTACGCCTGGAAATATTCTTCACTGTCGTTACTGAGGACATTTCTTCATTCTTTCAAAGCTTTAAAAAGCGGGGTAAACACGGAAAGCTCGTAGAGGAAACAGGAGAAAACAGCGAAGATCTTAGGGACACCGACCGAGACGCAATGCAAAAAGCGAAACACGCCCTTAAGCGTCCACCTCTGAAAGCACATCCTGAAAGGACCACTTTGGACGCGGTTTCGCTTTTTGCATGGAGTCGGGCAGTCAATCCCCCAGTGGGTGGACCTAGAATCTGAGCGTTTTCTCCTGTTTCCTCCCCACCACTACAGCCCAAACTCAAATCTCTTGGGATTGATTTCCTTTTGTTATTATACTAAAATATTTAATAAGTATAATAATGGAGGGGGAGAGAAAATGAACAAGCTGGTAGTGATTACAGGCGTGACACGTGGTTTGGGCAGGGAAATGGTCGAGCGTTTTCACGAAGCAGGCTGGACAGTTGCAGGCTGCGGTCGTTCGGAAAAAGAGGTGCAAGGATTGCGAGAGCAATTCGGAGAACAGCATCATTTTTCTGTCGTCGACGTTTCGGTCATGGAGCAAGTGGAAAAGTGGGCAGAGGAAGTCAGAGCCGAGGTGGGCGTTCCCGATCTGTTGATTAACAATGCTTCTATTATAAACCGGAACAGCCCAGTCATTGGTCTTGAGGCAAATGAGTTTTCGAGAGTCATGGACATCAACGTGAATGGTGTTTTCTATGTAATTCGCGCCTTTTTACCGTTTATGGTTCAGCGCGCAAATGGAGGAGTCGTCGTCAATATCAGCTCATACTGGGGAAGATATGGGGAAGCGTTTTTATCGCCATACTGCGCTTCGAAGTTCGCCATCGAAGGATTGACGCAATCATTGGCAGCCGAATTGCCTGAGGGAATGGCCGCCGTGACGCTTGATCCAGGAGGCAGTATCGATACTGCCATGCTCCGTTCATGCTCGCCAGAAGATGTGGACAGCGCACCAAATCCGGTAGAGTGGAGCCGTGTGGCGGTACCGTACATCATCGGCCTTGGTCCGCAAGACAATGGAAAGTCGCTTACCTGCCCACCCGTGAGAAAAAGAACTAACTGAATATCGTTGCCATTGTTTTATTAGCTGTCGAGAATGCCCTCGACAGATTGAGTTCAACCAAAAAGCCGCTCGTTCCTGTAAAAGGATCAGGCGGCTTTTTTGCAATTGAAATCAGTATTTAGCAACCTCTGCTCGATTTTCCCGATGAAAATAAGCGTGTAACAGACAGAGCAGGACCGAACCCGCAGAGACAAGCGTTGCCAAGAACAAAGTTGGATGAATGCCACCATGGTCATACATGAACCCCATAGCCAGCGGCCCCAAGAGCCTTCCACCAGTTGTAATCGCCCCTACGACCCCCAAATAAAAGGGTGCATTCTCTCCGGTTTTTTCCGATATAAAAGTAGGGATAGTTGGCGAGATGAGCATTTCTCCAAACGTAGTGATAACCATTCCGACAACAAATGCGTAATAACTACCGTGGTAGACAAGCATACACCCAAAACCGACAGCATACGCGATGGCACTGACGACGAGTTGGGCAGACAAGCTCTGATTCAACAGCCGCTTGATCCAGGAAGTGATGGGCTGCCCGGCAAAAATGATAATCCCGTTGATCGTCCACAGCCAGCTATACGAAGACAGCGGCATGCCTTGTTCGGTAATATAAGGAGCAACGCCGGTGTTCCATACCGTATTCGAAAAGAAAATCAATGCTGCGCCCAATGCCATAAACAAGTACAATTGGTAGCGGAATAGCAGGGTAAAGCTGTTTTTTACGTGATGCTTTTGCTGTTCTTCCAGGTTTTCTCCGACCAGCTCCTGATGGGATATATTCTTCATAAAAAGGAAGAAGAACAAGGCAAACAATAAGGTGCTCGTGCTGTTGAACCAAAAAGTAAGCTGGAAGGATAAAGTGGCAATGACGCCAGCCAACGCGGTTCCGATTGCCATCCCCAAATTATTGCCGACGTAGACGATGTTAAATAATTCACGACGCTGCTCCTTCCAGCGGAAACCAATAAATGCCTGAATCGCTGGAAACGACAGGTTGAAGGTAAAACCAAGCCCCATCATGAGAATCAGGTAGGCAGGCCAACTCTGAACGAAAGGAATAGAAAATTGAATAAGACCTTGAAAGATCAATGCGCCGACAATAAGCCGCTTGGCACCTAGTCGATGAAACAACGATCCGCCGATGAATTGGCCGAAGATGCCAGCGAGAGATTGGATCATCAGGACGAATCCGGCTTCCGTCATCGAGCGTTGCAAAATGGTATGTACGTATAAGGTAGTAAGTGGCCACATAAAAGCGCTCCCGGAGGAGTTAATAAAGCTGGCGATGAGGAAGAAAATGGCCTCACGTGGATAGCGATTGAGGAAAACTGACGGTGATATCACGCGAATGCACCCCTTATCAGTAAGGATAAGAACAGTATAGCGAATATTCTAAACTTTGTAAAATGAAATGTTTATAATGTCACAGGTACCCAAATAAAGGCTGCTCCACTTTCCGCAAATTCGAGTATACTAATCAAAGTGGAGAGATGACATCAACTGAGGATAGAGAGAATAAAGGTGGACTTTATGAAAATATGGAAACGAGTGTTGCTTCTTTTGCTTGTCGTGATAGCTACGACAGCTGGATATTACGGATACTCTTTTTATCAATTTGCTCAAAATATTCAAGAGCCCAATATCGCACCGCCTAGTGGTGGGAATTCCACCAAAGCCGCGGAAATACCAGAGTGGGATGGCAAGGAACGTGTCAATATTCTGCTGATGGGAGTAGACCGCAGAGGGATGAAAAATAACGGGCTGCCTCGTTCTGACTCTATGATGCTGGTCAGCATCGATCCTACGGGGAAACGTTATGACATGTTTTCAATTCTGCGTGATACGTATGTAGATATTCCCGGTAGAGGTAGCTCGCGGATCAACTCTGCGATTGTAGAAGGTGGACCTGAGCTGGCAATGGAAACGGTTAGTCAGTTCACTGGACTTCAAGTAGATCGTTACGTCATTACTGACTTTGAAGGTTTCAAGGCTTTGATTGATGCAGTAGGTGGAGTCCAGATCGATGTAGAAAAAAACATGTATTATCATGACCCGACAGACAAAGGTGTCTACGATATTAATCTGAAAAAAGGTCTGCAAAAGCTGAATGGAGACAAAGCTTTGCAATATGTTCGTTTCCGCCATGATGCGACCTCCGATTATACACGGACGGAGCGTCAGCGGAAATTAATGACGGCAGTCGTGGATCAGATGAAAAATGGTACGACGCTGATGCAGCTTCCTACCATTTTGAAGGAAGTAACACCGTATGTTCAAACCAATATTAGCTCAGTGGACATGCTGAAGCTGTCTGCACTCGGATTAAAATTGAATACGTTAGAACCAGGTAACTATCAATTGCCACCAATGGGGATGTTCCGTGAGTCCCACCGTGCAGGTTCAGTTCTGGTTCCGGATGTCGATCAGGTTCAGTCGTTTATCCAAGAAAAAATCGCACCTCCTACCGAAGCATCAGATCAACCTGTGGGAGAAAAGAAAAGCAGCACGCAAAACTAAGCGTGCTGTTTTTTTGTATTTTTTAGGAAAGACTAACCATGATTTTCTAAGTGCTGAGGTGACAGTGTAGATGGATCGGGAGAGTGCACGTAATTGGTTTACACATACAAGCGACTTGGTCACTGAACATATCGATGAACCTGAAGGCCGCGTGCGACTTTTCTATTTATCGACCATGGCAGATGCCAAGGTTGTTTACAGCGAGCTCATCCCGAAGCTGCGCGAGATTTGTTTGGAAGAAAGCGAAATTGCAGTGATTGCTCAGCATCTAGGAGTGTCTAGCAGCAACCGAGTCTTCGATGATGGGGAAGCCATTGAGCGTTTACTCAGCGGCCATATTGTTATTCAAGTAGAGGAATCGTCCTATGGCTTGGCGTTCCCCAGTGATGGCACAGTTGGCAGAAACATTCAAGCGCCGGAAATCGAAACAGTTGTACTCGGCCCACAGATCGCCTTTGTAGAAGAGCTGAATGTGAACATCTGTATCATTCGCAAATATATGTCTACCCCAAGACTGTTCCATGAACGATTGAGCGTGGGGAAAACCATACCGATGAATGTGTCGATGCTGTATTTGAGTGGGACGGCCGATGAGGAAAATGTGAATACGGTACGTCAACGGATTAATGATCTGGAATTAGACACCAGTCTGGATTCCACCATACTGGCTCAGCATATCGCGGACAATGAGAAATCATTATTTCCTACGCTTCAGCAAACAGAGCGTCCAGACCGTGCTATACACGGTTTGCGACAAGGGCAGATTGCCATACTCGTGGAGGGGAGCCCATTCGCTCTGCTCGGGCCTACCACCCTGTTGCAATTTTTTCAGTCACCAGATGACTATTACTTGCGTTGGAGTCTTGCTACCTTCAACAGGCTCATGCGCACCTTTGCCATGATTTTGTCCCTAATCCTCACGCCGATCTATGTGGCAGCCCTGACCTATCATTACGAGATGGTTCCAGCTGACCTCTTGCTTTCGCTCGCGCAATCACGCTCTCGGGTACCGTTCCCGCCGTTGTGGGAGGCCCTTTTGATGGAGCTGATTATTGAGCTTTTGCGGGAAGCGGGAGCGAGACTGCCGACCAAGGTCGGTCAGACGATTGGTATTGTGGGCGGTATTGTTATCGGACAAGCTATCGTTCAGGCCGGATTCACGAGCAATATTTTGATTATTATCGTTGCCCTCGGCGCTTTGTCATCCTTTATCGCGCCTAGCTATATGATCGGTTCTACGATCCGGGTGGTTCGTTTTCCGATGATTTTTCTGGCAGGTGTGCTAGGTGCATTAGGCATTGTGGTCGGATTTAGTTTTTTGGCCAGTCACTTGCTTCGTCAGACCAGCTTGGGGCGTCCGTATATGTATCCGATTTATCCCGTGCGATTTTCAGATTGGAAGGATGGCTTTATACGGGCTCCCTTATCCTCCCTTTCGGAACGTCTCAAGTTTTTTAACCCAAAACGAATATCGCGCTTTGACAGGGATAGAGCCAAAGAGAAGAAAGACATTGACGAGTAAGCGAGGCGGCCATGAAGATCAACATCGATGTAAGTAAGGACAATACGATAACGGCATTTCTTGCAGGGGTTCTTGTGCATGGCACGCAGATAGGGATGGGCATTTTGGGCTTCCAACGAATCATTGCCAAGGAGGCGGGGCATGATGCTTGGATATCTGTCATACTCGCAGCTTTGTTTACTCATCTTACAGTGATGATCATTAACAAGACCTTGCAAAAATACCCTTCAGCCGATATTTACGGAATTCAGGAAGATGTGTTTGGAAAGTGGCTGGGAACAGGCATAAGCATCATTTATTTGACCTATTTTTTTGTGTCAGCTGGAGTCATTTTACGTACCTACATTGAAGTTGTCCAAACCTGGATGTTTCCGAATTTACCAACGTGGGTTCTGTCAGGGATTATCCTGTTTCTAGCGTTTTACACAGTCGTAGGGGGGATAAGAGTCGTAGCAGGCTATGCGTTTTTTTCCTTTATGGTCACGATATGGATGATATTTGAGTTATATTTTCCTTTGAAATTTGCCAGGTGGGAATATTTGTTTCCTGTCATGGACACCAGCTTGGAGAACCTTTTCAATGGAATGATTGCCATGTCTTTGACCAGTGCCGGCTTTGAGATTCTCTACGTTGTCTATCCTTATTTACAAAATAAAGAGAGGGTACACAAAAGTGTACAGTTGGCGGTGTTGGTGACGTATCTGATCTATTTGTTTGTCATGATTGTGGCACTGGTCTTTTTTAGTCAGGGTCAGCTCATGAGAACGATCTGGGCGACACTCAATATGCAAAAGATGGTGTACCTCCCTATTCTGGAAAGGTTTGAACTGGTTGTCATTTCGTTATGGCTTCTCGTGATCTTGCCGAATATTATGCTGTATTTGTGGGCTTCTGCCCGAGGTCTCAAGCGCTTGTTCGGATTCAATCTACGTCATTCGTTGTATTGGATTATACCCGTGATCTATGTAGCCTCCTTGTCGCTGCTTTCCAGACAGCAGATGAGTCGGATGACGACTATTTACTCGCATATAACTCTGTACATTATTTACGTGTACCCCTATTTTTTGTACCTGATGGTCTGGCTGAAGAAACGAAAGCAAAGGGTGAAACCAACCAGCAAAGGAGAGAGTGCCTGATGCTGCCTAAGCGTCTTTTGGCGTTGTGGTGTTCATGTATCCTTGTCCTGGCAGGCTGTTCAGATCGGCAAATTTTTGATGAGACAGGACTTGCCACGGCTGTCGGCTATGATCTGTTAAAGGATGGGGACGTTCGGGGGACAGCAATTATGCCTTCCATTAATCCAGAGGCGAAAGAAAAGATACAGGTTTTTTCAGCCATCGGTGAAACCAGCAAGGGAATTCGGGATCGGATAAATTTACAATCAGATAAAAGAGTATTGGGTGGGCAAATTCGTGTCGCACTCTACAATGAAAAATTGGCAAAGCGTGGACTTGGTAGTATCGTTGACACGTTGTATCGGGATTCCTCTATTTCCAGCAGGGTTTATCTTTGCTTATTTGAAGGCGAAACATATGATATGTTAACGCATCCCTATTCTGAAGAAGGGAATATCGGAATCTATTTATACCGTATGATTGAGCAAAATATTGAAGGGGAAAAAATTCCGTCTTCCACTATGCATGAGTTTTTTCGGTCTTATTATGACAAAGGAATAGACCCGATCATGCCGTTCATTGCAAGAAAGGGAAATGAGCTGCAAATCAAGGGGATCGCATTATTTCGAGGGGAGCGTTATGTAGGGTGGATCACACCCAAGGAAGCCTTTTTAATCAAGCTCATGCATGGAAAATTCCGCATTGGCAGCTACGATACTTCTGTCCCTGCTCATATTTTTGGCGAGATGCCCAAGAATCGCGGAAGTAAAAAAGACCGTGTGCAGCTTGTCTTTGACACGATTTCCAGCCATTCAAAAATCGAGCTGACCCAAGTATCTCCCCCGATCTTTGATATTCACATCCGATTAAATGCGCGGATTTTGGAATTAACCCTCCCGCTGAAGCTAGAGAATGCCAGGTTGATGAAAATCATGGAACATGCACTGGAAGAAGAGCTTGGAAAAGAACTGCAGAAAGTAGTGCATAAATTGCAGGACCTCAATGTCGATCCCGCTGGTTTCGGGATCGTGTATCGCTCAAATAGAAGGGGCAAGGCAAATATGACGCAGGCTGAATGGAGAAAGATGTTCAAAGAAGCGACATTTCGCTTCCACATAAAGTCAACCATCATCCGCAACGGCGTCATGGATTAAAAAACTTTTTCCTGCTATTACTATTGACGTGATATTTTCAAAAAGGATATAATCCGTTTTGTATCATCAAGAAATAGAAAAAACGAACATAATATACGTAGATATCTTTCTTATCAAGAGAGGCGGAGGGACAGGCCCTATGAAGCCCGGCAGCCGGTTCATTTTCGAATGAACGTCGCGGTGCCAATTCCTACAGGATTTTTGGATCTTGTACAGATGAGAAGGGTGGATGCGAACGTATACATTGCGTTGCAGCCCCTTTTTCGTTTGTGAAAAAGGGGTTTTTATATTTTTATCAAGATTATGGTCGGGAGGTGGATGCGTTGATCCAACTGCGTCATTTGCATAAAAGCTATCAAGTACAAGGTAAAACCATCCCAGCGTTAACGGGGATCGACCTTTCCATAGAGCAAGGCGAAATATACGGGATTATCGGACACTCTGGTGCAGGGAAAAGTACGTTGATCCGGTGCATCAATTTGCTAGAGCGCCCAACTTCGGGGGAAGTTATTGTGGACGGCGTCGATTTGACGAAGCTGGATGAAGGGAAGCTGCAAGAAAAGCGCCGCGCAATCGGCATGATTTTTCAGCATTTCAACTTGCTGTCTTCTTCGACGGTCGGCGAAAATGTTGCTTTTCCGCTCAAGCTGGCAAAGCGTTCGAAGGCAGAGATTGATAAGAAAGTAAACGAGCTGCTGAAGCTGGTTGGCTTGGAGGCACATAAGGACAAATATCCGTCTCAGCTGTCTGGCGGACAGAAGCAGCGTGTCGGGATCGCCCGTGCGCTCGCGAATGATCCAAAAGTGCTGCTCTGCGACGAAGCGACATCAGCTCTCGATCCGCAGACGACGAACTCCATTCTGGCACTGCTCTTGGACATCAACCGCAAGCTGGGCTTGACCATTGTGTTGATTACCCACGAGATGCACGTCATTCGCTCCATTTGTGATCGTGTCGGCGTGATTGATGGAGGAAAGATCGTCGAATCGGGTAACGTACTAGATGTATTCCTTCGTCCAAAGCATCCAACGACACAAGAATTCGTGGAGCAAGTAGCCGATTCTACAGAGCTGCGCGAAGCGGTCGAGCACGAAAAGGCTTCGGGGAACCGCACGATTGCTCGTGTCACCTTCCTCGGAGAAAAAACGTACCAGCCAATCCTTTTCCAAACGATGCAAGAGACAGGTACGGTGTTTAGTATTTTGCAGGGAACGATTTCTCGCATGAAAGATACGCCGTATGGTCAGTTAGTGATCGAGCTGGAAGGCGATGTCGCACAGAATCAAAAGACCATCGAGACGCTGCGCCAACGTGGCTTGGAAGTAGAGGTGATATAAATGGACTGGACATTCGAAAATGTGGATTGGGCTGAAATCGGCGAAGGTACGATGGACACGCTCACGATGCTTGGCTTCTCCACTCTGTTTACCGTCCTGATTGGTTTGCCGTTGGGCATCATTTTGTTTTTGACTTCTCGCGGACAGCTTTTGCAAAACCGCACTTTTTATACCATTGCATCATTCGTTGTCAACGTATTGCGCTCGGTACCATTTATCATTCTGATGATCTTGCTGATTCCAGTGACGAAAATGATCGTAGGGACTTCACTCGGCGTACTAGGTGCCATTCCGCCGCTCGTATTTGGTGCCGCTCCGTTTTTCGCACGTTTGGTGGAAACCTCTCTGCGTGAGATTGATAAGGGCGTGATTGAGGCCGCACAATCTATGGGTGCATCCAATTGGCAGATCGTCTGGAATGTCCTTTTGCCAGAGTCTAGATCCGGTTTGATCGCGGGTATTACGATCACGACGGTAACACTGGTCTCCTACACAGCAATGTCTGGGGTAATTGGCGGTGGTGGTTTGGGTGACTTGGCGATCCGATACGGTTATCAGCGTTTCCAAACCGATGTTATGGTTGTGACTGTTGTTATTTTGCTGGTGATGGTACAGATCTTACAGTCGCTGGGGGACCGTCTGGTTCTGAAATTCAGCCGTAAATAGGATCTTTCCATATAGATTGTCAAAAAATAAAACGAAATACATGCAAGGGGGAAATCATTCATGAAAAAGCTAGTCGTATCTGTACTTTCTACTGTATTGGCATTTTCTTTGGCAGCTTGCGGAGGCAAAACCGAAACAGCACCTGCTCCAGCTGAAGGCGGCGCACAAGGCGGAAAACAGGAAGTAACATTGAAGGTAGGCGCTTCTCCCGTTCCACATGCAGCAATCTTGAAGTTCATTCAACCAAAACTGAAAGAACAAGGCGTGAACTTGGTAGTCCAAGAGTTCACTGATTATGTACAACCTAACGTTCAAGTGAACGAGAAACAACTCGACGCAAACTTCTTCCAGCACAAGCCTTACCTGGAAGACTTCAATAAAGGACAAAACATGAACCTGGTGCCAGTAGTGGCTGTACACATCGAGCCATTCGGCGCTTACAGCAAAAAAATTAAATCTGTAGATGAATTAGTTGATGGCGCAACAATCGCGCTGCCAAACGACCCGACAAACAGCGGTCGCGCACTCGCACTCTTGGAGAAAAACGGCTTGATCAAGCTGAAAGAAGGCGCTGGCATCAGCGGTACAGTGAAAGATGTTGTTGAGAACAAGAAAAACCTGAAATTCAAAGAAGTAGAAGCAGCAATGCTGCCACGCGTTCTGGAAGAAGTAGATTTGGCGCTGATCAACACGAACTACGCGCTGGAAGCAAAGCTTGTTCCCACCAAAGACGCTCTGTTTATTGAAGATAAAGATACGCCATACGCAAACTTCTTGGTAGCTCGTCCTGACAACAAGGATTCCGAAGCCATTCAAAAGCTGGCAAAAGAACTGAACTCACCTGAAGTGAAAAAGTTCATTGAAGATGAATACAAAGGCGCGATTATTCCAGCGTTCTAATCTAGAAAAAATTGATCGATCAACAAAAGCCCAACTGGCCGAAAAGCTGGTTGGGTTTTACTTTTGTTTATAATATAGTGAATTTTCATAAAATTAAATGAAATCTATACTAACCCCGTTTTCAACCCAATTCCGGTCGCGTATATTGTGTTTGGAATGGAAAAATACAGATAAGGGGGAATATTCTGATGAAACAAAATCTCAAGTTGTTTCTTGGTGCGATGCTGGTCGCTGGAAGCGTGTTAGCTGGATGCTCCACGAGTACGCCATCGACGACAACCCCTCCAGCAGAGGGAAATGCAGCATCCGCTGAAAAGCCTGCAAATGCAAAGTCGCAGGTATTTCGGGCGAACATTGTGAGTGAGCCATCGACTGCGGACCCTGGTCTTGCGAAGGATGCTACTTCGGGAGCGATCATTCGTGCTACTTTTGATGGCTTGACGCGCTTCGATGCAAACGCAAAGCCAGTGAATTCAGTAGCATCCGATGTGAAGCTTTCAGATGACAAACTGGTGTATACGTTTACGCTCCGCGACTCCAAGTGGAGCAATGGAGACCCGGTAACTGCCCATGACTTCGTATATGCATGGAAGCGTGCACTCGGCAAGACCTTTGGTGCCGAGTATGCCTATCAGCTGTACTACATCAAAAATGCGAAGCCGATTCACGAAGGCAAGGCGAACCCCGACGAACTCGGTGCGAGGGCAATCGATGACAAAACACTGGAAGTCACGCTGGAGAATCCAACGCCTTACTTTCTGGAGCTGACGGCTTTCTACACGTACTACCCAGTTAACCAAAAAGTAGTGGAGGCTAATCCAAAATGGGCAAACGAAGCGGCCACGCACGTAAGCAACGGTCCATTTAAGATGACAGCGTGGGAGCACAAGAGCAAAATCGTGCTTGAAAAGAATGAGCACTACTGGGATAAAGACGTAGTAAAGCTCGATCGCATTGAGTTTGCGATGATCGAGGATGATAATACAGCGCTGTCCATGTTCGAGAACGGTGAGCTGGATTGGGCAGGCCAGCCACTCGGTGGACTTCCCACCGATGCGATTCCGACACTAAAAGAGGCGGGAAAACTCGTTGTTCATCCGAAAGCGACGATGTACTGGTACAAGATGAATACGACAAAAGGGCCGCTCAGCAATGTGAAAATTCGTAAAGCATTGGCATACTCGGTAGATCGTCAAACTATCGTAGATAACATTACACAAGTCGGACAGGTGCCAACGATGGGGATGTTGCCGCAATCCATGATTATCAAAAAAGACGGATACTTCAAGGATAATGATGTAGAAACAGCGAAAAAGCTGCTGGAAGAAGGCATGAAAGAGCTCAACGTGACAACGCTGCCGCCGATCACCTTGTCTTACAATCCAAGCGACAGACATAAGAAAATTGCCGAAGCGATTCAGGACCAATGGAAACAAAAGCTGGGCATTGATATAAAGATCATGGTAAAGGAAGCTGCCGTTCATTTGCAGGATATGCATGAACTTAATTACGAGATGGGCCGTATCGGTTGGAATGCAGACTTTAATGATCCGATGAACTACCTGGAAATGTTCCGAGATGGCAAAACAGGCAACAACGACACGGGCTGGGAAGATCCGCGCTATCAAGAGCTGCTGAAACAGTCATCGGTAGAAACTGATCCAGAGAAACGCAAGCAGCTGTTTGCAGAGGCTGAGCAAATCTTTATGGATGCCATGCCGTTGATTCCGCTGTTCACGGATGTGGATGTGTGGGTGCAAAGTGACAAGGTAAAAGGCGTTCAAGTAGATGGGCTCGGATTTATCGACCTCAAGTGGGCAGAAATGACGGAGTAACGAATAGAAAAAAATCCCGAGGCCAACGAAATTGCTGGTCTCGGGATTCTTTTGTATTAGAATCCAAAATCAAGTGTCTTGCCTGTCTCCGCATACGTCTTGATCGACGAGAGCATCATCGGCCAATTGTTGCTGGCACTTGCGTGGGAGGGATGATTTTCTGTCCATTGATCCTGAATCAGCGTCAGCTTGGTGCAGCCGCCAACCGGTTCTAAGGTAATGGTGACACGAGACTGCAATTCCGCATGATTCTCGTAATAGGCAGGGCCAGGATGTTCAGTGAAACTGAAAATGTGATGAGGTTCGAACTGCAAAATTTTCCCGTAAACATGCACCGTGTCGTCACCAGCTTTTCCCGGCCCAACATAAGCCATCTCATCGCCTACTTGAAAAGTTGAGCGAATCGTACAGCCAAAGAAAGTGCTCTTTACGCCTTCATCGGAAGTAAGGGCATGCCAGACCTGCTCTGGCGTAGCACCAATGTAGAAATCGAAGCGAAGATCCATCGTTTTACCCCCTCATTTTTTCATTTGGGAATTGTAATCAAGTCTCCCAACTACTACTCTTACTATAAGAAGAAATCGGTAGTGTGTATTGTAAAAACACGACAGGAGGCGCACCTTGGAAAATCAGACTGCTAAGCTCCCAAAGGGTGTACTGCATGCCTTAATTGGACAGAAGAAATTTTCGCTGGCCAGATACGAGCCATCTGCTGGAATCAGCTACTTCGTGCAGCATTACTGGGTCGTCCGGTGGGATTTGCGTACGGAACAACCTCACTTGCAAACCGTACTGGCTCATCCCAATGTGAATCTGGTGTTTGAAAAAGGAGCAAGTGGTATTTTTGGTGTAGCCCGCACGACTTCCTCGCATCTTTTAAAGGGACAAGGTCAGGTGTTCGGAGTAAAATTCAGGCCCGGAGGTTTTTATCCGTTTCTGAATGCCCCGATATCAAAGCTGAGCGGCACTTCTACCAGTCTGGAAGCCGTGTTTGGTGTTGCCACTGACCAGCTTGAGAAAGAAGTGCTAAGCCTGCCAAATGATGAGCAAATGATGAAAAGAGTAGAAGCCTTTCTATTCGAACATTTGCCGAAGCCTGACCCGAATGTTGCGCGCATTAGTGAAATCGTCAGGATGATCCAGGCAGATCGATCCGTACTCAAGGTAGAGGATGCCGTACAGTTGACCGGTATGAACATGAGGACCATGCAGCGCTTGTTTGACCGTTATGTAGGGGTTAGCCCGAAGTCGGTCATCCAACGATACAGATTGCATGAAGCAGCGGAGCAGATTGACCAAGGAACGGTCCGGGATTGGCTGGACCTGTCTACCTCTCTAGGCTACTACGATCACTCTCACTTCATTCGAGATTTTCGAGCAATTGTCGGTGTAGCGCCGAACGAGTATCGACAAGCCCAAATTTAATCATAGTGAACCCCTTCGCCTTCTGGCTGGAGGGGTTGTTTCTTGCTGCATAAATTTTTATGTACGAGGCATACTTCATCATGATGAAACTACCAATTTTATTTCCTTTAATAGAATTTGATGTTTGAATAAAACATAATTAATTTTACTTAAAATGTCTTCAATATTACTAAAAATGCAGTATATTTGTGGAGTAGCTTTCAAGGAATCTTTACCGATAGAAAAAGAGGGGGTCAACACCATGAAAAAAAGCGTTTTTGCAGCAATGAGTTCTATCCTGGTTCTTAGTGCAGCGCTGGCTGGTTGTGGCGGCGGTGGTGAGAAAGCAGGCGAGCAAGGCGGTGCTTCTAAGGAGCAAACAAGCGGTCCTAAAGAATTGAGAATGAACATGATGTCCGAGCCACCAACTGCTGACCCTGCATTGGCTGAGGATTCTACTTCCAGTGCGGTTCTGCGTGCAACATTTGATGGTCTCACTCGTATTGGCGAAGATGGCAAACCACATCCATCTGTAGCAGAAAAAATTGACGTATCCGAAGATGGCCTTACTTATACATTCACCCTGCGTGACAGCAAATGGAGCAATGGAGAGCCAGTTACTGCAAAGGATTTTGAATACGCTTGGAAGCGAGCGCTCAATCCGAAGACAGCAGCTAACTACTCCTACCAATTGTATTACCTGAAAAATGCAGAAGAATACAACAAGGGTAAAGCAAAAGCTGATGATGTTGGCGTAAAAGCGAAAGACGATAAAACACTCGTCGTGACTTTGAAGAACCCAACACCATTCTTCTTGGAGCTGACTGCGTTCTATACGTACTACCCAGTTAACCAAAAAGTAGTAGAAGGCAGCGATAAATGGGCAGGCGAAGCAAAAACTCACGTGGGTAACGGTCCATTCAAAATGGAAACATGGGAACATAAGAGCAAATTGGTTCTCGTGAAGAGCGATACTTACTGGGATAAAGACGCTGTAAAACTCGACAAGCTCAACTTCTCCATGGTTGAAGATGCAAATACAGAGCTGTCCATGTTCGACAATGACGATTTGGATTGGTCCGGAGCGCCTCTGAGCTCACTTCCTACCGATGCGATTCCTGCATTGAAAGAATCCGGTCAAATGCAAACACGCCCGATCGCGGGTACGTACTTGTACAAATTCAATACGGAAGTTCCGCCGTTCAACAACGCGAAAATCCGTAAGGCGTTTGCTTATGCTATCGATCGTAAATCGATCATCGACAACATCACGCAAGCAAACCAAGAGCCAGCTATGGGTCTGATCCCGCCAACAATGGCAGTGGCAACAAGCCCTTACTTCAAAGACGGCGATGTAGAAGCAGCGAAAAAGATGCTGGAAGAAGGTATGAAAGAAGAAGGCATTACCAAAATGCCTACCCTGACTCTTTCCTTCAACACGTCTGAAGGTCACAAGAAAATTGCTGAAGCTATCCAAGACCAATGGAAAAAAGCTCTCGGCGTAGACATTAAGCTGGAGAACAAGGAATGGAAAGTATTCTTGGAAGATGTGAACCAAGGTAAATTCCAAATCGCACGTTCCAGCTGGACTGGTGACTACAACGATCCATACACGTTCTTGGACCTGTTCAAGGACAAAGATGGCGGCAACAACGACACGAAATGGGAAAATCCGAAGTACAAAGAGCTGCTAAACCAATCTGCTCTGGAAAAGGACCCAGAAAAACGCAAACAAATCCTGGCACAAGCAGAAGCTATTTTCATGGACGAAATGCCAGCAGCTCCAATCTACTACTACACACATTCTTATGTGAAAAAAGACAAAGTAAAAGGTGTAGTACTCGACGGTCTCGGTTTCGCAGACTGGAAATGGGCAGACATTCAGTAAGAAAAAGCGCATAGCTTGTTGTAATAAAAGAAGGGTGCTACGGCACTCTTCTTTTTTTTGCAAACCATTTTAAGAGAGAACAATGGAGCAGAGGATTGAAGGTGATAGTAGGAATTATAAAATTATAAATTAAATTACTATTGCCATTTTACTGAATGTGGATAAAATTGGGTGAACGAAAAAATATGTAAATAAATGAGGGGTGAATCCTCAACTCTGAAAAAGCTTGATTTTATGCGGTTTTTCTTAGAGATATCGAAAGAGGGATGTTCTGGAAATTTTATTTACCGATCAATTTGTTTTATAATTCATTAATTCTCTTTATAAATAAATAAAAATTTATTAAATCATTCTAAAACATATTTAAAAAATATATAAAACCATGTATATTGATAAAAGATTTAGAAAAGGGGGATTACTTGTATGAAAAAGAATGTTTTCGTGGCAATGAGTTCTATCCTCGTTCTTGGCGCGGCACTCGCAGGATGCGGTGGCGGAAACCAGGCGGCACCGGCAGATAACAACGCTTCCGGAGCAAAGACAGAAAATTCTGCACCAGCTGGCTCTAAAGTACTGAAACTGAACCTGCACTCCGAGCCACCAACAGCTGACCCAGGTATCGCGGAAGATACAACTTCCAGCACCATCATTACTGCTACCTTCGAAGGTCTGACTCGCGTTGGTAAAGACGGTAAATACAATCCAGCAGCAGCAGAGAGCTACACTGTTTCTGAAGACGGTAAAAAATATACATTCAAAATTCGTGATAACAAATGGAGCAATGGCGATCCAGTATCCGCAAAAGATTTCGAATATGCTTGGAAACGCGCTCTTAATCCAAAAACAGCTTCCAACTATGCATACCAACTGTACTATGTGAAGGGCGCAGAAGCCTACAACAAGGGCAAAGGTAAAGTAGAAGACGTTGGCGTAAAAGCAATTGACGATAAAACACTCGAAGTAGAATTGGCGAACCCAACTCCATTCTTCCTGGAGCTGGTTGCATTCAAAACATACTTCCCAGTTAATCCAAAAGTAGTGGATGGCAACGAGAAATGGGCTACCGATGCGAAAACAGTTGTTGGTAACGGTCCATTCAAAATGGATTCTTGGGAGCACAAGAGCAAGCTCGTCGTTTCCAAAAACGATAACTATTGGGATAAAGACAACGTAAAATTGGACAAAATCGAATTCTCCATGGTAGAAGATGAGAATACAGAGCTGTCCATGTTTGAAAACGGTGAACTGCACTGGGCGGGATCTCCAACTTCTGCACTACCAACTGACGCGATTCCGGCTTTGAAAGATTCCGGCAAAATGACAACACAGCCAATCGCGGGTACTTACTTCTACCGTTTCAACACAGAAAAACCACCGTTTAACAATGCAAAAATCCGTAAAGCTTTTACGTACGCAATCGATCGTCAAAGCCTGATCGACAACATCCTGCAAGCTGGTCAATTGCCTGCAACAGGCTATGTACCACCAAGCATGGCGCTGACCAAAGACGGCTTCTACAAGGATAACGACATCGAAGCAGCGAAGAAAATGCTCGAGGAAGGTATGAAAGAAGAGGGCCTCACCAAATTCCCGGCACTTACTCTTTCCTTCAACACTTCCGAAGGTCACAAAAAGATTGCTGAGGCAATCCAAGACCAATGGAAGAAAAACCTCGGCGTAGACGTGAAGCTCGAGAACAAAGAGTGGAAAGTATACCTGGATGATGTACACCAAGGTAAATACCAAGTGGCTCGTGCAGGCTGGTTGGGTGACTTCAACGATCCAATCAACTTCTTGGAAATGTTCAAGGAAAAAGACGGCGGAAACAACGATACTCGTTGGGAAAATCCGAAGTACAAAGAACTCCTGAACCAATCCGCTCTGGAGCAAGACCCAGAAAAACGTAAAGCAATCCTGGCTCAGGCAGAGCAAATCCTGATGGATGAAATGCCGATTATGCCAATCTACTTCTATACTCAATCTTGGGTTAAGGACGACAGAGTACAAGATGTTATCATCGATGGTCTGGGTGCTGTAGACTACAAATACGCAGATTTCGTAGAAAAGAAATAATAGCTGTGCATGTAAAAGAAGAGAGGTGCTATACTCGCCTTTCTTCTTTTTTTATCTATTTAATATCCAAATTTTTACTTTTTATTGTATACTATTTTTGGAAGATTCTATCAGAGTTTATTGGAGGGTATATGATGAAGAAGAGTGTTTTTGTGGTATTGAGTTCGGCCCTCGTTTTCGGCGGAATGATGACAGGGTACGAAGGCGCTGTCCAAGCTGCTGAGCCGAAGGTATTAAGGATGAATCTGCAATCGGAGCCGCCTACAGCAGACCCAGGAATTGCGGAGGATACTACCTCTGGTACGATCATCACGGCTATATTCGAAGGTCTGACACGTCTCGGAAAAGACGGAGAGGTGCACCCGGCGGCGGCAGAGAGCTATACCGTTTCTAAGGATGGGAAGACTTATACATTTAAGATTCGTGAAGCAAAATGGAGCAACGGCGACCCAGTAACGGCACATGATTTCGAATATGCTTGGAAACGCGTGCTCGATCCAAAGATAGCTTCCAACTACGCCTACCAATTGTATTATGTGACAGGTGCTGAAGACTTCAACAAAGGGATCGGTAAAGCAGGAGACGTTGGTGTAAAGGCAATTGACGATAAGACGCTGGAAGTGGAGCTGACAAACCCGACACCATTTTTCCCGGAGCTGGTTGCTTTCAAAACATACTTCCCGGTGAACAAGAAGGTAGTCGAAGGCAACAGAAAATGGGCTGACGAGGCAAAGACGGTTGTTAGCAACGGGCCATTCAAAATGGAAACATGGGAACACAAGAGCAAGCTGTCTGTTGTAAAAAACGAGAAGTATTGGGATAAAGCCAATGTAAAATTGGATAAGATCGAATTCACCATGGTAGAGGATGAGAATACGGAATTGGCCATGTTTGATAACGACGAAATCGATTGGGCGGGTGCTCCAACGTCCGGGCTGCCAATGGACGCACTTCCGGTTTTGAGGGAAGCTGGCATCCTGAAGACACAGCCAATCGCCGGTGCCTACTTTTATCGTTTCAATACAGAGCAAGCACCGTTTACCAACGCAAAAATTCGTAAGGCGTTCGCCTATGCAATTAATCGTGAAAGTATCACCGCCGATATCCTGCAAGCAGGTCAAGTACCGGCAACAGGCTATGTACCACCGAGCATGGCGTTGAACAAAGACGGTTACTTCAAAGACAGTGATCTTGAAGTTGCAAAGAAATTACTGGTAGAAGGTATGAAGGAAGAGGGTATCTCCAAACTCCCGCCAATTACACTCAGCTACAACACATCCGAAGGTCATAAAAAGATCGCAAAAGAAATACAGGCTCAATGGAAGAAAAACCTCGGCGTAGATATCAAGCTCAAAAATTCAGAGTGGAAAGTATACTTAGATGACGTACACCAAGGTAATTATCAAATCGCTCGTGGAGGCTGGCTGGGTGACTTCAATGATCCCATCAACTTCTTGGAAATGTTCCAGGAAAAAGACGGCGGAAACAACGATACACGTTGGGAAAATCCAAAGTACAAGGAGCTCCTGAACCAATCCGCTCTGGAGCAAGACCCAGCGAAGCGCAAAGCAATTCTCATGGAGGCTGAGCAAATCCTGATGGATGAAATGCCAATTATGCCAATCTACTTCTACGTGAACTCTTGGGTGCAAAACGAGAATCTGAAGGATGTCGTAATCGATGGACTGGGTGATATTGATTTCAAATATGCGGATCTTACCAAAAAATAAAAATGCAGGAGAAGAGGGCTATTTTCGTGCCCTCTTCTTTTTTTCTGTCTCATGGACAAATGACCAATCCATTACGTCCTTGGCTACATAGAGTAAAAAGGAACTAACTGCAATTAGGGGGGATACTGATGGATATTGGGTCTTTGCTCAACATTGTGAAATCCATTCCTAAGGAAAAGCTGAGGACAGATGCCGGAATTAAAGAAGTCATTCGTGAAATGGCCAGAAAGTCAGGGAAAAAATTGACCGAGCAAGAGGTTAACAGTTATGCTGCGCAGTTTCGTCAGATGCAGAAAACAGAAAATGTCGGAAGTTTGTTGAATAAGCTTTCGAAAAAAGGTGTCACTGCAAAGGATTTGGAAAATATAAAAAAACGTTTTAGATAAGGGGGGAGAGTGAGGAGGGAGGTGGGATTATCGTTGAGAAAATGAAAGCGAAAAAGAAGCAGGCTGTCCCCAAGAACCCTTTGCTAGAATCGATCAACAAACTTGCGGATGCGCAGCATGCAAACAATGCCCAAATGATGAAAGAAATGAGTCAGGTGCGCCAGGAGCTACAGGATATGAAAAATACACTGGGGCGTCTCAAACAGGCACCTCCAAAAGGTACAGGAGAACGGCGAAGTCTGCTGTTTGGAGGACGACGGAATACCGCCCAAGTGGAAGCTGTACCCCCACCACAAAAGCCTGCCATTTCTATCGAAGATTTACTGCCGCTTTTACCGCATCTAGGCGACGCTATTCCCCAATTGAAAAACCCCAAGGTAGCCGACTCCATTAAGGTACTATCGAATCCAGCTGTGATATCGCTGATCCAGCAATTTCTTGCTAACGGGGGCTTGAACATGATAAAAAAACCGGTTCAACAAGTAAGTAGGCAAGAGAGAAGGGGATTTTTTCGGTAACAAATGCTCAGTTACAAAGACTGTCTCGCGGGGCTTGCGGAGGCGGTCTTTTCATTTTGGTACCAAAAGACTATAAACTTTACAGATCATCCAGCGTCTAATAGAATGGTGAACGTTGCACATTGGCTGACGCCACATAACGAAGAATACAGACATCACGGAGGAGGTCAGGATGAAGAGACGATTTTACCCTCTGCTTTTTGCATTGCTGGTCCTGCTGCTAATCCCCGGTTGGGCGGTTGCAGCAAGCAGTGCCTCAGAGGAAGCTGTCAATCTCGTGATTGGTGGACAAGCAGTAAATGCTGAAGTGCCGCCAGTCATCAAGAATGGGCGCACGTTGGTACCCGTTCGTGTCATCGCCGAAGGGCTAGGTGCAAATGTGGATTGGAAAGAGGCTACTCGAACAGCTGTCATTACCAAAGGCACACAGCAGCTCTCCCTTACACTTGACTCCCGTACAGCAGTGTTGAACGGCAAACAAGTGAAGCTTGATACGCCGCCTGTTATTTCACAAAAGCGTATGCTGTTGCCACTGCGTTTTGTCGGGGAGTCACTTGGTGTTACAGTCGGGTGGGACAACAGCAAGCGTACTGTCATTGCGAACGAAACACCGCAGGTCAAGCTGAATGGCAAGGTACCAACCCAGCCGATCAAGCTGTATCAAGTGGAAGACACGATGTACGCGTCCGCACAGGCCGTAGCTGAGCAAGTGGGACAAAAAGGCTTTACGTGGAAAAGACCTGAGCGCGGGATGACGATTGATGATCAGTTGGTCCTCCCATTACGTCAATTGGAGGACGAGCTTGGAGGGTCATTTACGTGGGACAAGAAAAATAGTCAGGTTGAGATCGATCGCCTCAATATTTTGAAAGGTGTATCTGAGAACGGCGACCGTGTTCGTATTGAAACGACCATACCTGTTATTCCGCAGTCCTTTGTGATGACAGGACCACACCGGATCGTCTTGGATCTCCCACAAACCGCATTGGATGATGATTTAATCGATGATCTGAAGCGTCAAGACGAGAAAAATGATAGCGTAGGCGAATCCGAGGAAACGGCCTCCGCTGCTGATGAAGACCAAGGCACAGATTCAGATTCTGACGGACTGAATCAGGCAGAACAAGCAACAGAAGAGCCTCTCATCACTAACCTGCGTTACAGCCAATACAGTGCGTCTCCTGACACAGTTCGCGTCGTTATTGAGCTGAACCAAAAGAGCACGTATGAGCTGGCTTACACGAAAGATGGTATCGAAGTAAAATTGGCCCCAAAACCGAAGAAAACAGGCTACCTGATCGTCGTTGATGCCGGTCATGGAGGAAAAGACCCTGGTACGAAGGGCTCCGCTGGCAACAATGAAAAAGATTACAACTTGGCTGTCTCCAATAAGATTGTGGCTTTGCTGAAGCAATACCCAGAGTTTCAAGTCGTTCCTGTCCGCACAACAGATGTGTTTTATGAACTGTCAGAGCGTGTCGCTGTTGCCAATGAGTTAGATGCCGACTTGTTCTTGTCTATTCACGCCAACGCATTCGAGAAACCGACGGCTGCAGGAACAGAAACTTTCTATTATAATGAAAACAGTAAAGACTTTGCCCAATTGGTACATAAATATTTACGTGGGGCAACGCAGTTCCCGGATCGAGGCTTCAAGAAGAGCGGCTTTTATGTGATCAAAAACACGAAAATGCCTGCTGTATTGACCGAAACAGGCTTCCTCTCCAATCCACAGGAGAACGCGCAGCTGACGAATCCGGCATTCCAAGATAAAATCGCGAAAGCCATTGTTGCGGCTATTCGTGAATACTACGAGTCTTATCAGTAAGGGGGCTTTACACGATGAAAAAAAGTCGAGTGATCTGGATGGCAGCGTTAGTGATGCTGCTTTTGGCCGGATGTGGGCAAAACGCGACAGAAACACCACAGCCAACCACACCAGTAGAACAGCCATCTGGTTCAAACACTGATCCATCGACAACAGAGCCGACTCTGAAAAAGCAAATGGTCACCGTTTACTATTCGGATAATAATGTGATGGAGCTGCAAAAAGAAGAGCAAGAGATCACGTTTGCAGAAGATATCGAGAAGTACAAAAAGACACTTGCCCTGCTGGAGACGCCTGTAAAGCCAGACGTGCACGTTCCACTGTGGAGAGACTTTAAGTACCATTCCATTACAATCGATAAAGGCACCCTGACGATTGATGCAGATAGCAAAAATAAGTTCAACATGGGTTCAAGTGGCGAGACAATGGCTTTGGATGCGTTGAAGAATACTTTCTTTCAATTCTCGGAAGTAAAGGAGATTGTCTTCTTGGAGGATGGCAAGAAAGTAGAAACGCTGATGGGGCACGTAGATCTCTCCGAGCCACTGAAACGAGATAATTGATCATCACCATAAAGGCGGCACACCCTGTTTATCAGGATGTGCCGTCTTTTTTGTGGTTAAGATTACAGAGGCTGTTGTGAAGAGAAGAATATTTCCAGTCTAGGCTCCAGGCTCCGTCCTGCTGGAGGTTGAGACTGTCCGCTCCGAAGCAATTAGCGGGGAAACGCAAAAGTGGTAGCCGCTTCGTCGCATGGGCATGTTGCGTTTCTTTTGCCCGCTAATCGCTTCTCCGCTCGGTAGGACTCCACAAGTCGCTACGTCTGGAAATATTCTTCTCTGTCGTGACCGAGTACATTCTTCAATCTTTTAAGGCTTTTAAAATCGTAATAACACGGAAAGCTCGTAGAGGAAACAGGAGAAAAAAGCGAAGATCTTTGGTACACCGACCAAGACGGAATGCAAAAAGCGAAACACGTTCTTAAGCGTCCACCTCTGAGACACATCCTGAAGATACCACTTTGGACGCGGTTTCGCTTTTTGCATGGAGGCGGGCAGTGAATCCCTCAGCGGGTGGGACAAGAAGCTGAGCGTTTTCTCCTGTTTCCTCCCCACCCCACCAACACCCGGACATAGTTTTCTTATCTTGTCGGTGTTTCTTCCCGATCCGTGAATAGAAACTTGATGGCATACACCCCAAACAAGCCTACCAACGTATACACGATTCGACTTACGATAGACTCCGCTCCACCAAACAAGCTTGCGACTAAATCGAATTGAAATAACCCGATTAACCCCCAGTTCAGGGCTCCGATGATCACAAAAAGCAAGGCCAAACGTTCCACATGGACACCCCCACCAAAAGAATAGGGACATTATTCCCATGTTTGCGCCGTTTTACAACAGGAATCCCGGGATCTTTAAGAAAGCTTTACATTCACAACATAATACGACAACATTCCCGCTGTATAGTTTGTACTTGTAAGAGAGAAAAAAACAAACCGAACCTTTTAAGGAGGATTTTCATCCAATGAAAAAACTCAGCAAAATGTTTATTGCGCTGACATGTGTAGGGGCATTACTCGCGGGGTGCGGAAGCGGCAACACTGCGCAGACACAGACACCAGCACCGGCGCAAAAACCAGCTCAGGAGCAAAGCAACTCTGGTTCGACAACAAAAACTTCCGGTGAACCTGTCACAGCAGTGGGTTCTACCGCTTTACAACCTCTGGTCGAGCAAGCGGCCAAAGACTTTATGGCAAAAAATGCAGGCGCACAAATCCAAGTACAAGGCGGAGGAAGCGGCACGGGCTTGAGCCAAGTAGCAAGTGGTGCAGCAACGATTGGTAACTCCGATATTTTTGCAGAAGAGAAAAAAGGCATTCCAGCAAACGAACTGGTAGACCACAAAGTATCGGTTGTCGGAATGGCAGCAGCGGTAAGCCCAAAAGTAAAAGTGGACAACTTGACCAAGCAACAATTGATCGACATCTTCACTGGAAAAATCACAAACTGGAAAGAAGTTGGCGGCGATGATATGAAGATCACGCTGGTTAACCGTCCGAAATCTTCCGGAACTCGCGCGACATTCAGCAAATTCGCGTTGGATGGCAAAGAAGAAGCAGAAGGTATCACAGAGGATTCCTCCGGTACTGTTCGCAAAATCATTGCAGAAACACCAGGTGCAATTGGTTACTTGGCACTGTCCTACTTCAATGACACTGTAAAAGCGCTGAAATTGGATGGCGTGGAAGCAAACGCAGAAAACATTGTAACGAACAAATATCCAGTATGGGCGTACGAGCATATGTACACCAAAGGTGAAGCAACTGGCGATGCAAAAGCATTCCTCGACTTCATCCTGACTGACGAAGTACAAAAGAAAACTGTTACAGAACTGGGCTTCTTGCCAATCACAGACATGAAAGTGGAACGTGATGCAGAAGGCAAAGTAACTCAAAAATAAGCATTATCGCCAACAGCAAAATAGAGGGGTAGGGGGGCCTTCCCCTCATTTTGCTTGCGTACAGTCGTTTTCTTTCCAGGAGGGAGAACATGAGCCATCGTACTGAAGGGATAAATACAGAGCGTAAATCGATGATTGCGCAAAAAATGCTGACAACGAACAAGCGTCAAAAAACAGAGAATATTACCGGCAGAACCATCGCGATGATTTGTGCGGGTTTGCTCGTTATTGTAGTTTTATCGATTACCTATTTTATTGCATCAAAAGGGCTATCGACGTTCTTTGTCGATGGAGTAAGCTTCAAAGAATTTTTAACCCATGTTAAATGGGACCCAGAGGGTGAGCCATCCTCGTATGGTGTGTTGCCCTTTATCCTTGGTTCGTTTTTCGTAACGGCACTGGCTGCTTTGATTGCCGCGCCACTCGGAATCGGCGCCGCTATTTTTATGACAGAGATCTTTCCTGGCTTCGGGAAAAAAGTATTGAAGCCAGTTATCGAGCTGTTGGTTGGTATTCCATCGGTCGTTTACGGTTATGTTGGACTAACTTTGCTTGTTCCTTTTATTCGCGAACAATTTGATGTTCTTGGCTTCAGCTTATTGGCAGGGGGACTAGTTCTTGCCCTGATGATTTTGCCAACCATTACGAGTGTGGCAGCAGATGCAATTGAGGCAGTTCCGCAAGATTTGCGCAATGCTTCGCTCGCACTGGGTGCTACTCGTTGGCAAACGATTTGGAATGTCGTGTTGCATTCCGCACTTCCTGGCTGTTTGACGGCCATTGTTTTGGGAATGTCTCGCGCCTTTGGAGAAGCTTTGGCTGTGCAGATGGTTATCGGTAACACAACGAAGCTGCCAAGCGGTTTGTTCGAACCAATCAGTACGCTCACTAGCGGTATTACATTGAACATGGGGAACACGATTCAAGGAACTCCGTATAACAATGCTCTCTGGTCAATGGCTTTGCTGCTCTTGGCGATGTCTTTCATCTTTATCGTGATTTTGCGCCTGTTGGGCAGAAAGAGGTTGGCAAAATAGATGAAAGCGAGACTGATGGACCGCGCTGCTACTGTTGTTTTGACACTGATTGCCGTACTGATTATCGGTACCTTGGTGGGATTATTGGGCTTCATTCTCTCACAAGGCTGGCATAAGCTGAATCTTGACTTTTTGACCTCTCCGCCGGATATTGTCAATGCGGGTGGCGGGATTGGACCACAGCTTTTCAACTCGTTGTACTTGCTGGTCCTAACTATGCTGATCGCGTTGCCGCTCGGTATCGGAGCAGGCATTTATATGGCTGAATATGCGCCGGATAACAAGATTACACAGTTTATCCGCATGAGTATAGAAGTTTTGTCTTCCCTTCCGTCTATCGTAGTTGGTTTGTTTGGATTGCTCGTGTTCGTAAATATGACAGGCTGGGGCTATACCCTGTTTGGTGGGGCGCTTGCGCTGACGGTATTTAACCTGCCGCTCTTGGTTCGTGTAACAGAGGATGCACTGCGCAATGTACCACGCAGTCAAAAGGAAGCGAGTCTCGCGCTTGGTATTACCAAATGGCGTACCATCGTGTCTGTCATCCTTCCAGCAGCACTCCCAGGTATCCTTACGGGGGCCATTCTGGCTTCTGGCCGTGTATTTGGGGAAGCGGCTGCTTTGCTGTTTACAGCAGGGATGTCTTCACCGAATCTGGATTTCACCGACTTCTCGATGAACAGTACAACATCACCTCTGAATCCGTTCCGTCCTGCCGAGACCCTGGCCGTTCATATTTGGAAGGTAAACAGCGAGGGGCTGACACCGGATGCACGTGATGTCGCAGATGGCGCGGCTGCTGTTCTGATTATTGCCGTCTTGCTCTTTAACCTTTCCGCTCGTTGGTTCGGGAATTGGGTTTACAAAAAGATGACGTCAGGATCAAACTAAGAAGAGGTAGGTGGCAGCCATGTCCGTACTGACCATGCAAGAAACGATCATTCAGACGAATAACGTGAATGTATACTACGGGGAGAAGCACGCCGTAAAAAATATATCCATGGATATTGAAAAAAACTCCGTGACAGCCTTTATCGGCCCATCCGGATGCGGGAAATCGACGCTTCTGCGGAGCTTGAACCGGATGAATGATCTGGTTCCTTCTTGTCGGGTAGAGGGTTCCATTATTGTTGATGGTATCGACATTAACAGCTCGCAAGTAAACATCGAGAGCCTGCGCCAAGTGGTAGGAATGGTGTTTCAACGAGCGAATCCATTTTTTAAATCGATCTATGAAAACATCGCATTTGCACCGCGTTTCCACGGGATGACCAATAAACGTGATTTGGACGAATTGGTTGAGTCGAGCCTGCAAAAAGCAGCGCTTTGGGATGAGGTAAAGGATCGCCTTCGCGACTCAGCGCTCTCCCTTTCTGGTGGACAGCAGCAAAGGCTTTGTATCGCGCGTGCAATTGCGATGCAGCCAACCATTTTGCTGTTGGACGAACCGGCTTCCGCACTCGATCCGATCTCTACCATGAAAATCGAAGAGCTGGTCATGCAGCTAAAAGATGAATATACGATCGTGATCGTTACCCATAACCTCCATCAGGCAGCGCGAATTTCTGAGAAAACCGCCTTCTTCCTGATGGGTGAGCTAATCGAGATGGATGAGACAGGAAAAATCTTTACATCGCCTGAAAGCGAAAAAACCGAAGATTATATTAGCGGACGTTTTGGATAAGTGAGAATAGAAAAGAACACGAAGCCCTCCCAAGCAAATCAGCTTGCAGGAGGGCTTCGTGTTCTATTGGTTTCAGATTTTCCGTAGATATCGTGAATAAAAACCATAGTAGGTAATAAACAGACCCAAGAAGAAGAACGCGATGACAGTGCCGTAGTCTTCGCTGGAAGCTTCATAGCCTACAACAGCTTTTACACCATATTTGATAGCCATATAGATAAGGGCAAAAGCAAGTAAAAATCCATACCTGTACCATTTGCTTTGATGCTTCATGTTCTCGCTTTTGACCTTCATCAAGTATCGAACATAACCGACTATCAAGCCAACAAAAAATATCGCCACAAACAAGTAACGCAGATAGTGGCTTTGATCAAAGACCTTGATAAAGGTTACGAGGGACATTGCTAGCAGTACAAAAAAGGCAATAACATAAAAGTGAATGGAACGCTTATCCAAGGTCCAGACATCCCCTTTCGCAGGATAGGTTTGTAAAGAGTTCACATTCACTTTATGATATCATGAATTTTTCAAAGAAAGGGTTGTTTCTCCCGCTCGAAAAAATTTAATGGTTTGTTCGAGATCTTCTACGATTTCTGTCAGGCGCAGAGAGTCATCGAGAAATTGCTCCGATAAGGATAGACTTTCTTGATTGGCGGCTACAGCTTGCTGTGTGCCTGATACTACTTGTTGTGCAGAGGCAGACAGATTGTCTACCCGCTGTGAAATGGCTAGGCTCTGTGTCGAGATTGTTCCTGTGAGCATTCTGATCGATTCAAATTGGGCAGTCAACGCTTCGCTGAGCTGGATGGTATTGTGGAAGATAGAAGCGGCCTGGTGCAAGGTTTGGATGCCATTTACAGTAGCATGATCGGTTGTTTGCAAGCAGGCGGCTACATGCTCCATTCGTTCTTCCCCTGATTCAATTACCTTTTGAATACGGGCAGATGCCTCTTCTGTCTGGTCGGACAGCAAGCGAATTTCGTCTGCTACGACACTGAAGCCGATCCCAGCTTGTCCAGCCCTGGAAGCTTCGATTCGAGCATTGAAGGACAAAAGCTTGGTTCGCTTGGAGATAGCGGAAATCAGACCGAGCATTTCGTTGATGTCGCCCATGCTTTCTCTCATGGAGGACATAGCATGCATAGATGCCTTCATATCTTCCGAGATACTGTGCATATTTTCTTTTAGTAAATCGATGGAGGTTGCTGCTTTTGCATTTTGCTGACGTGATTCCTGGCTTTGTACAATTGCTTTTTCCATGGAGTCTGTGATCCGAGACATTTCTTGTGTAATGCCGGCCATCGTGGCGTGGATATCATCGATCTGCTCCTGCTGATTGTCCATTTCTTGGGCAAGCCGCTCTGTTACGGATACGACTTCTGACTGCATGGCGTGAGAATGGCTGGAGCCTTTTCCTACATGATCGGCTACTTGTTTGACGTCTGAGATGACATACTGGATTTTACCGATGATCGTCCGGATTTGTTCACTCATTCGATTGAAGCTGTCAGCCAGCTGACGAATTTCATCATTGCTTTGTACGTGCATGGTTTGCAGCAGATCGCCCTCGCTAAAGGCGGACATTTTTTGTTGTGCTTCCTTAATCGGCTTGATGATTCGGCGAACGTACACATACAGCATCAGGGCGAGTGCAGCGAGTCCGACGAGTGAGACGGCCAAAATAGTTAGCTGAAGGCGACGGACCTCTTGCTTTACCTCGGATACCGACTGTGCGACGATCACTCCCCACTTTAGCGAAGGGGCAAATTGATAGGCGGCAAAAGAATCCACCCCATTGATCCTGCTCGGCTCGTACCCAGATTGACCGGCGATGACGTTTTGTACGATGGCAAGCTCAGTAAGTAGGGGGCGCTGCAACGCATAGGATTGATCGGGATGAGCGACCAGCTTGCCTTGTTGATCAACGATCATGGCATATCCAGTTTCCCCTAGTTTGATCTGGCCAATGGATTCGCTCAGCTTCGGAACAGAGACGAATGCCACGACGACACCTACAGGCTCCTCGTCTTCATTGCGCAAAGGGAGTGAGACGGCTATCTTGGGAAACTCCGTCTTGGAAAACTGGAAGACATCTGAGATAAAAACCCCCTGCAGTGGTTGATTCAATGCTCCCTCATACCAGTCCATTTTTCGCGGATCGTAGGAACTGTCGAGGGGTGATCCCGGAAAGGTCAAATACTTTCCGTCTGTGGTGACGATCTGTAATTCGGAAATCGTAGGATTGCTGGTGGACAAATCAGTAAAAATGCCAAAGATCTGACTGTTAGTGATCTTGCTGTTTTTATAAGTGGAGGCAAATGATTGCAAGGCGGTTACGATGTCATAGACCCTGCTATGTACTTTCTGTAGAGCTGCACCTGATGCTTCGTGTAATTGCTGCTTTGTTTTTTCATTGAGTGTGGCCTCGGATTGATAGCTGATGAAGAAAGCGGCAATTGCCATCATGCAGACAACCATTCCCATGATGCCTGCGAACAGCCTGGTGAAAATTGAACGATAATGAAACGACGAGCGACCCCACGGTTTTCTTATGTCTGGCATTAATTGTTCTCCCCTTATCAAAACGTTCAGCTTTATTGTAGGGGGTACCTAGAGGAGCGTATATGCTTTATCGACAAGATTTACCATAAATTAATGTAAGATGACCTATGTAAAAAGTCCTAAGACGAAATCTTTATCGAAACTTAATAAACACCACACGGAAACCTAACAATGGTGCGCTATAGTGGGGAAGTAAAAGGACGTAACAACCACGAAGGAGCGAAGACCGTATGAGTGTTATTTCGGTGAGAGAGTTGAATCTCTTCTACGGTAATAAGCAAGCCCTCTATCATATAAATCTGGATGTAGAGTCTGATTCCATTACAGCCTTAATTGGTCCATCAGGCTGCGGTAAGTCTACATTTTTACGGACGTTAAATCGAATGAACGACTCTGTACCGAACACCAAAATTACGGGAACTGTAAAAGTATTCGACGAGGATATTTATAGCTCTCGTGTAGAAGTTGAGCGACTTCGCAAAAATATTGGCATGGTGTTTCAGCATCCGAATCCATTTCCGAAGAGCATCTATGACAACATCACGTACGGGCCGAGACTCCATGGCATGAACGATCGTAACAAGCTGGACGAGCTGGTAGAGACGAGCCTCAAGGCAGCAGCCCTTTGGGATGAAGTGAAGGATGTACTGAAAAAGCCAGCAACAGGGCTTTCCGGTGGACAGCAGCAACGCCTTTGCATCGCACGGGCACTCGCTGTTCAGCCACAGATCATTTTGATGGATGAGCCAACCTCTGCATTGGACCCGATTTCGACAGCCAAAATCGAAGAGCTGTTGGAAGAGCTGAAGAACCGTTATACGATTGTAATCGTGACGCACAACATGCAGCAGGCGGCACGTATTTCCGATAAGACTGCGTTTTTCTTGAATGGCGAGCTAGTCGAGTTTGACAGTACCCCGACGATCTTCCAAAATCCTCGTGACAAAAGAACAGAGGATTACATTACCGGACGTTTCGGATAATTCAATAAGCATGATGGTAGGAGAGCGGACTTTTGAGGTCCGCTCTTTTTTATTTGAAAAACGTTTATAAATGTAACCCAAATCTCTTTAATTCAATGAAAATACCTTCCAATCGTTTCCCTTTCTCCGTTAACGTATATTCCACGCGGGGAGGGACTTCTGGAAACACTTTCCTTTCCAATATGCCGTGCTCCTCCAATTCCTTCAGTCTGAGCGACAGTGTTTTTGGACTAATCCCATCCATGGATTTCAGCAGGTCGCTGAAACGCAGCGTTCCTTCGATAAGCAGGTCCCGAATGATTAAAAAGGTCCATTTGGTCCCGATTACGTCAAGCGTCTTGGCAATGGGGCAAGGTTGGCCTGGGGTTCCTTTGTTCAGTTCGATTGGCTCAAGAACGTTCATCGGAATATCCTCCAAAAAATTATTAGGGTTTTTGGCTATTATAGCGCAATAGTATCTTTTCGGAAACTATATGAAATAAATATCACTACTTCCATAAATGAAGTTAGTGTCATTACAATAGCAATGTAAACCGATACTTCCCCTCTAAATAAGGAGCTGATTAGAACGACATGATTCCACTTACCAAAAAAATGAGTTCGATAGCTGGTATTGCTGTCATCTTCGGGACGATGCTGTTCACGACAGCATGCGCTACTGATTCGAAAACGTCTGCTTATGATAAACAAACGGCTGTGTTGTCCGCCAAGACAGACGTACAACTATTGAAGGATCTTCCACAACCCGTTTCGATGACGATTGATTCCTCTTTGGATTCAACGAAAGCTACCGAGATGGTACAGGCTGCACAACGTTTCTACGGATTCTGGAACACTGGGAATGAGGAGCTCATTGCACAAACCGTTTCCCCAAGTTTCATAGATAACACGTTGCCGAAAGGAAGACCACAAGGCCCCGATGGCTTGTTATTCGCTTCCCGCAACTTCCGTAAAGCAGTTCCCGACTTGCAATGCAAGGTTGAGGATTTACTGGTAGTGGGGGACAAGGTGACAGCTCGTCTTTCCTTTACGGGTACGAGCAAAGGCGAGTTTATGGGAAAACCTCTGGTCGGGAAGCCCATTCAATTTATGGCAATTGATGTTTTACGCATCCAGGATGGGAAGCTCGTTGAAGACTGGCACCTGGAAGACAATTTAACTTTTATGCAACAAATTGGCGTTTTAGCGGAAAATTGAACGTCCTAACATAAAGGAGATGGAAAAAATGAAAAAAATCCTTATCATCAATGGTCATCAAAAATATGGCTCATCGGAGGGGAAACTAAACCAAACATTGACGGATCATATGGTGCGTCTGCTCGAAAAAGAGAACCATGTACGAACTACCATTATTCAAAACGGATACCAAATCGAAGAAGAGCACGAGAAATTTCTCTGGGCAGATATGGTCATTTATCAAACCCCCATTTACTGGTTCAGTGTCCCTGGCTTAATGAAAACATATATGGATGAAGTATATGCCTACGGCTTGTTTTTCAAGGGGGCTAATCAGTACGGTAGAGGCGGTTTATTAACCGGCAAAAAATATATGTTTTCAACGACTTGGAATGCTCCAGAAAAAGCATTTAACGATCCGACCCAATTTTTTAATGGAGAAAGCCTAGAGGATGCGATTAGCCATTTGCACCGCGTACAGGAATTTTTAGGCATGCAACCTGTAAAGAGCTTTGCTTGCTATGATGTCATCAAAAATCCCCAGATCGACCGTTTTGTATCAGAACTCGAGGCGCATCTCAAACAGGTATTGAGTTTCTAATAAAAACCTCACAATAAAGGGGAGAGATCTTATCATGTTGCACAATCAAAAGATAGTCATCATCGGCGGAAGCTCCGGAATTGGTTTGGAGACAGCCAAACAGGCAGTAGCGCTAGGAGCAGGAGTGATCATTGCCAGCCGCTCCGAAGAGAAATTGCAAAAGGCAAAAGAGAGTCTGGGCTCCAAAGCCTCGGCGTATACGCTTGATATCACCGATGAGCAGCAGGTTCAGGCCTTTTTTGAAAAAGTAGGCACGTTTGATCATCTGGTCGTCAGCGCAGCGGAAACATCGGGTGGTTCATTCCTTCAAACGGATACAGCCCAAGCGCGGAAGCTGTTCGACAACAAATTTTGGGGTCAATACTATGCGGCGAAGTATGGAGCGCCGAAGATTTCCACAAACGGTTCCATCACCTTATTCTCCGGGGTTGTTGCCTACAAAGCGATGATCGGTTCGTCTGCCCTTGGTGCAGTCAATGCGGCGGTTTCGAATCTGGGGCAAACCCTCGCCTTGGAACTGGCACCAATCCGAGTGAATATCGTTTCACCTGGCATTATTGATACGCCATCACGGAGTAAAATGCCTGAAGATGTGCGCGAAAATTTCTATGCAACATTGGCAGACAAACTCCCTGTGAAGAGAGTTGGACAAGCGAAAGACGTCGCACAAAGCGTACTATACCTGCTCCAAAATAGTTTTGTTACCGGAACTGTACTTCATGTAGAAGGTGGCCACATTTTACTTTAACGAGTTCCATTACTTGACGTTTCAGATCATTTCAATTTGTAGTATGGTAGGAGAGCGGACTTTTTGAGGCCCGCTCTTTTTGGTTTTTGGAAAGGAGATACTTGCAGTGGTTTGGATTTCATGTTTCCTTTTTTTGATTACGTTGACATTGGTTATCTGGCAACCGCGGGGGTTGTCGATTGGTTATCCGGCTGTCGGTGGAGCACTGCTAGCATTGGCGATCGGGGTAGTCACGATTGGTGATGTTGCAGAGGTAACCTCCATTGTTTGGAATGCGACGCTCGCGTTAATTGGGATTATCATCATCTCGCTCGTATTGGACGAAGTCGGTTTTTTTGAATGGGCTGCGCTCCATATGGCCCGTTTTGCCAAAGGGAATGGGCGGCTGATGTTCGTTTATGTGATCCTGCTTGGTTCACTCGTATCCGCTTTGTTTACGAATGATGGGGCAGCCCTAATCCTGACGCCGATTGTGTTGGCACAGGTGCGGGCACTAAAGCTGGATGGGAAAACAGTTTTGGCATTTGTCATGGCGAGCGGGTTCATTGCAGATACGAGCTCGTTGCCCTTTGTGATTAGTAATCTGGTGAATATTGTTTCCGCTGACTATTTTGATATCGGCTTTGCTGCGTATGCGGCCAAAATGATCATTCCGACTTTGTTTTCGATTGGTGGAAGTTTGCTGGTTTTGTACCTATATTTTCGCAAAAGCATCCCGGCGCAGATTGACCTTTCCCATCTAAAAAATCCGGAGGAAGCGATTCGCGATCACAGAATGTTTCGCCTGGCGTGGCCGATTCTTGCGGTGTTGTTGATTGGCTTTTTTATTAGCGAGTCCATCCATACGCCCGTTTCTATCATCATTGCGGGGGCAGCCATCATTTTTTGCCTGGCTGCAAGAAAAAGTGAAGCGATCGCCATGCGGCGGATTATGAAAGAAGCACCGTGGGTAGTCGTTGTTTTTTCAATTGGCATGTATGTCGTGGTGTGGGGCCTGCACAACGCGAAATTGACTGACTTGGTCAAGGACGCCTTGGATTGGTTCATGGGGCATGGTTTATTGGCAACGACCTTGGGAACAGGCTTTCTGGCTGCTGCTCTTTCCTCTGTCATGAACAACCTACCGACAGTCATCTTCAACGCGTTGGCAATTGCAGGGACACAAGCAGATGGAGTGTTGCGGGAAGCGATGATCTACGCCAATGTGATCGGGAGCGATTTGGGGCCGAAAATAACCCCGATTGGATCGCTTGCGACCTTGCTCTGGTTGCATGTCTTGGGACGCAAAGACGTGACGATTACGTGGGGACAGTATTTTCGGACGGGGGTTATTTTGACCGTACCGACATTGATGTTCACCTTGCTCGGTTTGTATTTGACATTGGTTTATTTTTCATAGGGAATGAAAAGCCTGCTGGCTAGTAGCAGGCTTTTTTCTATTCATCATGCTGCTTGTAGTGAAATAGGCAGAATAGGACCTGACAAGGACGGAAAAAATAGGCGCAATGTACGTAAAAAGGAGGATGTTTCCATGTGGCATGGCTGGCCGATCGAACGCGTACTGATACTTTTTACTGGATTGGCGTTTGCCCTGATTGCGGTTCAGGTCACACTTTTTCACTCTCGACAAAACTTCCGACATTGGGCAATGTGGATTCCCGTGCTTGAGCTCCCTGTATTTGCGGTTACTGCTATTGTTTTATCGTTTGTGAATGCGGGTTGGCTACGCTGGGTGTTTGCTTTGATGATGGTCGTTGGCATGGTTGGGGGTTTGTATGGGGCCTATTTACATACGGTTGGCGTCGGGCAGCGTGTGGGGGGGTATTCACAGGGTCAAAATTTTCTCGTCGGTCCTCCTGTGATTCTTCCTTTACTGATCACGGCAATGTCAGCATTAGGGCTTCTTGCGCTGTTTTGGTAAAAATCGTTTTCGAAGGGGTGAGAGGACATGGAAAAGCCTGGACGTTACCCATCCTATGATGTTTGGGACCAGCATACAGAGTGGGATGCTCACACCAGGAAAGTGGTAGGCGCCAGACGAATGCCCGCGATTGCCAATCAATTTTTTACGAAGCACGAATCCTTGCTTTTGCAGACAGTCGTAGGCGTATTGGTCAATGATCACCGTTTGGAGGTGCTGACCTTTGTGGTGGAGCATCTGGATAATACGACGGCTAGTAATATCGGCGAATCACAGCGAAAGGTCGGAATTCCACCCAAAAAAGAGTTCTATCGCTCGGGCTTGAAAGGGATTGATGCGGAGAGTCATGCCGCTTATGGAACTGATTTTGTTGCGTTGAAGCTAGACCAGCAGGAAGCTGTTCTTCAGCACGTTGCGAATGGAGGCATCCAAAACCAGGAGGCGTGGAAAGACTTTGCTCCCGCAGATTTTTTCAAGCGGTTGCTGCATGACACAGTCAGTGCGTACTATTCGCATCCGTTAGTTTGGTCGGATATCGGCTATGGCGGACCCGCTTATCCGCGCGGTTATGTACGGGTGGAAAAAGGATTGACAGACCCATGGGAGGCGAAAACAAATGACGAGTCATGACCATCATACGATTACTCATCGCCCTACTCCTGTGGATCAAAGAAAATACGCCGATGACGCAGATGTATGTATCGTAGGTGCCGGAGCGGCAGGAGGCGTGCTGGCTTATGAGTTGGCAAAGGCCGGGTTGCGCGTAGTCGTACTGGAAGCGGGGCCGTTTTGGGACCCGCAACACGATTTCGCCAGTGATGAGCTGTCGATGCGGAGATTGGCCTGGCAGGAAACGAGGCTGGTAGCAGGCAAAGACCCGCTGCGTTTGGGACATAACAACTCAGGACGGGGAATTGGGGGAGGCACCGTGCATTTTACGGGGGTGTTCCTGCGTTTCCACGAGAGTGATTTTAAGACGAAGACGGTAGACGGCGTAGGGGAAGACTGGCCGATTACGTATCAGGACCTTGCCCCGTACTACGACAAGATCGAACGGGAGATTGCGGTCTCAGGTCCTAATCATTTTCCGTGGGGTTCCTTTCAAGGACCATATCCGTACCCGGTTCGGGAGCCCATCAGCGCCAATGCGCAACTGTTCCGGGAAGGGTGCGAGAAGCTGGGAATCGAGAGTGTGGTCGCCCCTCTGGCGATTTTATCGGGTCCTTTTGATGGGCGTCCCCCCTGTATCAATCGTGGCTTTTGCAATCAAGGGTGCATGCCGAATGCCAAGTACAGCGGGTTGATTCATCATATTCCCAAAGCGATAGCGGAGGGGGCAGAGGTACTGGCCGACTGCATGGTGACGGAAATTTTGATGGCTGGTGACCGGGTCGGCGGTGTGTTGTTTAACCATAATGGTTTGACGTACAGGCAAATGGCTCGTGTGGTCATTTTGGCCGGGTTTGTGGTGGAGACTCCCCGATTGCTGCTCAGTTCGGCGAATGCTCAGTTTCCGCAAGGGCTGGCGAATTCGAGTGGATGGGTAGGAAAAGCAATTATGCCCCACTCCAGTCATGATGTATACGGACGTCTACCGGAGGAAGTGCGATTGTATAAAGGAACCCCTGTGCTTGCCTTGACGCAGCATTTTTATGAGACGGACCGGGAACGAGGATTTGCCCGCGGATATACATTGAGTGCACACGGGTCACGTCCGGTCGGGATGGCGGCTGCCATTGCTGCCGAGAGGGAAGATGGCTCGTATTTATGGGGAAAACAGCTTCGAGAGACCATGCTGGATTACAATATGTATGCGCGGATCACCTTGGTAGGGGAAGTACTGCCTCACCCTGATAACAGAGTGACGCTCTCAGGGGAAAAGGATGAATACGGAATGCCGATCCCTACGGTAACGTTCAGTTATCAGGAGAACGACAAGCAGCTTTACAAGCATGCCATTGGGCAAATGAACCGGATTATTGAAGCGATGGGGGGGCATCCGGAGCATGTGGTGTCTGATACCGCTCATCTCATGGGGGGATGCCGAATGGGGAATGACAGGGAAACCTCTGTTGTGAATGAATACGGGCAGTCACATGACATACCCAATCTTTTCATAGCAGGTGCTTCTACGTTTGTTACCTCAAGTGGTAGTAATCCGACAAATACAGTCATGGCGCTGGCTGCTCGCACTGCAGACAAGATCATTGAGGCGATGAAAAAGCAAGATGTATAGGCGGGGTTCACATAACTTTTGCGTTCTATCTTCCCCATCATATAAGCCATATAGTATACTGATAAACAGATATGTAAGGCAAAGGTGGGTATCCTTATGGAAATGGATTTGATGCAGGTTCTGTTTTTGTCAGAGACTTATAAGCTACTTGGTGACAAGACGCGCTTGACGATCATGGCTCTCCTGCAAGTACAGTCCTTATGTGTCCGTGATCTCGTGGAAATTTTGCAAACTTCCCAGCCTTCTGTTTCCCAGCACCTGGCTAAGTTAAAAACGCATGGTTTGGTCAAAGAGCGCAGGAAAGGACCATGGGTTTATTACTCCGTTAATACGGAATGCAGTCCTGAAGTGAAGCAAATTTTGTCTAACTTGCCGGACATGTCGCCAGTCGTCAAACAAAAATCAGCTGCAAGTGAACCTTCATTTGGCTGATCAGTCGTAAAAAGCGTTGGATCAATTGAGATCCAACGCTTTTTTTAGTTCTTCCTTGTCAAATCCATGGATGACAATTTGCTCGCCGTTTTCCTTTTCAATGTAGGTTACAGGTGTCATGCTGGCGCCTAATTGAATGGCTTCCTGGAAAAAAGCCTCGTTTTGACGGATGTCTCTGTCTTCGAAAGCAATGTTGTTTGAAGTCAGCCACATTTTTTCTTCCTGACAAGGACCGCAAGTGACTTGGGTATAGATAATAACCTTGTGAGCCATACAGAATTGCTCCTTTCAAAAGCAGAGTAGAAGCCTTGCCTTTCCAATATGAATGATCCGTTGAGACAAAGCAAGTAAACAACAGCATGATTTGGAAAAATGAGGATGGATACGCATGTAGGGGGCTGTACAAATTATATTCAGTGACGTCGAGGAGGTGAATGTTAACGATGCCTAAACAAAACAACCAAGCAGGTATGGGCCAAGCGAACCAAGCTAGCCAAGCAGCTAACACTGCGACTGAATTCGCAAGTGAAACAAACGTATCAGAGGTTCGTCGTCAGAACCAACAATCCGCACAACGCTCTGCTTCCAAAGGTGCTGCGACTGAATTCGCAAGTGAGACAAATGTTTCGGAAGTTCGCCGTCAGAACCAACAATCGGCTGCACAACAATCTTCTGGCCAAGTTACTGAGTAGGAGCCAGCGGACAAAAGCCCTCGCAATTTGCGGGGGTTTTATTTTTTCCATAAAGTCTATGCATGGAATGTGGTCGTTATCCTCGCACTTGCAAAAGCGTAGAAGTGGATGATACTGTGATTCGTAATCAGCCCACTAGGAGGCAAGTGCTCATGATCATTGGAACAGGCGTAGACATTGTGGAAATAGAGCGCATCGCTACTTTGATAAAAAGACAAGAGCGTGCAATCAAACACTTTTTGACCACAGATGAACAACAGCTCCTGCATGGAAAATCAGAGACGAGACAGGCGGAAATGGTTGCAGGCAGATTTGCTGCCAAGGAAGCGGGAGCAAAGGCACTTGGCACAGGCATTGGTGCTGTACTCAGCTTTTTAGATATGGAAATCCTACCGAATCATTTGGGCAAGCCGGTCATGACCATAAAGAACGAGGTGTACAGCAAACTTGATCTCGACCCCACTCGCGTTCATATTCATGTGAGCATTTCGCATAGCCAGTCGCATGCGATTGCGCAAGTCATTGTAGAAGAACGATAGATGTTTGAAAAAACCGATAAACTTGTCTGCATATTGGGACGAGGATGGACATACATTTATATCGCGTAGATCAGGAGGGACTACCTGCTCTTACACAGGAAGGCTAAGTCTGTAGCCGATCCAAGCGATATGTCGCCAACTTCGTAACCATTTGCAACCATTGACACGATGTGCGCTGCATGGGCGAGAGACTGACAGATTTCCCAGGAAATAGACAGGGATGCCCTTCTTTGTCGAAAATATTGACAAGGAGGAGTTCATTGAATGAAACGGGTAGCTTTACCACTGGTGTTATTGTTGGTTTTCACCCTGTTCCTCGGCGGTTGTTTCGGTCAGAAAACACCAGAAGATGTGGTGAGCGACCTGAACGGTGCGTTGGGAAAAATGACTGGGTACAAGTCTCAGGCAGTTTTGACCATGCAGACAGGCTCTACCCCCATGGAGTACGATGTTCAGGTCTGGTATGAAAAGCCAACCAACTATCGGGTAGCTCTCACCTCGAAGCAGCGTGGCATTACACAAATCATCTTGCGAAACAATGAAGGAGTCTTTGTACTGACCCCGCATCTGAACAAGAGCTTCCGCTTCCAAAGTGGCTGGCCTGAGAACAACGGACCGTTATATCTATACGAAACGCTGGCCAAGAGCATTATCGATGACACTGAGCGCCAAATGAAGATGGAAGAAAAACAGTATGTATTCGAAGTGAAAGCGAACTACAGCGGCAATCGTTCTTTGACCAAGCAAAAAATTTGGCTGACAGAAGATTTCAAACCAACGCACGCCGAAATTATGGATGCTAGCATGAATCCGCTCGTACGTATTGATTTCACTGATTTTTCGTTCAACCCTATGTTTGACAAAGACGCCTTTGACAAAGAGCGCAATATGACAACAAGCTCGTTGACAACGATCCCAACAATGGCGCAAACAAATGGACAGGTCGTAAAACAACCGAACAGCCAATTCGGTGTTATCGTCCCTACGTATATGCCAGAAGGGGTTAAGCAAGGAGATATCGAGCCAGTCACCCGTGATGGAGAGAGAAAGGTTATCTTAACCTACAAAGGGACTTACAACTACAAGGTAATCGAAGGTCGCCCGACAGCAGCATCTGTATCGTATGAGCAAGGTATGCCTGTGAACCTCGGCTTTACGGTTGGTGTGCTTGCGCAGACAGGTGAAAATCAGCGACTTCTGACGTGGGAGCTCGACGGCATCGAATATACAATCGCGGGGGATCTTCCTGAGGAAGAAATGGTGAATGTCGCACAGTCGACATATGGCCTCAGCGCGAAATAAAAGCGTGGGAGAGGGGACGGTGAATGCCGTCCTCTTTTGTTTTCGCATTAGAAAGTGGCTGTAGCGGAGGGGAAGAAGCGCATTTCCAGTCTACGCTTCGGCCTACGCCCCGCAAGGGGTTAGACTGTCCGCTCCAGAGGCGCTTGGACTGGAAATGCACTTCTTCCCAAGCAACTTTGTTCTACTATTTTAGAAACTCCCCCCTGTTGATACATAAAGGAGAATCTTCCTAAGTTTTAAAGAAGCGATGAACCAAAAAAGCTGGCGAAAAGAAAAAGCACAGGGCTCGCAGACCTTGAACTACTACCCATTAGATGGACACTTTGAAAAAAGTGACCGTCTAACGGGTTTTTATGTTTTAATCATCATTAACGAGAAATGAGTGGGGATATGTTAGATGAGTAAAAATAGAATAAGTTTTACGGAACATGAGATACATATGTTAGAAAAAAATCAAAATGTACTTCGAGTAACAGGGAAAAACATCACGTATTCTTCTATGTTCAAATTTACCGCTGTACAGGCATATCGAGAGGGACAAACGCCGATTGAGATATTTCTTCAGGCAGGTTTCCCCTTAGAAATAATTGGTCGTCATACACCAAAAAAATGCTTACATCGATGGAGAAAAGTATATACGACTTTTGGGGAAGCTGGATTAATTGAGGAGCGCAGAGGCAAGGGGAGCACCGGTAGAAAGTCAGAGGGAGAATTATCAGCAGAAGAAAAACTGAGACGTGCTGAAGCACGAATTAGGCTTCTGGAGGCAGAGAACGAACTTTTAAAAAAGCTAGAAGCGCTCGAAAGACAAACCAATAAGACGTTATCGTCTCCCGAGCGCTTTCAGCTTATTAGCCTAGTTCTTCGTAAACATGGCTTGAAGCGTGTAACCCGTTATCTATGCCAGATTGCTGAAGTGAGCTCAAGTGGCTATTATCGCTGGTGTAGTGCTGAGGAACAGCGACAAATTCGAGAAGAAGCCGACGAACGAGACTTCCTGCTCATCAAGGAGCATTTCGAAACTCGAAAAGGGAGAGCAGGAGTGCTGGTCATTAAAATGAGATTGGAGCGGATGAACGGTGCCGTGATGAATCATAAAAAGATTCGTCGTCTTATGCAAAAGTTTAAGTTAGTCACTCTTATTCGGAAAGCGAATCCGTATCGAAAAATGGCCAAGGCTACTCAGGAACACCGCACATGCCCAAACCTACTTAAACGTCAGTTTGATCAAGGTATACCCGAGAAGGTTCTACTTACTGACATTACTTATTTGCGCTATGGTACTGGTCAATGGGCATATTTGTCTTGCGTAAAAGATGGGGCGACCAAACAGATTTTGGCACACTATCTGTCTTCGACATTGGAGTTATCACTAGTGAAACGGACACTAGACTTATTAATCAAACGATTGGACGGTAACGTCCATCCGGATGCTATTTTTCATTCGGATCAAGGAATGCACTACACTCATCTTACAACGAGGCGCCTTATTGCTGAGGCTGGTTTTAAGCAGTCGATGTCTCGCAAAGGTAACTGCTGGGACAATGCTTCAATGGAATCGTTCTTCGGTCATATGAAAGACGAACTCGAATATAAGGACTGTGTTTCACTTCAAGAGTTGCGTCAACGCGTCAACGAATATGTAACCTATTACAATTCAGAGCGTTATCAGTGGACATTAAAAAAGATGACTCCTGATGAAACCAGGAATCATCTCATTGCTGCTTAATTTGCAACAGGCTCTTTTTAAATACTGTCTATTACTAGGGGAGTAGTTCACCTTGACATCGCCTACCCAGTCGGAACTCCAAAAAGGGGACCACGCTTGTCGAACACTTCTTCCCTGAGAAACTTCCGCCCGTAGGGTGGCTTTGGATCGACGGTCCCCTTTTTGGAGTGGAGACGGCCAGTCAATCCCCCAGAGCGTGTCAGAGTCGAAGAGAACTGTGCTTTTTCTTTTCCTCCACTATGTTGACATAGTTTTCTACGATTTTCCCTCAAGTTTTCCTTTTTTCTCAAACGGGAATCTAAAAATACCCATGTACACTTGGTCTTGTAACAAAGAACAAGCACACTACACGAGCATAGACGAAAGGGTTGAGTGTATATGTTTAGCAAAACAAAAATGGGAATGCTGATGGGAACGATGGCAGTAGTTTTGAGTCTGGGTAGCATAGGCGGAGCAATGGCAGCCGATTCAGCAAAACCAACTTCATTGAATAAACCCGTAGAAGTAAAATTCAAAACCGGCAAGATGGGCCACCACGGTGGGGTGGGCTTCAAAGAAAATAAAGAGCTGCTCTCGCTGTTAAAGCTGGATGCTGACAAGCTGAAAGAAGAGCTTGCGGCAGGGAAAACACTCGCAGCGATTGCACAAGCCCAAGGAGTTGACACTGCAGATGTCGTGGCACTTCTGGTTGACCAGCAAGAGGCCAAACTGAAAGGAGCAGTAACAGCAGGCAAGCTGACGCAGGAGCAGGCAGATAAGCTGTCTGAAAATCTGAGCGACCGCGTAAAAGAACAGGTAGAAAACTCGAAACCGGATAAAGGCTTCGGCAGAGGAGGCTTCATCGGTGGCTTCGAGAAAAACGAAGAACTGCTGTCTCTCTTGAAGCTGGATGCCGATAAACTCCAAGAAGAACTGAAAGCCGACAAATCGCTGGCTACAATCGCAGAGGCTCAAGGCGTATCTGTGGATGATCTGGTGGCTCTGTTGGTAAAACAACAAGAAACCAAGCTGAAAGAGGCAGTAGCGGCAGGCAAGCTCACTCAGGAGCAAGCCGACAAGATGAATGAAAAAGCGAACGAACGAGTAAAAGAAATGGTGCAAAATACGCATCACGGACGTGGACCGGGTAGAGAAATGGGCTTCGAGAAAAACCAAGAACTGTTGTCTCTCTTGAAGCTGGACGCCGATAAGCTCCAAGAAGAGCTGAAAGCGGAGAAATCGCTGGCTACAATCGCAGAGACCCAAGGCGTATCTGTGGATGATCTGGTGGCTTTGTTGGTAAAACAACAGGAAACCAAGCTGAAAGAGGCAGTAGCGGCAGGCAAGCTCACTCAGGAGCAAGCCGACAAGATGAATGAAAAAGCGAGCGAACGAGTAAAAGAAATGGTGCAAAATACGCATCATGGACGTGGACCAGGTAAAGGAATGGGTATCGAGAAAAATGAAGAACTGCTGTCCCTCCTCAAGCTGGATGCAGACAAGCTGAAGGAAGAGCAAAAAGCAGGAAAATCGTTGGCGACTATCGCCAAGGAGCAAGGTGTAGAAGTGGATGATGTTATCAAGCTCTTGGTAGGTCAACACGAAACCAAGCTAAAAGAAGCAGTTAAGGCAGGCAAGCTCACACAGGAGCAAGCTGACAAGCGCAGCGAGGAATTGACTGCGATGGTGCAAAAGATGGTGGATGGCAGCTTTGAAAAAGTCGTTTTCCCAAAACATGAAAAAGAGAAAAAAGACCAGAAGGAAACCATGTAGAAAAGTCAGGCAGGTGGGAGTTACTCCCATCTGCTTTTCTATTTTCTCGGGATTGGTCGATGTGCGTCGATTTGTACATAAAAACCAACGTGCGAATGAGGTGAAAGGACAATCCGCGAATTGACACACAGCGGGAAAACACGATACATTCAGAGTAACTTATTGAATGAGGTGGCATGCTTTACATGAAGAAACCGTCTAACGAAGTTTTGTACCAGGAAGCATCGACCTACAAAGACATGCTCCTGCGAAAAAGCTGGAAAATGCGCATTAACGAGACTGTCATGTTTGTGCTGGGGATGATGATTCTCGCTCAATTTTTCCCGACCAATGACACGAGATTCAAGGTCCTTGTTTTCGCCATTGCCATTGCTGTTGTTGGATTGTCTCCGTTTATGTACAAATCGGTATTACGTCCGGTGTACAAGCTGACCAAGACCCACCTGATTATCTCCTTGTCAGGACAGGAAAAGAGCTACCCGCTATCTGAAGTCGAGCAAATTTATGAAGGCCGTCATTTTTATCTCGTTGGCGGCAAAAAGGAATCCCTGATGGTTTCTAGGCAATTTCTCAGTCATTTGAATGAACGCTTGTTTTACTATAAAAAAGGGAACAAGAGGAGATAGGAATGAAATCGTTTTGTCGTGACACTTGGGTAGAGGTTGATTTGGATGCCATCCGGGCGAACCTCGAGACATTCAAACGCCATTTGCCAGAAAAAACGGATATTATGGCTGTTGTGAAAGCAGACGGGTATGGTCATGGTGCTGTCCATGTTGGAAAAGAAGCGTTGGCGAGCGGTGCAGATTCACTTGCAGTCGCATTGCTCGATGAAGCGCTTATTTTGCGGAGGGCAGGGATCACAGCACCGATTTTAGTGTTGGGATACACACCTGTCGAGTCCATTGTCACTGCAAGCGAGCTGGAAGTGGAGTTAACTGCTTACAGCGTCGAATGGATCACGGAAGCGAACGACATTCTTCAGAAAAACGATCACAAGCCTGTCGGAATTCATGTGAAGACCGATACGGGGATGGGACGTTTGGGCGTTCGGACAAAGGAAGATTTGCTTGCGGTTGTAGGTGCCCTTGAAGAATGCTCGAAGCTTAAGTGGACAGGCATTTTTACGCATTTTGCCTGCGCGGATGAACCAGATACAACCCATGTGCGACGACAACACGACTTGTTTCAATCCTTTTTGCAAGCACTGCGTGAAGCAAATAAAAAATTGCCGACCGTTCATTGCTGCAATACGGCTGCGGCTATCGCATTTCCCGATTGGGGGTATGATACGATTCGTTTAGGCATAGGTTTATACGGATTGTATCCTTCTTTGTACATGAAAGAACGTGCGGATGTTATTCTTACCCCCGCGCTGGCGCTCAAGACCAGAATTGCCCACGTGAAGAAGGCAGATGAGCCATTTACCGTCAGCTATGGTGCTACGCATACAGCACAGCCGGATGAGTGGATTGCAACGCTGCCGATTGGATACGCAGATGGCTATTCTCGCCTTTTGTCCAACCGCGGTGAGGTGTTGTACAATGGCACGCGCTACCCGATTGCAGGCAGAGTTTGCATGGACCAAATCATGGTCAGCCTGAATTCGACAGAAGCAGCGGTCAATGATGAGGTCGTCTTGTATGGTAAGCAGGGTGATGAGGAAATCTCCTTGGATGAAATTGCCGATTTGCTGGGAACAATCAATTACGAGGTTCCTTGTATGCTGAATTACCGAATTCCGCGCCTTTATTTGCGCGACCAGAAGGTAACGGACGTATTTCACCCATTGACGATGAAGCACTCGTCCCATGAAAATGTAAATATCTAGCAGGGAAAATCAGCAGGAATTTCCCCGTGGAACACGAATACTAGTTAAGCGAAAAAGCTGGCTTTTTTGGGTAAACGAAGTCTTCACCTGCACCTTTGGATTGTTTACACTCACGTTTTCTCACCGAAAAAGCGCACAGTAGGTATATTTTTGCAATGGATTCGACATAATGGTATTGTTCATATTGGCTGTTCTTTCTAGAACCAGCAAAGCGGATGGAAGTTACGGTCATGGTTGGAGGTGGATTTGTCTTGTCGAAGTCAAACACGAAACGCATCATGATCAGCTTGCCACAACACTTGCTTCAGGAAGTGGATGGCGTTATTCAAAAGGAAAAATCCAATCGCAGCGAGTTTATTCGTCAAGCGATGCATTTGTATTTGAAAGAGCGAAAAAAACGTACAATCCGTGAGACCATGCAAAAAGGGTACATGGAGATGGCGAAGATCAATCTGAATATGGCATCGGAGGCTTTTGGCGCTGAAGAAGAGGCTGACCATACTCTTGTCCGCTTAGTTAGCGGGGTGTGACTGGTGATTGTCAAACGTGGCGATGTGTTTTTCGCGGACCTGTCCCCGGTCGTTGGCTCTGAGCAAGGAGGCGTACGGCCTGTTTTAGTCATTCAAAACGACATTGGAAATCGATTTAGTCCGACGGTCATCGTCGCAGCCATTACGGCGCAGATTCAAAAGGCGAAGCTGCCTACGCATGTGGAAATTGACGCAAAAACTTATGGATTTGATCGTGACTCCGTTATTCTGTTGGAACAAATACGAACCATTGACAAACAACGTCTAACTGATAAAATTACGCATCTCGATGACGAGATGATGGATCGGGTTAATGAATCCTTACAAATCAGTTTAGGACTCATTGATTTTTAACGTGTGAAAAAAGATCAGATTATTTGATAGGAAAAGCCACTTGAGTGAAGCAAGTGGTTTTTTGCTGTCAAATTTGCAGGGATTTCGTGGGTGTACATCGAACTGTTCGAAAAGAGAATTTAAGACAAAATGTGACACAATATGATTTATTTTTCGAGGTAGAGAAAAAACTCATTTCTACCTACCAAGCGAGGCGGAAGGGGTTTTTTTGGTTGTGGCAGACTATTCTCCTGAGACAATCAATATAGAACAAGAATCAGACATCGTGACGGCGCGGCAAGTGGGGCGAAATATGTCGAAGCTGTTTGGCTTTGGCACGATCACGCAGTCCCGCATCGCCACGTCAATCTCTGAATTAGCTCGCAACATTTATTTGTATGCGGGCGCGGGGGCGATCATCATTTCGCCGATTGAGCGCGAAGGAATGATCGGCTTGCAAATAACAGCAAATGACAACGGTCCAGGGATTCCTGATATTCGCCAGGCATTAGATGATGGCTATTCGACTTCGGGTGCCCTCGGAGCCGGATTGCCGGGTGTCAGGCGCATGATGGATGAATTTGAGATCCACAGTACCCTGGGTGAAGGAACGCGTGTTGTTGTTGTGAAGTGGAGCGATCAAGCAAAGGAGGAATGAGATAGATGGTAACCCGGAGCTTCCAAGAAGAGTATGTAAAAATTCTTCGGGATTACCTGAGTGCTCAAGGGGAGGACCAGCTTTATGGAGCCCAGCAGTTGGGCAAATGGATGCTTTCTCAAGATATTTCACCAGAAGAAATAACTGATTTGCACGCGCAAGCGCTTGAGCAGCTCGGGGAAGTGCCAGAGTTTGTGCGTTCCTCCTTCTCCATTTTGACAGAGGTCATGATTGAATATGGGAACGAGCACCGATCCGTAAATAGCTGGCGCAATCGCCATCAGCAAATGGAATCAGAAATAGCCGTGGCGAAAGCGATGCAGCAATCACTTTTGCCAAGTGAGGTTCCAGTCTATTCAGAACTGGAGATTGGCGTAGTGAGTATTGCTGCGAAACAAATCTCGGGCGACTATTACGACTTCATTGAGCAAAGTGAAGGGCGTTTTGGTGTCGCCATAGCAGACATTACCGGAAAAGGAATGCCTGCTGCGATGTGTATGTCGATGGTGAAATATGGGCTAGACAGCCTTGGACAAATGGAGCTGGGTCCCGATGAAATGCTGCACCATTTAAACAGGATCGTGGGAAGAAACATTGATCCGAGCATGTTTGTGACGATGATGTTTGGCAGTTACGACTCGAAGAAGCACTGTTTCCGTTATGCCATGGCAGGACATGAGCCAGGATTTTTGTATCGGTCGGCCGAAGGAAAGTTTTACGATCTTGAAGGACGAGGGAACGCACTCGGTTTATGCCCAAACAGTGAATACGAGGTTCAGGAGATTTGTTTAGAAATAAATGATGTTCTGATTCTTCTGACGGATGGTGTAACAGAATGCAAAAATAACCGATATTATTTGCAAAGGGAAGAGCTTGTACACCATTTGCAAAAAGAGGTTGGCGAATCTGCCCAAAAGATGGCAAACGGCCTGTACAATAGACTGCTTCTGCTCTCCCAGTTTAACCTGCTGGATGATTACACCATGATTGTGCTTCGAAGAACTTAAGCAACGTACGGGGGGGGAGACGCAGATGGACCTGCTAATTCAGACAACGAGCCTTGAAACTGAGCACCGAGTGGTCCTTGGTGGAGATATTGATGCTTTTACAGCACCGAAAGTAAAGGAAACACTCATGTCACTCGTCACCAAGCCGGACATCAATCACATTACGGTTGATTTGGAAGCAGTAGAATACATGGACAGTACCGGAATCGGAATTTTCATCGGGATTATGAAAGAGTGCTTCCAAAGAAATAGAACATTTGAGGTGCACAAAATGTCTCCGCGTGTGGAAAGGCTATTTCGCATCACTGGCTTATACGATCATATTGCCATCCGCAAAGGAGAGAGCGAGTAATGGGTCCAAATCGACCTCAGGCAGACGTGATTCAATTGACTCTGCCAAGTAAGGCGGAGTATTTGGGAGTTGCACGTCTGACTGTATCCGGTATAGCCAACCGTATGGGCTTTTCTTATGAAGAGATTGAGGATATCAAGCTTGCCGTCGGAGAAGCATGCACGAATGTAGTAAGACATGCATACAAGGAAACAGAGAATCCTGGCTCCATTCATATCCAATGCCACGTTTATGAGGATCGGTTGATGATCGAGGTAAGCGATCAGGGCGTTGGATTTTCGAATGAGCTCATTGCTGAGCAACTGACGCCGATTTATGCAGGGAAAAGCCTTGAGGATTTGGATGAGGGCGGGCTTGGGCTCTATCTCATTCACACGCTTATGGATGAGGTGGAGACTCGCTCTGAATCAGGAGTAGTAGTCTCCATGACCAAGTATGTTCGGCAGGATGGGGTGGCTGGCAATGACTGGACAATCTCGGAAGCAGAAATATAGTCCAGAGGAGTTGAAGGAGCTCATCCACCTGTATGGTGAAACAAAAGATCCTACGATACAGGAACAACTGGTGAGGGCCTATACTCCTCTTGTGGAATCGTTAGCGAAGAAGTTTGTTCGCGGACAAGTCATGTATGAAGACCTCGTGCAAGTCGGATTAATCGGCCTGCTTGCTTCCTTTCGTCGGTTCGACCCTAGCTTTGAACGGACATTTGAGAGCTTTGCGATACCGACTATCGTGGGGGAGATTAAGCGCTATATTCGGGACAAGACATGGAGTGTCTATGTTCCGCGCAGGGTAAAGGAACTGAGTCCCAAGATCAAACGAGTGGTCGACGAGCTCACGATCAAGCTACAGCGTTCTCCCCAAATTGCGGACATTGCCAACAGCCTCGGCGTTTCAGAGGAAGCGATTCTAGAGACGTTGGAGATGGGGCGCAGCTATCATTCTCTCTCTATGGACAGTGAGCTGGAAGCGGATCTGGACGGCAACACCATTTCTTTACTCGACCTAGTAGGGACGATGGAAGAAGGGTACGGAGCAGTCGAGCAAAATCTGATGCTGGAGCGGGCCCTGCAAATTTTGGATCACCGTGAAAAAGAAATCATTCAATTAACTTTTTATCAAAATTTGAGTCAGAAGCAAGCGGGGGACATCATGGGGATGTCGCAGATGCATATATCCCGCCTTCAGCGCAGGGCGTTGGGCAAGCTGAGAGAAGCATTGAGAGTGGAACAGCTGGAAACCGCGACGTAGAGGGGCCAAGTGGCTCCTCTTTTTTCTTTCCTTTTTCCAGTCCTTGTTAGCAAATGTGGTACAATAAACGACGAAGAATGAGCGCAGGAGGACAGGTATGGAGCTTACGTTGATGATCCAGACAATCGCCCAAGATACGGGTGTCAAACCTCACCAGGTGGAGCGCACGGTTGCCCTCCTGGATGAAGGAAACACGGTTCCTTTTATTGCCCGCTACCGCAAAGAAATGACGGGGCAGCTAGATGAAACACAAATTCGAGCGATTGAGGAACGCGTTCGCTATTTACGCAACCTGTCAGTGCGGAAGGAAGAAGTCGTTCGGCTCATCGATGAGCAAGGCAAGCTGACGGACGAGCTACGCGCAGCTATTGAGCGTGCGACAAAGCTGCAAGAGGTAGAGGACCTGTACCGCCCTTACCGCCAAAAACGCCGCACGCGTGCAACCATGGCTAAGGAGAAGGGACTAGAGCCACTTGCCAACTACCTCATGAGCTTACCGAAAGCCGGGAATCCGGAAGAAGAAGCAAAACCATATATCAACCCGGAAAAAGGCGTCGAGACAACTGAGCAAGCTCTGCAAGGAGCAATGGACATCGTGGCGGAACTTCTGTCTGATGACCCGGAAATTCGCCAGTGGGTTCGTCAACGCTCCGTGCAAAAAGGATTGCTTCTGACGGAGCAAAAAGCCGAAGAAGCAGACGAGAAAAATGTATACCAAATGTATTACGCATATAGTGAGCCTCTGAAAAAGGTCGTTCCCCATCGGGTACTGGCTATTAATCGGGGAGAAAACGAAGGCATTTTGAAGGTTTCCATTGAAGCGCCTGTCGCAGAGATTTTGGCTTGGATGCAAAAACGCACCATTCCGCGTGATACAGTTGCCCGCGATTTGCTGACAGTGACAGTCGAGGACGCGTATAAGCGTCTGATCGCCCCTTCTATTGAACGAGAGGTGCGCGCCGAGCTGACAGAGGCAGCCGAGGAACGTGCTATTCACATCTTTGCAGAAAACCTGCGCAATTTACTGCTCCAACCGCCTGTAAAAGGCAAAGTCGTCCTTGGGGTAGATCCGGCGTTTCGGACAGGCTGTAAGCTCGCTGTTGTAGACGAAACCGGGAAACTGCTCGAGGTTGCCGTCGTTTATCCGACCCCTCCGGCCAATAAAGTGGCAGAAGCTACAGTGAAAGTGAAGCAGATGATCGAAACCTATGGGGTTACGGTTGTCGCGATTGGGAACGGTACTGCTTCGCGCGAGACAGAACAGTTCATTGCCACGCTACTGAAAGAGCTGAAGCGAGAGGTAATGTACATCATCGTGAACGAGGCAGGAGCATCCGTGTATTCTGCATCGGCCTTGGCCAAGGAGGAATTCCCGGACCTGGATGTAGCAGAGCGAAGTGCGGCATCGATCGCACGACGTTTGCAAGACCCGCTCGCTGAGTTGGTCAAAATCGATCCAAAGTCCGTCGGAGTTGGTCAGTACCAGCACGATGTTTCCCAATCGAGACTGGCAGACAGTCTACAGTTTGTGGTTGAGTCTGCCGTAAACCATGTCGGGGTAGATGTGAATACGGCTTCTCCTTCTCTCTTGCAGTATGTATCAGGAATCAGCCGTCAAGTGGCGGGGAATATCGTGAAAAAACGGGAAGAGATCGGGATGTTCACGGAGCGCTCTCAGCTTAAGGCGGTTCCTCGCTTGGGCGCCAAAACGTACGAGCAGTGTATCGGATTTCTGCGCGTGATGGATGGAGCGAATCCACTGGATAAAACACCGATTCATCCGGAATCGTACGAGGCGACTCACCAGCTACTGTCGATGTTGGGCATTAGCGCTCAGGAGATCGGCAGTGAGAACTGCAAGGAACGCGTGCAGTCTTTAGATGTAAAAGAGACTGCTGCGAAGCTCGGGATTGGCGAACCTACGCTGCAAGACATTGTAGACAGTCTCTTGCGTCCTGGTCGCGATCCGCGAGACGAGCTGCCAAAACCACTCTTGCGAAGTGATGTCCTCCAGCTCTCTGATCTGAGTGTGGGCATGAAGCTGCAAGGTACCGTGCGCAACGTGGTCGACTTCGGAGCGTTTGTGGATATCGGTCTAAAAAACGACGGACTCGTTCACATTTCCCGTTTGAAGAAGGGCTTTGTGAAGCATCCGCTTGAAGTGGTGACTGTTGGCGATATCGTAGATGTATGGGTAGTAGAAATTGACGAAAAACGTCAGCGTGTAGGGATGACCATGATCGCTCCAACAGAAGGATAAGAAAGAACTAAAAGGCGGCCTCCTGTCAGTCAGGGCGGCCGCCATTTTTTTCTAAATATAAAAACCAGCAACTGTTGAGCACACGGATTTGGCGAACGTCCTTCCCATTAAAGGCACGTTGCAACTGCCTGCGCATCCATTGTGGCATGAAAGTACCTCCTGGAGAGATTCGTCTATAGGCAATGTATGCGCCAAGACGAGCAGGAGGTGCCTAGAATTTTCATTTACTCTTCTTCTTCGTGTAAATACTCCAATTGGGCTTGCAAGGCACGAATCTCTGTTAATAAAGAGATGAGCGGATACTCGGTTTCTTGTAAGGCAGCGAAACGGCGCTCCAGACCACTGACGTACTCCAAACCATCCACGATTGAAAGCTCGTTTCCTAACCGTTCCACATCTGCACAGTCTGCCAGAACCGTAGGTAATTCTGGACGCTCTGTGATCGTCAATTTGTCAATTTCCTTGTAAAGTCGTTTCAATAGAGCGATTAATTGGTACATATGCGTTTCGGGCAACGAGACAAACTGTAGTCCGTCACTGGACTGCAACAACAAATAGCGCATAAGCTCCTCCACCATTCTGTCTACCGTTTAGATATGACCGCATGCGGTCAGCAAATAAACGGTCACAACCGTTTATTTGCACTCAGTGTAGCCTATCTGTCTGGAACTTTTCAACTGGAACTGCTATGGTGAAAAGAAGGAAGCGGAGGAGATGAGATGACCGATACGGAACTGCAAATGCTGGTAGAGCAAATATCCAGCGAATTTTTTGCCAAGCCCTTTCGCCATCAGGCCCGCTTTAACAGCAGATTGCGGACGACTGGCGGAAGGTACTTGCTACGCTCGCATGACATTGAATTGAACCCAAAGCATTTGCAGGAGCATGGGGTAGAGGAATTGATTGCGATCATTAAGCATGAGCTTTGCCATTATCATTTGCACATAGAAAAGAGAGGGTATCGTCACGCTGATCGGGATTTTCAACTGCTTCTGCGTCACGTGGGGGGAAGCCGATACTGTCAACAGGTAGGAAGCGGCCGGACGACCCTGCCTTATCGTTACGAGTTGGTTTGCAAGGAATGTGGTATGAGCTACAAACGCAAACGAAAGATGAATCCGAGCCGCTATCGTTGCGGGCGTTGCAAAGGAAAGCTGCTGTTGCGTGAGCTAACGATGTGAATAGCCAGAGGCGTTGGCTTTCTTGCGCGTCTTTTGACAGCAGGGGTATAATGAACAGACGAAAAATGTTTTCCGCTAAGAAAAGGAGCGTTTGAAGTGGCACACGACGAATTTTCCCTGATCCGGCAATGGACGAGTCGTTCTGCGGGGCAGGAAGGGAACGGTTTGACCGTCGGGATAGGGGATGATGCCGCTGTCTTCTCCCCAGCGCCAGAAATGGAAGTCGTGGCCTGCTGCGATGCGATGGTGGAGACGGTTCATTTTTTGAAGAAAACGATGAATCCTAGTGATATCGGATATAAGGCTGTTATCAGCAATGTGAGCGATGTAGCAGCGATGGGCGGGGTTGCCCGGTATGCGCTTGTCAGTATCGCGGTAAGTCCGCAATGGACGCCTGACGAATGCCAGCAAATCTATGAAGGTATTTACGAGGCTTGTCAGGCATATGGAGTTCGTGTCATTGGTGGCGATACCGTTTCTGCGCCTGATGCCCTACACCTGAGTGTTACCGTACTGGGTGAGGTAGAAAAAGGGCGCGCCATTCGCCGCTCACAAGCAAAGCCTGGACAGCTTGTTTTTGTTACAGGGCATGTCGGAACTTCCGCAGCAGGACTACATCTTCTCCTGCAAGGCGAGACTGCTGAAAGAGGCGTCTCTGCATCTTGGGAGACATTGATGGATGCCCATCAGCGTCCCGTTGCCCAAATAAAGGCGGGCAGACTGCTGCTGGAATCAGGGGCATGCAGTGCGCTGAATGATGTAAGTGATGGACTTGCCTCAGAGCTGTGGGAGATTGCTGAAGCCAGTGGCGTATCGATTTTGGTCGATGCTGCAACGGTACCGATCCATGACGAAGTTCGGGAGTATGCACGGCACGTAGAGAAAGATCCGCTGGAATGGGCTTTTTATGGCGGTGAAGATTATCAATTGGTCGGAACGCTTGCGAAAAGTCACTACGAAGCCGTAAGCAAGCAATTTGCCGTTAGTGGTGTACGGTTTACTGTCATCGGTGAGGTGGTAGAAAAAAGGCATGATCCAGAATTGATGCTTCAGCGCGATGATCAACAGCTCCCGTTGCCCAAAGCGGGATTCAACCATTTTAGGAGTGGATGAAAGAGATGAGCTATACATGGAGGCTCACGGGAGCGCAGGAGACGCAGCGCTTTGCCGAGCAACTGGCAAGTCTGCTTGAACCAGGTGACTTCCTCGCGATGGAGGGAGATCTGGGAGCGGGCAAGACGACTTTTACCCAGGGGTTGGCCAAAGGACTAGGAGTCCGACAAGTAGTGAACAGTCCGACCTTTACTATCATAAAAGAATATCAGGGGCGCTTGCCGCTTTATCATATGGATGTCTACCGGGTAGGCGATGATCCAGACTCTCTTGGTCTGGACGATTACTTTTTTGGCGAAGGTGTCTGTGTCGTAGAGTGGGCCTCTTTGATCGAGGATGTCCTGCCGACAGATCGGATGACCGTCTTCCTGCGTAGAGAAGGGGAGGAACAGCGTATGATTGAGCTGGTTCCTCAAGGGAATCGTTATGTGAAATTGTGTAAGGAGTTTGATTTTGATGCGCGTACTGGCGATTGATACATCGAATCTGGTGCTAAGTGTAGCTGTGGTAGAGGAAGAGCGAGTCTTGGCTGAAATGACGACGAACCAGCAAAAAAACCATTCCGTGCGTCTGATGGACTGCGTCAGTGAACTGCTCGATGCAACAGGAACAGCGCCAGAGGAACTCAGCGGCTTCGGGGTGGCAAACGGACCGGGCTCCTACACGGGCGTGAGAATCGGCGTAGCTTCTGCGAAAAGCATGGCTTGGTCACTGAATGTGCCGGTTATCGGTGTATCCAGTCTGGAGGTAATCGCCATGAATGCCACAGGCTTCTCTGGATTGATTGTCCCGCTGTTCGATGCGCGCAGAGGTCAAGTGTATACCGGCTGTTATTGTTCCGAAGGCATGGAGGCGGTACGAGCGCAGTCCACAGAACAAATCATCCTGCTGCGAGAATGGCTGCCACTGTTGCGAGACCTGGCGCAAGGAGAGCCGATCTTGTTCTTGGGTGAAGATGTCAGGCTACATCGGGAGACGATTGTGCAAGAGCTCGGGGATCAGGCGCAATTTGCTTCTCCAGCGTTCAATCACCCGCGTGCTGCCCATATCGGCTATGTGGCACTACGCAAGCTTCAAGAAGGCGGAAATGCGCATGAACTAGTTCCAGAGTATTTGCAACTGGCAGAAGCAGAAGCGAAGTGGCTTGCCCAAAAGCAGGCGGGGGCCGTAAAGGAGTAAAAGCATGAGTCAACCAATCGATTTGGAATATCGTTATATGACGATGCAGGACGTTGGGGCTGTGGCAGAGCTGGAGCGCTTGGCTTTTACAACTCCATGGCCGCATGATGCATTTGTCAACGAGCTGACGAGAAATCCAAATGCACGCTATGTAGTCGTCGCTCACCAAAATAGAATTATTGCTTACTGCGGCATGTGGATCGTGATCGATGAGGCACATATTACAAATATCGCTGTCCATCCACTCTATCGTGGAAAAAAGGTTGGATTGGCGCTGATGATCAAAATGATGGGTGTTGCCAAGCTGCAGGGTGCCCATAGCATGACGCTGGAAGTTCGACCTTCGAACACAGTCGCGCGGAACATGTATATCAAGCTCGGCTTTAAAGAGCATGGGCGACGCAAGAGATATTATTCGGATAACAATGAGGACGCAATCATTATGTGGGTGACATTGTAATGAACAAGACGTATACGTCGCGCTACGAGAAGCGCATACAGCAAAAATACGAAGCACACAAGGAATCAGGTGCTCCTACTTATATTTTAGGAATTGAAACAAGCTGCGACGAAACATCGGCTTCTGTCATCCGTGATGGCCGAGAGGTTCTGTCGAACGTCATCGCTTCCCAAGCCGATATCCATAAAAGGTTTGGCGGAGTCGTGCCCGAGGTGGCTTCTCGCAGACATGTAGAGAATATTACGCTTACCATCGAAGAGGCTCTGACCGAAGCTGGGAAAACGTTGGATGACATCCAGGCCATTGCGGTGACGTACGGGCCCGGGCTTGTCGGAGCCCTGTTAGTTGGCGTGGCAGCAGCAAAAGCCATTTCCATGGCCAGAGGCATCCCGTTAATTGGAGTCCATCATATCGCGGGTCATATTTACGCGAATCGTCTGGTGCAAGAAATGGAGTTTCCGCTGATCGCACTCGTCGTATCGGGCGGGCATACGGAGCTTGTCTGGATGAAGGAGCATGGTCAGTTCGAGATTTTGGGGGAAACGCGCGACGACGCTGCAGGGGAAGCCTACGACAAAGTAGCACGAGCGCTGAATATGCCATATCCAGGCGGACCTCATATTGATCGCCTCGCGCATGAAGGTGAGGCAAATGTACCACTCCCTCGTTCATGGCTTGCGCCAGATTCCTACGATTTCAGCTTCAGTGGCTTGAAATCAGCTGTGCTCAATACCTTACACAATGCAGCACAGCGAGGAGAGACGATCGAACCGGCGAATCTGGCTGCGAGCTTCCAAGACTCTGTAACAGAAGTGCTCGTAGAAAAGACGATTCGGGCAGCCCGTTCGCATGGAGCGAAGCAGGTATTGCTGGCTGGGGGCGTTGCGGCGAATCGCGGATTGCGTGAGCGGTTGCAGGCAAGGTGCGAGGCAGAAGGAATACCGTTGGTGATCCCACCGTTCTCGCTATGCACAGACAACGCTGCGATGATTGCGGCAGCAGGCTTTATCAAGTATGAAAAAGGACAGTTTGAGGGGCTTGATTTGAACGGGGTCCCAAGCCTGTCGCTTTCAGAGCAATAGAGTGAATGGATGAAAAGCATCTCTGAGGTTGAATCAGAGATGCTTTTTTTGTTTGTTTAAACGAGCGGCTGTCGGTGAGGGGAAGAAGCGCATTTCCAGTCTAAGCTTCGGCCTATGCCCATAAGAATTTGACTGTCCGCCAATTTATCCACATCATAGGATAACTTTCTGGATTGTTCACATATACTCCTGTGAATACTGGTGATAACACGAGAAAATGACCGGGAAAACCGCATATACTCTGTGGATTGTTCTGTGGAAAATGTGGATAAAAAAGTCGAGTTATCAACAGGAGGGAGACTCGTGAGAAAGAAACTCGCGCTGATTTGCTTGTCATTCCTGATATTGTTTCTAGCTACAAATATAGGAAAACCGTTGGTAGCAAAGGAAAAACAGCAGGTCATCATGCTGTTTGTGGAGGGGATGTCGTTTCATGATCTGGAGCAGCTCAAAAAGTTATCTACTGTGGATAAATGGTTGGATGGCGCAGGAGCTGGGGCTCTGTCCATAAGAACACCCGGAACGCGTACGGCCGCAAACGGCTACCTGCTCATGGGGAGCGGCGGTCAAGCGCTTTACTCTGAAAAGAGCGGGACAGGCTATCATCTGTTTGAGGCGCTCTCGTCCAGGGAAACAGCCGGTGAAAGGGCGCAAGAGCTAGGCGGTGATGAAGCGCAGGAGGTGGCGCGCTCCTCGATCATTTTTCCGGGTATTTTCCGGCTCTTGGCAGATAATCGGGAGAAACCATATTCTGCGCAAATCGGGCTTCTTGGGACCGTGCTTGCTGCAAACAACATTCAGGTCGCTTTATACGGAAACGGTGACTTTGAGGATATTCGACAGAGACATGCCGTTCTGTTTGCGATGGATCAGCAAGGAAGGGTTCCGACAGGGGACATTTCGGCTAAAAGCATGGAGCACCTTCGTGGTTATCCGTACGGGATCAAGACAAACTACACGTACCTGCTTGAGAAAATCCACAGCGAACATCAAGCGGGCTTGATTATTGCTCAGCTCTCAGATTTAAACCGGTTATACCAGTTGAGTGCGGATATGGACCAAGGCCAGTTTACCCAGCAGTATCAGCGCGCTTTACGTGACTTGTCCTTTTTCCTTGACCAACTCCTTGAGAAACGTAAACCACATCAACGCATTGTATTGGCATCACCAGCCGTTAATCATGTGGCGACAAAAGAAAAGACTCTCTTAACTCCCGTGTTCATTTGGGGAGAGAAAGCGAATGGAGTTTTGACCTCCGCTACCACGAGGCAGTCGGGATTAGTCAGTGGACTCGATATGGTGCCAACTATACTGTCTTGGCTGGACGTACCCATACCAAAAGGGTTGGCTGGTCATGTCATACGTATCGAAAAAGGGAATGGTCTCACTGCCCTTCAGAATCAGGTAGGCAAGATTCATCATACATATGCGACAAGGCCAGCAGTGCTCTACACCTACGTCATGCTACAGATTGTCATTGTAGGGTGTGCGGTTGTCCTTTGGTGGTTTGGGCGGAAGAGGGAAGGGTCAGGACTTTTGCGGCTTCGTAGAGGAATACGACTTGCGTTGCTGGCTTTATTATGGTTTCCCGCATTGCTTTTGGCGGAGAGCCTACTCGACTGGCAGGTTACCGGCGCGGTTGTCTTGGGAGGGCTCATCATGACTGCATTGATCGCGGCTTTTTGGCAGGAAACCCATGCTCTCCCGCGAATCGTGATGACAGTTAGCGGAGTGACGACAGCCATTCTGCTGCTGGACGGATGGACTGGTGCTCATTTGATGCGGCAATCGTACCTCGGGTATGATCCGGTAATCGGAGCGAGGTTTTACGGGCTAGGAAATGAATACGAAGGGGTCCTGATCAGCAGCACGATCATGCTTGTGGCTTCGCTATACGAGAGAATGACCGGAGGACAAAAGGAGCTACGTCGGGAACAGAAATGGTTGCCTGCTGTCTCCGCAGCCATATACAGTGTCGTGCTTTATTACATGGTGGCACCGAGCCTGGGAACGGACGCAGGCGGTTTTCTTGCGGGGCTGATCGGATTTACCGTGGCATTGTCACGGCTTGAGGGCTGGCGAATTGGCAAAAAAGGCCTCCTGCTGTTGGCAGGCGGCCTGGTTATGGGTGTATGCGGTTTGATGGCGATCAGTCTCATGTCAGATCAACCCTTGACTCATGTCGGACGTCTTTCCGAGCAGATTGTACATGGGGAATGGGCCGAGGTAGGGCAGATGATTGAACGCAAGCTGGCGATGAATCTCCGCTTGATTCGCGTTTCCATTTGGAGCAAAGCATTTGTCGTCTCCCTGATTGCTCTAGGCGTTCTCACCTTGAAAAACGACCGCTTCTTGCACCATCTGGCGAAGGACACGCCATACTTGGTTAAAGGCTTTGCTGGTGTCATTGTGGGTGCACTGGCTGGGCTGTTTCTCAATGACTCAGGCATCGTCACAGCAGCTACCTGCATTACCTTTCTGGTGGTTCCTGCTCTCTATGCCGCCTTGGAGGAGCCTGCACAAGAGCGCTGTTCTACGTGAAGACGGGACTACTCTTCTGATAGCGTGCTCCACTCGTCATACAACTGCTCCAATTCTTCTTTGGCAGCATGGATTTGATCGTTGCGTTCTTTTGCCTGTACATGATCACTATAAATTTCCGGGAGACAAAGCTCTTCTTCCCATTTGACAATGTCAGCCTCTCGTTTTTGGATCGTGACCTCAATCTCTTCCAAGCGGCGCTGACGTTGACGCTCGCGACGTTTTACTTCCTTATCCAGCTCATACGAGGATTTCTCAGGCTGTGCCGTTGCGGTACCGCCTTGTTTTTTTGCGGGCAGCGCTGCTTGCTCGGCTGCGAGCTCTTCCAGTTCCTGCTTTTTCTCCACGAAGTAATCGTAGTTACCCAAATAGCTGGTCACGCCATCACCTGTCAGCTCTAGGACGCGGGTGGCAATCTTGTTTAAGAAGTAACGGTCATGGGAGACGAACAGGATCGTACCCGGATAATCGTAGAGGGCATTCTCAAGCACTTCCTTGCTGAAAATATCCAAGTGGTTCGTCGGCTCGTCGAAGATCAGGAAGTTTGCTTGCTTCAGCATGAGCTTTGCCAGAGAGACGCGTGCACGCTCTCCACCAGACAGGTCGCTGATCTTCTTTTGTACATCATCACCGCTAAACAAGAAGTTGCCGAGCAGGGTACGGACTTCCTTTTCCAACATATTCGGATATTCATCCCAAATTTCGCCGAGCACTGTATTCCGTTCGTTCATGTTACGATGCTCCTGGTCGTAGTACCCGATCGTTACATTGCTCCCGAAATGAATATCGCCGCGTAGCTTAGGCAACTGTTCTACGATCGTTTTTAACAGTGTCGATTTCCCGATACCATTGGGACCTACCAAGGCCACACGCTCTTCGCGCTCGATTTCAAATGTTAGACCCTGAGAAAGGACAGCATCCGGGTAACCAATCGCGACGTTGTTTGCTTTCATCACAATAGTACCGCTCATTTTCGCTACATCAAAAGAGAAGTGGACGGATTTGTTGTTCATGATTGGCTTGTCCAATCGGTCTATCTTTTCCAATGTCTTCCGTCGGCTTTGCGCTCGTTTGGTCGTCGTAGCTCGAGCAATGTTTCGCGCGATGAAATCCTCCAGCTTGGCGATCTCTTCCTGCTGCTTTTCGAATCGCTTCAAATCCTGTTCGAGACGAGCCGCCTTTTCATCGAGGAAGCGGCTGTAGTTACCGACATAGCGGGTAGCGCGTGTCCGTTCGATTTCATATACCACGGTCACGAGCTTGTCCAGGAAGTAACGGTCATGGGAAACGACGAGAATGGCACCCTGGTAGTTTTGCAAATACGTCTCCAGCCAAGTCAATGTCTCGATGTCCAGGTAGTTCGTCGGCTCATCCAGCAGGAGAATGGTAGGGGATTGGAGCAGCAGCTTGGCTAGTGCCAGACGAGTCTTTTGTCCGCCGCTCAATGTGCGGATCGGCGTCGTGTAATCGAAGTCAGCAAAGCGCAGACCGTGCAAGACCCCACGAATCGCCCCCTCGTAGCTGTATCCGCCTTTTTCCTTAAAGGCCTCCGAGCGGTGGGAGTAATTTTCCAACAGTTGCTGGTAACGCTTCTCATCAGCGAGAATAGCGGGATCGCCCATTTTGGCTTCGAGCTCACGAAGCTCTAGCTCTTCCTTTTGTAGATGGGAAAAAACACTCAATAACTCATCCCAAATCGATCGTTCCGATTCAAGGCCGCTGTTTTGTGCCAAATAACCGAGTGTAACATCCTTTGGAATGCGGATAATTCCTTTGTCGTAGCTTAGCTCGCCGGCGAGGATCTTCATTAGAGTCGATTTGCCTGCACCGTTTACGCCAACCAGACCAACCCTTTCCCCGGTTTGAATTTGCAGGGAGATGTCTTGTAGAATGGTTTCGATACCATATGTTTTTTCTATATGTTCAGCTTGTAGCAAAATCATCGGATTCACCTCTTTATATACTAATGCCAGTGTAGCTTAGAGAGAGCGCATGGGACAAGCCTCGTGGGAATGTCCCATGCACGATACGAAAGAGGGAAGAGGTTGTCATGGACCAAAAAACGAATAAAAAACAGCTGCGAAGCCATATTTTGGAGAGGCGCAAGTCCATGTCTGCAAAGGAACGGGAGCAGCTTTCCAGAGAGGTATGCGATCATTTGCTGTCTCATGAAAGGCTGGCTGATGCCAAAGCAATTATGGCTTTCCATCCTTTTGGCGATGAGCTGGATATTCTGCCCTTTCTACATGAGGCAAAAAAGCGAGGCCAAGACATATGGCTGCCGCTCACAAACGTTGCCGCGAGACGTCTCATTCCCTATCGGTATACAGGAACGGACATGCTAAAGCAGGGAGTCTACGGGATTTGGGAGCCAGATCCTGCCCTGGCAGAGGAAGCGGACGTATCACACCTGGATGCGATCATTGTTCCCGGCGTTGCTTTTGACAGCAAGGGCGGACGTATGGGATATGGTGGTGGTTATTATGATCGCTTTCTGGCAACGCTGAAAAAGCTCCCGTTCTTGGTTGGAGTTGGCTTCTCTATTCAGGTTGTGGAGCATGTACCCTTAGAGTCTCATGATGTTTTGCTAGATGCAGTTGTCACCGAAAAAGGTCTTCTGCATTTTTGAATGTTTTGTGTCAGTAGCTTTTACATGCCTTCTTCTGTCGCGAATGGTGCTATCCGCTAAGGAAAAACGACGAGACGTTTTTTACAGAAAAGTGTACAATACTATCGAATGAGAAACCGGAGGAATGTATCGTGAGCAAATGGAAGGTAGGCGTTATTTCTGCAAGTGATTCGATTGCCAGAGGAGATCGTGTGGACGATCGTATGCCAATCGTTCGTCATCTGACAAGGGAATGGCTTCAAGTAGATGTCGCTGTATACCGTGCCGTTAGTGATGATATGGAAGATTTGCAAGAACATATGATTGAGCTCGTAGACCGCGAAAAATGCGATCTGTTGATTGTTACTGGAGGAACGGGACTTAGCCCGCGTGACGTTACGCCAGAAGTGACAGCGTGGGTCATTGACAGACCAGTCCCCGGCTTGGCTGAAGAAATGCGCCGTGCTGGTTTGAAGCAATCCCGACGGGCGATGCTGACCCGTGCAGTTGCGGGAACGAGGGGGAATTCGTTGATTATCAACCTCCCTGGCAATCCGAAAGGCGTAGAAATCTGTTTCAATGCGATTGGCGATATGCTGTCCGACGCTTTGCACATTTTGCAAGGAACGGGAGAAGCAAACGAAGATTGGGGAGGATTGCATTGGTAGAAAAACCTCAGATGCGGGAAGTGCCAGTGCGTGAAGCGATCGGCATGATGCTTCCTCACGATATGACGCAAATTTTGCCTGGAGAATTCAAAGGACGCTTGTTCAAAAAAGGACATGTTGTCACCGAGGCTGATATTGAGCCACTGTTGTCCATTGGCAAAGAGCATATTTACGTGCTGGAGATGCCAGAAGGCTACATCCATGAGGAAGAAGCGGGCATTCGTATCGCGAAGGCTGTTTCCGGAACTGGCTTGACCTTGACGCCTCCTTATGAGGGCAAAGTATCGATGAAGGCCTCAAGAACAGGTTTAGCCAAAATCAACGAGGAAGCTGTCCATGCGTTGAACCAGCTCGAAGGAATTGCGTTTTCCACGATTTATGGTGATCAGGTCGTGCATCCGGGGCATACATTGGCGGCTACGAGAATCATCCCGTTAATTATGGAAGAGTCTCGAATCATCGAGCTGGAGCAACTGGCCAAACAGTTTGACGAACCGATTGTACAAGTAAAAACGTTTCAGGATAAAAGGGTGGGACTTGTTACGACAGGGGGAGAAGTTTTCTCTGGCAGGATTGCAGACAAGTTCGGTCCTGTGATTCGAAACAAGGTGGAAGCTCTTGGCTCTACTGTCGTAGACCAGCGTTTTGCGCCAGATGACAAGGAAGCGATCGAACAGCAGATTCAATCGTTCCTCGCTGAAGGGGTCGATCTGATCCTGGTCACGGGTGGCATGTCTGTCGATCCAGATGACCGCACGCCGGGAGCGATTGCAGGAGTAGGAGCTGAAGTAGTGCGCTACGGTACGCCGATGCTGCCGGGCTCCATGCTGATGGTTGCTTACAAAGGCGAAGTACCGATTCTCGGATTGCCGGGAGCGGTCATGCATGAAACGTTTACTTCTTTTGATGTATTTTTGCCTCGCATTTTAGCTGGGGAGCGAATTGTAGCTTCTGATATGACAAGACTCGGATATGGTGGTTTACGAAAGTGCTAGCTGGTTAGACTGGCAAATAACGAAAAGCAAACGACTTCACAAGAAAAAGGAGTGAACACGTATGAGCTCAATCGGGATTCCTGGATTAATCTTAATTTTAGTTTTAGCCTTGGTGCTTTTTGGTCCGAAAAAGCTTCCAGAATTGGGGCGTGCGGTAGGTCATACTTTGAAAGAATTCAAAAATGCAACCCGCAGTCTGACGAGCGACGATGAAGACGACGATGAGGAGAAAAAGCGCAAGGAGCTAGCTTCCAAAGAAGTGTCTGTTGCCAAAACAACGCCGGTTGTCGCTGACAAGGAAGCAGCGGAGCGGGAGAGAATTGAACGCGAAGTTCGTGAAAAAATGGAACGCGAGGTTCGTGAAAAAATAGAACGTGAACGCTTGGAAAAAGAAATCCGCGAAAAGCTGGAGCAAGAGCGCCTTCAATTGGAAAAAGAGCAGAAGAACGCGTAACAGGTAAGGTTGGTGGTTACCATGAAGGATCAGGAAATGACATTGGTAGAACACCTGACGGAACTTCGCAAGCGCATCATATGGGTGCTGGCCGTGTTTATTGTCGCATTGATCGTCGGTTTTTTCCTCGCCGGTCCACTTGTGGATTATTTAAAGCAAGAACCGATTGCGGATGGCGTGCCCATTGTCTCGTTGCATCCGTCAGACGCACTTCGTGTTTACATGCAGGTTGCCTTCCTAGTGGGTGCTGTCATCACACTGCCTGTAGCACTTTATCACGTTTGGCGTTTTGTTTCGCCAGGGCTGGAAGAACAGGAAAAGCGCGGGACACTTTACTTTATCCCGGCGGCTTGTTTTTTGTTTATCATTGGTGTCTTGTTTGGCTACTACGTCGTTTTTCCGATGGTCATGCAGTTTATGACCGGTATTACAGCATCGATGGGCGCAGACCCGAACTACGGAATCGCGCAATACTTTGGCTTCATGTTTAATATGGTCATTCCGTTCGGGATACTGTTCCAGCTGCCGATTATCGTTATGTTCCTGACGAGACTGCGAATCCTCAATCCAATGAGGCTGGCAAAGGCACGACGCTACGCTTACTTTGCATTGGCTGTCGTCGGGATTACCTTGACGCCTCCAGAGATTGTTAGTGATATTCTCGTGACCATCCCTTTGCTGCTTTTGTACGAGCTGAGCATTTGGCTATCCCGGATTGTTTATCGCAAGCAATTAAAAGAACAAGAAGCGTGGGAACAAGAATACGGCAGTTTGGAAACAAACGAACCCGTTCAATAACGAGCATGAGAAAAGTCTTCTGTCCTGAGTGGCAGAGGGCTTTTTTGGTATTTCGGCAGAAATTGAGAAATACTAAGGACGTTATGATCCGGGAGGTGCTGAATATGTGGCGGCTAATCGTATGTTTGGCGTTGCTTTTTTCTGGGAGTACTGCAAATGCAGCTGGGCTGGGGGAGCCTATTGAACTTTTTGATACGGACAAACAGCGCGTTGTGGCTAGCTTTGAAAATACCACAGGTTTTCAGGAGGAAGCCAAGCAGATTTTGCAAAGTGTGAGCGGGAGGGTCTTGGAGTTTAATCCATCCTTGGATTCCGCCATGATCGTAAAAATTCCACTAGTCCCTCCAAAGCCGATAAAGCTAAAATCCGCTAATCTCGATGCGATGATTGCAGAGATGTTTGTCATCATGCCCAAAAAAGGGGAGCGTCGTCCGTGGCTGATTCTGCATACGAAGGAATATGAAACGGTCGTTGTGGAGTTTATCGAAAAGGTTGACGACTTAAGGAAACAGGTGAAATTGCCGTAAAGTGGCACTTGCTTTTGCAAGAACAAGCCCGGTCGTCCATAAAAAGCGACGAGATCGGGCTTTTCGATTATTTATTGGGAGTGAGGAAGGTTTGGGTGAAGTAGTCTGTATATACGCCCACTCCTAATTGGGTGAAGCCTTTTTCGAGTACGTTTTTGCGATGGCCTGGACTGTTCATCCAGCCCTCATGGACTTCGATGGCATCCGTATAGCCTGCTGCAATATTCTCTCCGGCCATGCTATAAGCGAGAGAGGCACTTTTCATGCGGTCAAATGGATTACTCCCAGTCGTCGCAGAGATGTGATCGAAGAAATTGTTACTCTCCATGTCCATGCTGTGTTTGCGTGCCACATCGGCAGCCTTTTCATTCCATTGAAGGGGCGGAAGCTTGTATCGGTAGCGGGAGACGTTGACCAGATCGAGGATTTGGCGCTCAGATGCGGCATTGACCTGTTCTCGTTCGCCAACTCGAAGCGGCGGGGGATCAAAATTGGGTGCCTGACCTTGATAGGTCCACTTCGTTTCGTAAAAACTGCCGCGCAACAGCATTTGCGCATCCATCATACGTACAGCAGTGACCTTGTTGCCATTCTGCTTGTCCAAGTAATAAATGTAGGGGGTGCCATCTTTCATGACGAGAGGGCGTTGCTGTTTTTGATTGGTTATTTGGATTTGTGCCCCCTGAAAAGAGAAAGAAACAATGTTTTGTACAGCCAATTGACGCTCAAGTGATTGCTGGCTGGTGCCGACTCCGATGTTTCCGAGCTTTGCTGTAGGAGCAAGCGAGTACACATCGACGACTTTGTTATTTGCTATGCCGACTTGAATGTATCGGGCAGGCTCGTGATTGTACACCCACCATTGATAGCCGAGACTGCTTGGCTCTTTACGGGCAGGCTCACCTAACCGTTTGTGTACTTCCTCAGAAGACATGCCGAGAGCGATGTCAAAAATCGTGTTAGGCTTCTCCTCTCGAACGGGTGATGCAGGTGGTTTGACGGTTGCGGGCTTTTGGGGAAGCGTCAGAGAGGCAGGGACTGCATCGGGTGTATTCTGTTTTTCAGGCTGTCCAACGGAGAATACGGGAGGTTGACCGACCCAAGCGCTTTGGGAAGCTTCATCCCACCCGATAGGCTTGTTCAAGTGGCGACTGATCATGGACAGAGGTACATATAGTGTTCCTTCGTATTCGAGGGAAGCTGGTATTTCCTTGCCTTTCTCCATGTAGTACCCGGGCTTTTCGCTTGCGACGATTTCTCGGCCATCCCAATAGATAGAGGCCGGGTTAAGATTGACCCGTATAAAGGAAGTAGTATCCGAAGTGAAGAGACGGCTGATTCCGAAGACTCCCAGGGCAATTAAGCCAATCCAGAGCCATTTGTGCATGGAACAATTCCCTCCTTGGTGAGCTTGCCTGATTCTATGTTTCATTTATATGAGCGTGTCCGAATACTAGAACCTCCTTGCTAGAGAATGCAATTTAATAGGAGGAAGAGTAGTCAAGCAGTTGCAAATGGAAAAAAGTGAGGGAAACTACTTGCAAAGTACATAGTGATTCATTATTATAGGAATTGGGTGTTAGCACTCATAACAGTCGAGTGCTAACAACAGAAATCTTGTTTACCTACATTTTTTGAGGAGGGTGTTTTTAGTGCTTAAGCCATTGGGTGACCGTGTGGTAATCGAAGCTATCTCCAAAGACGAAACGACTGCAAGCGGTATCGTTTTGCCTGATTCTGCAAAGGAAAAACCGCAAGAAGGCCGCGTAATCGCAGTAGGTTCTGGCCGTGTTGCTGACAACGGTGAGCGCATCGCTTTGGAAGTAAAAGAAGGCGATAAAGTAATCTTCTCCAAATACGCTGGTACTGAAGTAAAGGTAGACAACAACGAATACCTCGTGCTGCGCGAATCCGATATCCTCGCGATCATCGGTTAAGGCTCTTAACATAGGAAGTCGAACGAATAAACACATAACAGGAGGTTGAGTTTAGATGGCTAAACAAGTCAAATTCTCTGAAGACGCTCGCCGCTCCATGCTGCGCGGTGTTGAAACTTTGGCAAATGCGGTTAAAGTAACCCTCGGTCCAAAAGGCCGTAACGTGGTTCTTGAGAAAAAATTCGGTTCTCCATTGATCACCAACGACGGTGTGACCATCGCGAAAGAAATCGAGCTGGAAGACGCTTACGAAAACATGGGTGCGCAACTGGTTAAAGAAGTTGCTACCAAAACCAACGACATCGCTGGTGACGGTACAACAACTGCAACTGTACTTGCTGCAGCTATGATCCGTGAAGGTCTGAAAAACGTAACTGCTGGCGCTAACCCAATGGTTATCCGTCGCGGTATGGAAAAAGCAGTTCGTGCAGCTGTAGAAGAAATCAAATCCATCGCGAAGCCGGTTGAGAACAAATCCTCTATCGCGCAAGTTGCTGCTATTTCCGCTGACGATCCAGAAGTAGGTAACCTGATCGCTGAAGCAATGGAAAAAGTGGGCAAAGATGGCGTAATCACTGTTGAAG
>NC_012491.1:882500-1105000 GCF_000010165.1 Brevibacillus brevis NBRC 100599
GGTGTCAATTCCTGAATACTCATCGGCTGGTAATGCGTCACGTTTTCAGGATCTTGGGTCAGTCTGTGAATTTCGCTCTGGGCAAAAACATCTCCGCCAGCTTTTACGAGACCAGTGGAAGAGGAACAACCACCAAGCAATAGAAACAGGCTCACTGCAAGCGAACACACAACTTTTGGTCGAAAATTTCTCAAGGCTTTCCTCCTATTATGCCTCCGCCCCCTTCCTTTGATTGGCGAGACGAAGCATTTTATTCCCGACGTTGATTGCTGCTTGAATAATGTAGCCAGTCGTAAACGAAAGCACGACTGTTCCGTAATAAATCGGGCCATCTAACAGGAAGCTTGCGCTAAGAAACATGCACGCCAGCAAAATTTCTGTCCGTCTGAATGTCCACTTTAATCTTTTCGACATAACCAGTACAAATGCCTCTTGGGGAGCTGTGCACACTTGCGTACACACATACAACCCAATACCGCTGCCGATGCAAATGTTTCCGAGTGCCATGGTCAGAAGCGGCGGCAATGAACGGATAGCAGCCATGAGCCCATCGATGGACCCGATCAAATCGACAAAGACGGAGATCAGCACCATGACCAAAATGGCGCCGACAGAAATATAACTGCGATCCATGAAAAGGACGATGATGACAAAGGTTAGGTTAATGGCAAACATCCAGAAGCCAATCGATATCCCGAAGTTTTGATGCAGGGCAATAAACAGAGAATCATACGGGCTAAGACCAAAGGATGTAATGGTCGTCATCATATTGATCCCGAGCGCCAAAATCAATAAGCCTACGATAAACAAGAGATGTTCAAATTTTAAGCGAATCACAAAACACGACTCCTTTCATTCTACATAAGGAGAGCATAAGATGTGGAACGCTTTTCAGAGCAAGCGGAATGTGTTTTGATGTATGTAATAAGTACTGATCCGACGTCGAGGAGTAATCTGAGTGGCTAACATAAGAGAAATCGCGAAATTGGCAGGTGTATCCGTTTCAACCGTTTCCCGTGTACTTAACAACCATCCGTACGTGAACGAGAAAAAACGCGCGGAGATTCTCAAGATTATTGAAGAACAAAATTATGTTCAAAACAGTAATGCGGTCCACCTCTCTACCGGAAAAACGATGGTCATCGGTGTGACATTGCCTCTCGTCAACAACCAATACTACAGCTCCATTATCGAAGGCATAGCAGCAGAAGCAGCCCAGCATCATTACAAGCTGATGGTGTGCCAAACGAATAACAACCCCGAGCAAGAACGCAGCGTTTTACACTTGCTCAAAAATAAAAAAATCGACGGGCTTATCATGTGCTCCAGGTCCAGCTCTTGCGAAACGCTCAATGAATACGCAGGATATGGACCTATCATCACGTGTGAAGCAAATGATACCACATCTGTTTCGAGTGTTCATATCGACCACTATCAAACGTTTCTGATCGGGATGGAATATCTGATGAAGAAGGGGCATCGCCGAATCGGGTATTGCATTGGCAGAAAAAACAGCTTTAACAGTCAACATCGCAAACGTGCCTATTACGAAAAGCTGCGTTCGATTGACGTGACACCTTCCCCTGAGTGGTCATTTGAAGAATGTTTAACGATCCAGGATGGCAAGGATGTTGTGGGGAAATTGCTGCAAACAGAAGAGCGGCCGACAGCAATGATCGTATCGTGCAATCATATAGCGGCAGGGATCATCAAAGAAGCAAGTAGATTGGGGATTCGCGTACCAGAAGACTTAGCCGTAGTCGGTTGCGATGATCAGCCAATCGGAGAATTACTAGAGATCACCACTGTATCCAGCTCCAGTACGTTGATGGGAAAATACGCTTTTGAGATGCTGCATGAGCGGATTTGGACACAGCAGCTGGATGGGAAAAAGGAAGAGAAGGAACTGTCGCCCGAATTGGTAGAGCGATTGACCACGTGAGCTTGAAAGATAGCACAGTTGATCAAAAAAACGCTCGGCATCTCCCGCATACTAAAGAAAAAATAGGTGAAGGAAGTCAAAGATGGACACGTACAAGCGGATTCAGGACGCGATTGATTATGTCGAAGAGCATCTTCAGGAAGAAATGAACATCACAGATATTGCTTCCAGGGCGCATTTCTCTGCGTTTCATTTTCAACGTCTGTTTCAGGCAATCTCAGGCTTCAGTGTACAGGAGTACATTCGCAAGCGCAGACTGTCGGAAGCTGCACTGGCACTAAAACAGACAAGTGACAATGTGCTCGAAATTGCCGTGACTTATCAATACCAGTCGCAGGAAGCATTGACTCGCGCTTTCGAGAAGCAGTTCGGCATTACACCTGGGAGATATCGAAAAGAAAATCATTCGCTGCCTTATCTAGCCAAGATGGACTTTTTGGCCTTTCGCCAAACGATCAAAGGGGAGATTATGATGAACAAACCAACCATCACGACATTGGATGACATTCGTATCATAGGGAGGAGGTTCCGGACGAGCTTACAGGATGAGCAGCACTTCAAAGACATTCCGGGCTTCTATTATGAATTTGGACGTAATCAAGACTATTTGCGGATTCCGAATAAAGCAGCGGAGGATATGTCATACGGAATCGCCTGCGAATTTGAAGACGACGGGGGCTTTTCCTTTGTGATCGGGGAGGCTGTGCATCAGGTTCCTGAAGAACTGTCCGAAGGCTTTATTTCGCTCGTCTTGCCTGGCGGAAAATACGCGGAATTCAAAGTGACGGGTGATGCCGACCTTGTGCAAAACACACGTCGCTACATTTATGGAACATGGTTACCTCAATCGAATTATGAGAGAGGCGAGGGACCGGATTTTGAAGTGACAGATGTCAGAGGTTCACGCTTTCCTGAGGCGATGAGAGTATCTATTTACATCCCGCTTCTATAGGTGTTTGTTCAGCCGAACGCAATGAATTTTACAGTACTTTCACACGCCATCCATTCCAGCTTTATACCCGTTTGCTACAGTGTAAATGTAAGAGCGAATGTACAGGAGGCGGGTAGGGTGGAAGTGCAGATTGAGCGCGTCGTAAGAGATGATTTTGCTGAAATGATTACGTTGGCAGATATGACATTACCCGATCGAATGAACTTGCATGAGCTGAAAAAGTATATGGAGCTGTTTCCTGAGCTGATTTTCAAGGCGACCTACAACGGCCAGCTCATCGGTTTTAGCTGCGCCGGCATTGATATGTACCAGACGACTGGCTGGCTTCTGTTCAGCAATGTGAGCAAGGAGTTTCAAGGTCAAGGCATCGGCAAGCGGCTAATCGAAGCCAGACTGCAAGCCCTGCGCCAGTTTCCAACACTTCGCACCGTGCAGGTTACGGTGAGTGAAACGAACGCATCCTCTATTCGCGCGCTGTCTGCCTATGGCTTCCGTCTGGCTCATGCTGAGCAGGATTACTACGGGCCGGGCAAGCATCGGAATTTGATGGAGCTGCCTATTTTGCCTATGATTCAACCAGAAAAAATAGAGTCGTCCATCGTGATTACGTAGGTGGATTCATGAAAAAAGCGGAGGAGTTAAAAACTTGCCGCTTTTTTGTTTTTCATATGCTGGTACCGAGCTGTAGCGAGGGGAAGAAGTGCATTTCCAGTCTGCGCTTCGGCCTACGCCCCGCAAAGGGGATTGACTGGCCGCTCCGAAATGAATAGCGGGAGCGCTTCAAACGTTGAAGTTTCGAGGAAGTATCTCATAAGTGAAGCTGAAATTCCCCTCTATTCATTTCTACGCTGGGGAGGGCTCCAGAGGCGCTTGGACTGGAAATGCACTTCTTCCTACGTGGCTTTGGTCAACATCTTGAAAGTGTTTCAAGAAGTGTAGTACGTAAGCTACTTTGCACTGACTTTCAAAACGACTTAAAGAATGAATAATAACATTGCTATAAAGAAGCCCTGCCACATGTTTGGGAGGAGACCGCCCGAGCGAAGAGAGGATATAGGCGACTGGAAAACATGTGGCAGGGCTTCGGTCTCCGCAATCGTTGGAAGACAACAATAATTACCCCTTCGTAGCAATCAGCAAAGCCTCTAACACCTGCTGCCCAAACGCAGTAATCTGCGTCCCTTGCTTCTTGACCCCGATCGAGACACACCCAGCGCGGTCCAGCATGGTCAGCTTGTGCCTGATTTGGGCTTCAGTCATGGAGGGGCCACCGTTCATTCTCGCGAGCAGGGCACTGCGTCCAGTACGCTCCTGACGCTTGTAGCAATCGGACAGCACTTGCAGGATCGCTGTGTAATCTACCAAGGAGCCTTGCCGGGACAAATACCGGATTGTATCCTCCAACGTATCATCCCGGTGAGAGAGAAGTGGTGGAGTAGAGACATGCGCCGCAAAAAAACGCTCCGGCAAATGAGCCAGCTCCACCTGATTCCCCTCTGCGATGACGACTGCATAGTGAATGAAATTTTCCAGCTCGCGAATATTGCCTGGCCAATCGTAACGGAGTAGTTGTTCCGTCACTTCACGGGAGAAGGACAGACGCTGCTTTTTTTTCTGCAAGAAATAATCGATCAGCACCAAAATATCGTCTGGACGATCACGCAAGGGCTGGATGTGCAACGGCAGGACGTTCAGTCTGTAGTACAAATCCTCGCGAAACGTCCCTTTTTTGACCATTTCCATCAAGTTGCAATTGGTAGCAGCGATGACGCGTACATTGACTGGAATGACGCGATAGCCCCCTACACGCATGACCTGCTTTTCCTGGAGAACGCGAAGCAGTGCCGCTTGGATGCTGAGTGGGGCATCCCCAATCTCGTCCAGAAAAATGGTCCCGTTGTGAGCCAGCTCGAATAGCCCCATCTTTCCGCCTTTTCGTGCCCCTGTAAAAGAACCTTCCTCGTACCCGAACAACTCGCTCTCTACCAAGCTCTCGGTCAGCCCTGCAAAATTGACGGGGACGAACGGACCGTCACGACGCGTCGAGTGGTGATGGATGGCTTGGGCAAAAACTTCCTTCCCCGTTCCGTTTTCTCCTGTAATGAGAATCGTAAAGTCGCTTTCGGCCAGTTTGGTCGCCACACGCTTGTTAGCCTGAATGGACGTGCTTTTGCCGATGATATTGTCAAACGAATACTTGGTCATCAGTCCGAGATTGGCACTCTTCGTCCGTATTTCCTGTTCGATCTGTTGTACCTTCGTCACGTCCTGAAAGGTAATGACTGCCCCAAGAAACTGATCATCCAAGAACGTGGGAATCTTGGTAACCAAGAGGTACAAATCGCGGAACTCCAATACCTGCTTCGTTACTTCTGTGTGTGACTCGACAACCTCCAGAATATGAAATTCGGGAATGACCTCCGCTATATTTCGCCCAATGCAAGTTGCTTCAGTCATATGCAAAATTTTCTCAGCTTCTTTATTTAGCACAGTAATATTCCCTGTGGCATCTGTGCCAATGATGCCTTCATGAACAGCATTTAAAATGGAGCTCAGCTTTTCATTCAGCTTCCGCTCATTATGTACCGAATTGGTCAGCTTGCGCCCGATATGGACGAAATCACTGATGAAGTCAGCCGTGTACAGGTTTGCCTTATCTGGAGACAGATCAAGCAGGCGCGAAATATCAAAGATCGTCGTCAAATCCAAAGGGCGGTGCCCCAATTCAATGACGTTTTCAAAATGAGCAGGAATCAGCTCCCTGAGTCCATGACAGACAGCGACATCTATTTGATTTTTTTCAGGAAGCGGGGTCTCGGTATCGGGTACGTACGGTATAAAAGTCAGATGAGAGAATCCGAGATGAAACAATAGCTCAATCGCGCCGTCTACCATTTCGATGGAGTTGGAAACAAATAGACAGCGCGTTCCTGGAGGTAAATCCATGAGTTGATCCAACTTGTTAATGTCAATCGTGCGCCTTGCTAGCAGCACGGGGATGTCTGACGGAAGAGCTGGCTGATCGTGCAAGAGACTGGTGTCCGAAACGAGAATGAGGTCAACTGCGTCGTACACACTCGGGTGAAGCTGTTCTTGCATATGGTTTCGAATGATGTTCAAGCGGTTGCCGAAAAAAGACGTGAGCGTGTTTGCAAACACCAAGCTGATCGTCTCCAGCCGGGTCATCAACAAGATGCATGGGTTCTGTTTTATCATGATGCGACTCCTTTATATTTGCCGAATAGCTTTTAGATTTGGGTGAAAATATTGGAGCGGATATCTATTAAAAACAACCTATATTATAACCTAAAAAAACAGGATTGTTCAGAAATGCTTAACTTTTATAACAATATGCTTTTGGCACAAATCTTGCTATACATCCGGTAGAGCTAAACGAGATACTAGAAAAGACATCAAGGAGGAGGATGTATCGGATGAATCCGTTCTTATACTTGGACGAGCATCGCGACGAAATAGTGCGAACATACAAAGATTTGCATCAATTGGCGGAGCCGAGCTGGCACGAGGAGAAAACGGCGAGATATTTGCGGGAACGCTTGGAGGCGGCTGGTATTGCCGTCACACGCTTCGAGGGGCACCACGGCTTCTATGCGGAGATTCCTGGAGAGAGTGCTGAAATCGTTGCTTTGCGCGCGGATATGGATGCACTCGTGCAGGAAGTAGATGGCGTAGTAAGACCGAATCACTCATGCGGACACGATGCTCATTCGACACTGGCTCTCTACAGTGCCCTGGCTATTCAAGCAAGCGAAGCGGTGCCGCCAAAAACGATGCGCTTTCTATTCCAGCCTGCTGAAGAGAAGATGGGCGGAGCCTTGCAGATGATGAAGGATGGCGCTCTGGAAGGCGTGACAAAGCTGATCGGCGTCCATCTGCGCCCGGAAATGGAAGTCCCGTATGGCAGCGCTGCTCCGGCGATTTTGCATGGATCGTCTAGCTCTCTCAGAGGGACGATTATAGGTCTGCAAGCACACGGAGCACGTCCGGCGCTCGGAAAAAATGTCATTGAAGCCGCTTCGTTTTTGGTTCAGGCGTTGCAAAACATTCGCTTGCAAGACGGGTGCTCTTTTTCCGTGAAGATGACCCAATTGCAGGCAGGGGGAGAAACGGTGAACGTCATCCCTGATCGAGCGACCTTTAGCCTCGATGTACGTGCACAGTCCAATGAAGGCATGGCAGAATTGCGGAGAAAAACTGAGCATGCCATGGCTCAGACAGGGGTGTTGACGGGCATGGATGTGGAGTGGGAATGGTCGGGAGTCACACCGGCTGCGGTCGCCAATGCGAACATGATCCAAGTAGCCAAAAAGGCAATTGGGCAAGTGCTGGGTGAGGACAAAATTGCCGATATATGTGTGACACCAGGTGGAGAGGACTTCCATTTTTACGCGATTCACGGCCCTGAGCTTGCTACCACGATGATTGGTTTGGGGTGTGGTCTCACACCTGTTCTGCATCATCCACAGATGACTTTTCAGACAGATGCCTTGATTTATGGGGCAAAAATCATGACAGCTGCGATTTATGAAGCAGCCCAACATTCTTAGAGAAGCGCTACACACGCAGGGGGTTACCTTATGACAGAGAGCAAGCAACTAAAAAAGAAAAGCTTATTTCGGCTAGACGCCTATGTCCTTTTGTTTTGCATCTTACTTCTATGTGCATTGGCTACCTATGTGGTCCCGACAGGAGAATTTGACCGTATAAAAAACGGCAATGTGACGACGGTTGTACCGGGTAGCTATCATGCGGTCGAGCCGAATCCTACGGGCTTTATCGAGTTTTTTACCGCGATCCAGACAGGGATGGTCAAAGGCGCACCGATCATCTTCCTCGTTTTGTTCACAGGCGGTGCTTTAGCTGTTTTGGATAAGACAGGTGCACTCAACGCAGCGATTCTGACCATGGTCCGAAAATTGGGAAATAGAGAGTGGCTACTGGTTATTTTGATTACCTCCGTCTTTTCCATATTGGGTACGTTGGGTGTCATCGTCAACTCCGTCATTGCTTTTGTTCCGCTCGGTATCATGATTGCGAGAGCGATGAAAATGGATGCCATCCTCGGTGTGGCTCTGATTTATCTGGGTGTGTATGCCGGATTCAATACGACAATCGCATTCCCAGGAACGCTGGGCTTGTCCCAACAAATTGCGGAGCTGCCGCTGTTTTCAGGTATCGGCTACCGCACCATCATTTATGTTACATTTGTGATCGTAACCATCCTGTACATCGGACGTTACGCGCGTAAGGTTCGTCAAAACAAGAGTATCCTGGAGGGTGAGCTCTTTCCTTCTGATAGTGGTTCAACCACGATGGAAGTAGACACGAATAATGTTGATTTTACTACCCGTCATAAATTGATCCTGGCGTTTACGGGGATCGTTCTGATTGGTTTTATCGTCTGCACGATCTTGTTCAAATGGGACGTAAACGAGATGTCCGGAATCTTTATTTTTATTGCGATCGGAGTAGGCTTGCTCAACAAGATGAGCGGCAATGATATCGCCAAAACGTTCTTAAAAGGCTGTCAGGGATTGATTTACGGGGCATTGATCGTCGGTATGGCACGTTCTGTCACGGTCATTTTGGAGGATGGAAAGTTCCTCGATACCATCGTGTACGGGCTTGCTACCATCCTGGAGCCGCTCTCTCCGATGGCAGGGGCGATTGGGATGTTTCTCGGAAGCGCCGGACTGCACTTCTTGATTTCGTCCGGTTCAGGTGAAGCCGTTATGCTGATGCCGCTGTTGGCACCATTGGCTGACCTGATGGGCATTACGCGTCAGGTCGCAGTAGAGGCTCTGATGCTCGGAGAAGGTGTGGTTAACTGCATTAACCCAACCTCAGGTGTTCTGATGAGTATTTTGGCGATGAGTGGCATTTCCTACGGCAAGTGGCTGAAGTTCATGCTTCCGCTCACTGCGGTATGGACAGTTCTCTCCATCGTATTTATCGTGATCGGGGTATTGATTAACTGGGGCCCGTATTAATTCTACATGCGATGACAAGGAAGGCTTCGCCAACATGACTTGGCGGAGCTTTTTTTCATGAAAATCGTACACGTGCATAAACTGTGCAACGATACATTATTTTCGCAGGTAGAAAGTGGGGAAGCTCACCATGAGTACGGAAAATCAATCCGCTTTTGATTATCGGAAGTACTGGGAGGATAATTACGCTTCCGGTGGCAATTCTGGACTTGGCTCCTATGGCGTGCTGGCTCTTTTTAAAGCTGAAGTGGTCAATGCATATATCAAGGAGCAGCAAGTGAAAAGCGTTATTGAATTTGGCTGTGGGGACGGCAATCAAATTCTCTTTATGAAATATGAAAATTACGTGGGGTTGGACATTTCACCGACTTCGGTACAGATGTGTGCCAGAATGTTTGGCAAGGATTCGTCGAAAAGCTTTTTTTTATACCATCCGAAATCCTTTTACAATCAAGGATACTTAAAAAGTGATCTGGTGGTATGCCTGGATGTGCTGTATCACATTACTGATGAGGAAGACTTCGAGAAAACATTGGATGACATCTTCTCTTGCGCCAATAAACATGTCATTCTCTACACGAAGGTAACAAATGGGACAGAACCCCAGGTTGTCGACATGATCAAGGATCGTGACATCTTGCGTTACTTGAAAAAGTACAACGATTTCTCCATTACGCGAAAAATTGAGCAGAAATATCCAGACCTGTCCTCTGCCAGCTTTTTGATTCTAGAAAAAAATCCCCCAACGGCTACATAGCTTTGGGGGATTTCCTTGCCTCTATTGACCAATGATGATTCGTTCTTTCGGATAATGGTAGCGTACGATTCGGTCATTGCGCTTCAAGAAGAGGAGCAAATTGATAATCCCGATACGTCCGATCATCATCGTAATAATCAGGATGAGCTTGCCGCCAATGCCCATCTGAGCCGTAATCCCAGTAGACAATCCGGTCGTACCGAAAGCAGAGCAGACCTCGAACAAGACGTACTGGAAAGGTAAATCCTCCAGCCAGACGAGCAGCATGACCGCTGTGAACACCAGGATGATTGCGATGAAAAAGACAATAAAGGAGCGTTGAATGTCCTCATCAACCAGCTCTCTTCCGAACACCTTTACATCCTTGTAGCCACGCATGTTGGCAAAAACAGAGGCAATCAGGACGAAGAACGTCGTGGTCCGTATCCCCCCGCCCACGCTGCTCGGCGAGGCGCCAATGAACATCATCCCGGAGAGCATGATAAGTGTTGTGGTCGACAAGAGGCTGATATCCATCGTAGCCAAGCCGCCGCTTCGCGAGGAGACGGAGTGGAACAATGAATAGAACAGCATTTCATGCCAAGACTTATCGACCAAAAAGTGATTTCGTTCAAAAACGAAAATGAGCAGGGCGCCAATGGCGATCAAGGAAAAGAACGTCAGTGTCGTGATCTTGGTGAAGAGGGAAAAGGTGAAACGCACTTTTGCGCGGCGATAAGAAAAGTACGTTCTCAGCTCCACGAGGACGGGAAAACCGATCGCTCCACAAATAATCAAGATCATCACGATAGTCTGAAACACGTAATCGTGGGTAAAGTCGAGCATGGAGTTTCCGTGTAGGTCAAACCCGGCATTCGTAAAAGCACTGACAGATGCAAAGTAACCGTGGTAAAACGCGGTGTACCAATCGTCGTAGTAGCCGGCGTAAATAAAATGACTACCTAGCAGAATGGTCCCCACCAGCTCGATCATGAGCGCAATCACGAGAATATTGCGCATCAGGTCGACCAGACCGGACAGCGTGGAGCGGTTGTGGTCTGTTGCGATCCAGATGCGCTGTTCCAGGCCGATTTTTTGACCCATGAGGATCCAAATGAACGTGCCGAGTGTCATGATTCCGACCCCACCAACCTGGAAGAGCAACGTAAGAAACAAAATCCCCCACTGGTTGAAAACCTCATGAATCGTAATGACAGTCAGCCCGGTAACGCTGATGGCACTCGCCGCAGTAAACAAAGAGTCAATAAAAGAAAGAGAGGCTCCTGGTAAGTGAAAAAACGGCAATGACAGAAGAAACGCTGAGATCAGGATGAGCCCAACGTAGGCGAACACGATGATTTGAACAGATGTCAATCGACGCTTTTGATTGGATGATAACAAAATAAATGGCCTCCTGAATAAGCTTCATGAGGATAATCATACCAAAAAAAGTTCGCAAGCAAAAATACAAAAGATACGTTTACCCATTGTTCATGAGCCGAATCAATGCTGATAGAATTTTGCCTGCGGTATTTTCGCGGTTGACAATGTATCTGTAATAATGGTAAAGTTCAGAATGTATTTATTGGAAATTCAAAATATTAATGGAAAGGTGGGCTAGTCATGAAAAGAATTGTACGCATGGGTCATTCAAACAAGGGCATACATGACGTAACCCCACCATTGATACGAGCGTAGTATCGTTTTTTTGATCTCGTTAACATGGCGTAGGTTACATTTTTCGTAACTTGCGCCTTTTCTATTTTTGTTGAGGAAAAGGCATGTTGCTCATGGGCGATATGTCTTTTTTTGGCCTCTTTAAAAGGTCACCCAGCCGGGTAAAGAGAGGGGAGAAATACGGATGTTCTCGGTTTTGGCAAAGCTTGATTGGTTTTTCAAGGAGCATTGGAAACGGTATACGGTCGCTATTCTGCTATTGATTCTGGGCGGCTTATTGGAGATTATCCCTCCAAAAATCATCGGGGTGGCTATTGATGAGATTCACCTGGGGACGCTGACTGGCGAGCGGCTAGTATCCATCTTGCTGTTTTTCGGTGTATTGTCTGTCGCGATTTATTGGGTCAATTTTATCTGGATTCGCCAGTTGTTTGGGGGAGCATTTTTGGCGGAGCGGACGTTACGGTCGAAGCTCATGACACATTTTTTGCGGATGACGCCAACGTTTTATCAGCGCAATCGTACCGGTGATCTGATGGCACGAGCGACAAATGACCTAAAGGCTGTCTCGATGACGACAGGCTTCGGAATTTTGACGATGGTGGATTCGTTATCCTTTACAGGGGCAATTGTGCTGACGATGGGCTTCTTGATCAGTTGGAAGCTGACCTTAGCGGCGATTCTTCCATTGCCGTTCATGGCCTATATCATTAAGCAGTATGGGAAAAAAATTCACGAGCGATTTTCTACCGCACAAACCTCGTTCGGTGAGCTAAACGACCGCGTGCTGGAATCCGTCTCTGGGGTTCGCGTGATTCGAGCTTACGTACAGGAGATGGCGGATCAGGAGCGCTTTCGCCAAAAAACACATGAAGTGTATCAAAAAAATATCGATGTGGCGAGAATCGATTCGCTGATTGAGCCGACTGTCAAAATATTGGTTGGGATCAGTTATATGATCGGCTTGATCTACGGTGGCTACCTCGTGTTCCAAAGAGAACTGACCTTGGGAGAGCTGGTCTCGTTCAACGTCTATCTCGGGATGCTCATTTGGCCGATGTTTGCGATTGGCGAATTGATTAATGTGATGCAAAGAGGAAGTGCCTCGCTGGATCGAGTCAATGAAACCTTGGCGTACGAAGCCGATGTGACGGATCACGACAAACCAGTTCGTGTGGCAGTACCAGAAGTCATTCGGTTCGATTCCGTGACATTCCGCTATCCATCTGCGCAGGTTGACCAACTAGTGGATGTCTCCTTTACTCTGGGTCGGGGGCAGACGCTAGGAATCGTCGGGCGTACGGGAAGCGGGAAGTCCACGTTGGTTCGACAACTGCTCCGCGAATATCCGGTAGGACGGGGAGCCATTAGTGTTTCGGGAGAGGCGCTAGAACAGATTAGTCTGGATAACATCAAGAGCTGGATCGGTTATGTACCGCAGGAGCAGATTCTGTTCTCGAAGTCAGTCCGCGAAAACATCCTGTTCGGGAACAACGAGGCAACAGAAGAACAATTACAGGAAGTGTTGAAGCAGGCCGCATTTGCTCGGGATGTTCAGCTATTGCCTGAAGGCTTGCAAACGCTTGTTGGTGAAAAAGGTGTAGCCCTTTCAGGTGGGCAAAAACAGCGGGTTTCGATTGCTCGGGCTCTGTTGGTCAATCCGGAAATTTTGATTCTCGACGATGCCATGTCGGCGGTGGATGGCAAAACCGAGGCGGAGATGATCACGAATATTCGCCGGGAGCGTGCAGGCAAAACAACACTGATCACCACACATCGCTTATCGGCGGTGCAGCATGCAGATTGGATTCTCGTCATAGACGAAGGACAAATCGTCGAGGAAGGTACACATGCACAGCTATTGGAGCTGGGCGGTTGGTATAAAGAACAATTCGAGAAACAGCAGATTGAAGCGACGCTGACAGAAAGCGGGTGAATGAATGACGACAGGGAAAAGGCTAGTCCATTATGCATCCATTTTTAAAAAGACGATCCTCTTGGCGGTATTAATGCTGTCCATCTCGGTTGGGGCAGAACTGACGGGACCGTTTTTGGCTAAAAAAATGATCGATACGCACATCATGGGCATTGAATTCCCTTGGTATGAGACGGCACAGCGTGAGAATTCTGTGTTATACAAAGGGAAGTATTACACCAGGCAGGATCACTTAGTAGCTGGTGAGAGCACAGGTGGGGAAGTTCGTGTTCTGCAGGTGGGGCGCGACTATTATTTCTTGAATCAGGCGATTTCGTATGATGGGCAGCGCTCCGTTGAGGCTGGGAAGCTCGTCATTGTCAAAGGTGCGGATCGAGCGGAGTACCAGGCTACTCTCTTAAGCAATCAGGAGATATTTGAATTTTTCCGGCCAGAGACAAGCGGCTTGCTCACACTGGCTGCTCTCTATTTCGGATTACTAGTAGTTGCCTCACTTTTCCACTATGGGCAAAAATTTTTATGGCAAAAATCAGCGAATCAGGTCATTGAGAGACTGCGTATTGACGTGTTCGCGCATATCCAACGATTGCCCATTCACTATTTCGATCATCTCCCTGCTGGGAAGGTGGTTGCTCGTGTCACAAACGATACGGAGGCGATCCGTGAGCTGTTTACGAATGTGCTCGGCAATTTTATTACGAGCGGGATTTATTTAATTGGTATTTTCGCAGCGCTTTTCTTGCTTGATATACGACTCGCGCTTGTTTGTCTGGTCATTTTGCCAATCATGGTGGTGTGGATTTACTTGTACCGCAAGTACGCCTCTGGATTCAACCATGTCATTCGGGCACGCATCAGTGACATCAACGGGATGATTAACGAGTCGATCCAAGGGATGCCGATCATTCAGGCGTTTCGCAGGGAAAAGGAAACGATGCGGGAATTCGGCGAGCTGAACGAAGAACTGTTCACCTACCAAAATAAAATGCTGCGGCTCAATGCGACCGCTTCGTTTAACCTGGTTCAGTTCATCCGCAATATCGCGTTTGTTTTGTTCATCTGGTATTTCGGAGGAGCGTCCCTCGGGATAGGCACACTGCTCTCACTTGGTGTCCTCTACGCATTCGTCGATTATTTGAATCGCTTGTTCCAGCCGATGACACAGATCGTCAACCAATTGGCGAACCTGGAGCAATCTCTCGTTGCGGCGTCGCGTGTGTTTGAACTGCTGGAAGAAGAGGGTGTCGACGTTGATCCAGCAAAGGTTCCGTGCTATCAGGGGAATGTTCGCTTCGACGATGTTTCCTTTGCCTACAAAGACGACCAATACGTACTGAAAAACATTTCGTTCGAAGCTTGGCCTGGAGAGACAGTGGCACTGGTTGGTCACACGGGTTCGGGAAAAAGCTCGATTATCAATCTGTTACTCCGTTTCTATGATGTAAACAGAGGAGCGATTATGATTGATGGGCGCAATGTGCAGTCGTTTTCCAAACAGCAGCTGCGCCAGCACATGGCTATTGTTTTGCAGGACCCGTTTTTGTTTACAGGAACGATTCGTTCCAATGTGAGTCTGGATGATCCGTCGATTTCGCCGGAAAAAGTGGAGAAGGCTTTGTGTGATGTAGGGGCAGACCAACTGTTCCGCAGTCTTCCGCAAGGATTCGATGAACCCGTTATCGAGAAGGGAAGCACGCTTTCGCTCGGACAGCGTCAGTTAATTTCGTTTGCGCGTGCTCTCGCGTTTGACCCGGCTATCCTCATTCTGGATGAAGCGACCGCCAGCATCGACACGGAAACAGAGGGCATTATTCAGAATGCGCTTGAGGTGTTGAAAAAAGGGAGAACGACCTTCATCATTGCTCATCGCCTGTCTACGATCAAAAATGCAGATCAAATTCTCGTACTGGATCGAGGCAGAATTGTAGAGCGAGGAAAGCATGAAGACTTGATGGAGAAACAAGGCAGGTACCATCAGATGTATCAATTGCAGCAAGGGAACAAAGAAGTGCGGGTGCAAGAGGCAGTAGGTAAGCATGGGAGCGCCGCAGCCCTGACCTAGTTTTTTCTACTCTTTTTGCCTCTTGAACGGTAAGATAGAGCATAGAAGTATGGACTTTTCAGGGGGGATCATCATGCCACATCTTATCGTTAGAGGCATTCAAGCTGAACAAATGGCTACGATTAGCGAACCGCTTGCAGTGGAGCTTGCTGCACTCTGCCAATGCGGTACAGACAATTTCACAATCGAATGCTTGCATACAACAGGCGTTTTTGGCGGGAAGATCGTGGAGTCGTTTCCTTTTATTGAAGTAGCATGGTTTGAGCGGGGGCAAGAGGTTCGTGACCAGTTTGCCCAGATTGTAACCAAGCATGTCCTATCTCTTGGCATCCCAGAAGTGGAAATGGCATTTGTCGCTTATCAAAAAGAAAGCTATTATGCCAACGGAGAGCATTTCTAAGAGAAGCTGACAGGTGCTGTCGATTTCCCGGGAAAGAATCAAGACATTCGACAAGTGTACAGACAAACAAATGAATGCAAGCATGGAATAAGGGTGCTCCTTCCTGTGGTACGAGGTTTTTCGTACGAGACGGGTGGAACACCTTTTTCATTTTATTCGCAGAACCAAAAATTTCTAAAATAGGTGTCACAAACAAAAGATGCCAGTTGTTATTCATAGTGAGAGGAGGGCAAACCGTGGAAAAAACAGAGATAGAGCGCCTGCTGATCGAAATAAAAGCGGGTTCTCTTGAGCAATACGAACTCATTATCGATTACTATCAACAACCGATCTTTACATACTGCTATCACATGCTCGGTCATCGCCAAGATGCAGAAGACGCTGTCCAGGAAGTCCTGTTTCGTGCCTACGAGCATCTTGACCAGTATACGTACTCGCTGTCATTTTCGGCATGGCTGTACCGGATCGCTTACAACCATTGTGCGAATGTGCTAAAGCGCAGGAAATTAAGCCGCGTGTTGCCCTTTTTGTACAACCGTGATCAGGATGGACGCAATTATGTCGAGGAGAGCATTGACAGCAATTATTTAGGAGAGCCGCTAGAACAAATTTGGAAACGGCTGTCCGCCGAAGAACGAACACTTATTTTCCTGCGTGTGCTAGAGGAAAGAGAGTACGAGGAAATCGCGGAGCTGATGGACAAAAAGTCAGCAGCCTTGCGCAAACAATTTGAACGCATTTTGAAAAAGTGCAAACGTTATTTGCCAACGATGGGAGGGGTGGCCGCTAATGGACAAAAATCCGTTTAAGCACATGAGAGACATGCTGGTAGCTAAACCAGTCCCGAAAGTCGATGTCAAACATAAAGTCATGGCAGCAATTCGTGCCAAGGAAAGCAAGGAGGAAAAAGTCGTGAAAAAGAAAATAGGTTTGCTGGTCACTGTAGGTATGCTCGTCGGAGCGTCTTCCGTATGGGCGGGAGTAGAAATGATCCAATTGAAAAATGAGAAGGGCGAAGTAGTGCTAAAGCTTAAACAAATGAGTATGCAAGAACAGCAACAAAAGATGCAACAGCTCCCCCCTGACATAAAGGATCAGATCAAGAATCGAAATGCAGAGATTTTTAAACAGTTGGATACGGGGGAACAAATCGTCAATGGATTAAAACCTGGCGAAGCGGTTGCCATTTATTGGCCGCTGACAAAACTTCAGTTGGAATCAAATCCAAACAGTACTCCGTTCGTAGATGTACGATCCAAGCCTTTTACCTATACAACGTGGAAGGACATGGAACAAAAGGTTGGTCATCTGTTCAAGGTGCCGGCAGAGATGGGGACGGATTTCAAGTTTGTAGCGAGTGAAGCGATCTATCTTCCAAGTGACAAGTATGATGAGAAAGCGATGAAAGAGGAACAAGAAAGAACGAAAAAAGAATACGTGGTACAACCAATTCCATTATCAGACAAGCTTCGTGATGCAGAGATTGAGTACAAGGGCCAAAAAGGAAGTGCTTTCTTAGAAGTTTCCATCCTGGGTGACAACAATAAAAGTGGAGGTACACTTGCGGAGAATTTGGAAAAAGTCATGATTGGCGACAATGAAGCCGTGTACTCCACTTTCGCACCTGAAAATGGGGACACCGTACACTCTTTGGATTGGGTGAAAAATGGTACAAAGGTGAACTATAACCTGAGAGCCAAGATGAGTGTAAGCACGAAAGAAGAGCTGCTGAAAATGGCGGAACAAATCAATCAAGCGCAATAATGAGAGATTCCCTCAGAGAAAGTGGCATCCAAAGACGAGTTGATCAAAACACCAAGCAGATCAACGATACGAAATAACCATATTCCTAAAAGAGGAGTACCACAAAGCACAGTTTGGCTTGTGGTACTCCTTTTCTTTCGCTAATTGCTTACATCACGCAGCTTGTTTGCTTTTTTACCCATCAACTGCTTCAAGCCATCCATATTAATCAGGATAATCCCGACAATAATCGTGATTCCCCCTGCTAACGACAGGAGATAAAGCGGTTCATTGTACAGGATGACGCCCAAGCTCAGGGCAATCAACGGAGAGATATAGAGCCACGTGGATGGAAACACAGGGTTGGTTTTGGCCACGAGCCAATAGAAAATGGAATGCCCCATCATGGAACCAACGAAGACCAAGTACAGGAGCGAGAGGATCGCATTAGCCGTGAGCATCGATTCCATATGCACTTGCTCCGTAAATAACGATAAGACAAGCAGCATGGCTCCTCCATACATCATCTGTGCCGCATTCAAAGCGATGGGTGAGGTATCTTGAAACCGTTGGATGACGCTCCGGGAGTATACTGCACCAGCAGAATAAAAGAGTTCCCCGAATATGACTGCGATGCACCCTGTAAGCCAAAGGAGACTGAATGAGACGGTCACACCGGGTAAAATCAGCAAAAAGACACCGACAAAGGCAACCAAGCAACCCATCAAAGCAATACCGGGGGGCTTTTGCCGAGTAATACCGGTCTGAAGCAGCATCACCATGAGAGGGCCTGTTGCAGATAATATCGCTGCAATTCCTGAACTTACATGCTGCTCTGCCCAATACAAGGGGGCAAATGTCCCGAACGTCAAACCGATACCGGTAAGGAGCATTTCTTTATGAAACAGCAGCGAGAGACGCGCCTGTTTTTTCCAGAGCATGAATGAAAACAAAATGACACCTGCCAGAAAGAACCGGAGTCCTCCTGAGAAAAACGGTGGAGCTCCAGCATCGATCCCGACTTTGATTGCCAGAAAAGTCGTTCCGAATATCAAGCACATGACCACATAATTAAGCAGTACCATTATGATTCCTCCCTTTTCCTCATCATAAGGGGAAGGGAATAGAACAGATGAAATAGAATAGAACAGATACAGAGATCTATCCATTATCATGGGGGAAGGGGGGAGCGGCATGAAAAGGAAGGTTCTTTCAAACAGTCATTCTGATAAGCTGTTCGAACAAGTGTATGACTATCTTCTGGAACGAATCAGACGCGATGAGTGGAGGGCACATGAAAAGCTCCCTTCTGTTCGAACGTTGGCGTTGGAATTGAATGTGCATCGCCTGACGGTTTTTAAAGCATTTCAATTATTAAAGCAAAACCGCCATGTGTACGTGAAGGATAAGTCGGGGTATTATGTACAACCGAGCAGCCTGTTGCCAGTGGAGTCGATGAATGATCCAATCGTTTCTGCCTATGTGCACAAGAGTTATCTTTCGGAAATTCATCAGGTGCAGGCGACCTATCAATTTTCCAAAGCATTGATCGAACCGAATTTATTGCCAAATCATTACTTTTCGGGATACGTGAAGAAAGTGTTTGATCTGTATCCAAAGGTGCTGGGCACCTACTCAACCACACAGGGAGATCAGGAGCTGCGGGAAGCACTGTGCAGCTATTATGTTAGCCGTAATCATTTTCACCTGTCCCCCGATGAGCTGATGATTACATCTGGTTCGCAGGAAGCGATTGATTTGGTTGCCAGAGTACTTGTAAAGCCGCGTGATGTCGTGTTGATTGAGAGACCTACGTACAGTCCGGCCATCGATGTATTCGGAAGACAGGGCGCCAACATGATTTCCATCGAGATTTCGCCGGATGGCTATGATTTGGAGCAGGTTGAACTGTTGATGCAAAAAGAAAAACCACGCCTGTTTTATCTCAATCCGACCTTTCACAATCCGACAGGCTATACGGTTCCCGCTGAACAACGGAAGAGACTGGTGGAGCTGGCTGCGAAGTATCAGTGTCTGATCGTAGAGGATGATCCGTGCCGCGATATTTACTTCGGTGACGAGCCTCCACTGCCGTTTTTTTCTTACGACACGGCAGGCTATGTCATCTATCTGCGCAGCTTTAGCAAGTACATCGGGCCGGGGTTGAGTATTGCGACTGTGGCATGCCGTCCATCTATTATGAATTATTTGATTCAGGCGAAATCACTGTCCGACAGTGGGGCGCCCCTGCTGAATCAAAAGATTTTTTTGCATTATTTCTTCTCCGAACGGATGCAGCAGCATTTGGCGAAGCTGCGGATTGCATTGGCCATTCGCCGGGATATTATGGAGGAAGAGCTGTCTGTGACCGACTGGGAGTGGTCCAGTCCACCAGGAGGCTTTAATTTATGGGTGAAGCTGCCTGATTCTGTCCCGATGGATAGTCTTTTGGCGAAATGCATAGAACAATCGATTACGTTTGTGCCCGGTGCGATCTGTGATCCGCTGCGGGAGTTTAGCTCTTGGATACGCATCAGTTTTTCCTATTTGAATGAACACCAGCTGCGCGACGGTTTGCAAAGGCTCGTCAGTACGGTTCGTCAGTTGAACATGTAGGAAATGGAAGGGCTGGTTTTAATAATCCGTATTTGAAAATATAAAAATTTTAAGAAGTGCGATTTACTGTGTTATACTGAGTCTACCATTTACTGTTCTGTAGCATTCCCTACTCCATTTACGTGAGTAGGGTTTTTTATTTGTGTCTCAGACAACAAAAAAACAGACACCCTTACAGGAGTCTGTTTTTTGTGTTTGGTTAAATTAAACTTTTTGAACGTTAGTAGCTTGTGGTCCGCGTTGGCCTTGTTCTACGTCAAAAGTAACTTTTTGACCTTCGTCAAGGGATTTGAAACCGTCGCCTTGGATAGCAGAGAAGTGAACGAATACGTCTTCTTTACCTTCGCGCTCGATAAAACCAAAACCTTTTTCTGCGTTAAACCATTTTACTGTACCTTGTTCCATTGTTATTGCCTCCTAGTGTGTAACACACATATATTACTATCCTTGCTCTCAGGATCATCTAGACGAAATTTTGCTATCTACGCTATCCGTTGCTTCGAACAAAAATAATTCTCTACTAGCATAACAGGATATTGAAAAGATAGCAAATCATTCGCGTATATTTGATGAAAGAAAATATAAATGAGCCACTATACTAACTCCAACCCGTCCTGATTTCACAAGTTTTTATTCAGATCAGTCAATTCCTTGGCCGTCAGATTTCGCCATTGCCCCAATTTCAAATTCCCCAAGGCAATGTTCATGATGCGTATTCGCTCAAGCTTTCTTACCTGATAACCAAAAGCCTGACACATCCGTCTGATTTGCCGATTGAGCCCTTGCGTTAGCACGATATTGAAGACGCGGTCGCTGACTTTGGTTACTTTGCAAGGCTTGGTAGTCGTTCCGAGAATGCGTACGCCGTTTGCCATTCCATGCAAGAAATTCGCCGTGATGGGCTTGTCTACGGTGACGATGTACTCTTTGTCATGATTGTTCTCAGCACGCAAAATTTTGTTTACGATATCTCCGTCGTTGGTTAATAGGATGAGGCCTTGCGAATCTTTATCCAGACGCCCGATAGGAAAAATCCGCTCGGGGTGATTCACGAAATCGATGATGTTGCCTTTGACGTGCAGTTCAGTGGTACACGTAATTCCGACAGGCTTGTTCAAGGCGATGTAGACATCTTTCTTTTTGACACCGAGGGGCTGTCCATCGATGCGCACGTCATCTCCTGACGCAACCGTACTTCCCAGTTCCGCGAGTTGCCCATTGATTGTCACGCGCTTGGACTCGATTAATTTATCGGCTTCTCTTCGTGAGCAAATGCCGGTTTCACTGATGAACTTATTAATTCGCATGAGACGTTCCTTTCGCTATTACTGCTGCTTTTCCAGTTTTTCAAGTAATTTATTCCGCCAAGGTAGGGCCAATTCCTCCACCTCGAGCATACGCTGTATCGTCCCTTGGGATGGTGCCTTGTCATGGAAGTACAAGTGGTGGATGGAAGCCACACTGACTTGCTTTGGATGAGCAGAGATTAGGGTAATCTCTGAGTCTGACTTGATCGTCCCTTCCTGCAAAACGCGGAAGAAATAGCCCGTATAGCCCATTTCCACCACGGCTTTGAGCAGTTGGTTATTGTTGTTGCGCTTGTTGATCGTCGCGCAAGGAAATCTGCCTTGGGTCACTTGCAGGATCGTATCACCAAATTGATACACATCCCCGATGCAGACCTGCTCTTCAGTCATGCCAGCGAGCGTGAGATTTTCTCCGAATGCCGCATTGGTCAGAGGTTGGCCGAATAACTTCTCCCAATGGGCATAATGTTCAAAAGGATACGCACAGACGACGCGGTCTGGGCCACCGTGGTACTCTGGATTCGCGATATCGTCGTCATCAATTTTCTCGGAACGGACAATGAGCTCGTCAGCTTCTTCCTTCCAAATGCCGGAGAGATATTCCTTGCCGTTGTACATATTATTTTTAGGCAAACCTTTACTAATAGTAACGATTTTTCTGGTCAACTTATGCTCACTCCCAGCCTGTACGATTGCTTCTCTTTTTATCCCCATACTATACCACATTCCCTAATATCCTCCACAGCGGATGGGCATCAGCGAACGCTTCTGGTATGATGATAGAAAGGAATACACAGGAGGCCTCAGTGACATGCAATCATTTGGTGTGGCACTACACACAGATAAATATCAGATTAACATGATGTACGCCCATTGGGTTAACGGAACACACAATCAGAAGGTCGTTTTCGAAGCATTTTTCCGCAAGCTACCTTTTGGAAACGGATACGCTGTATCTGCCGGATTGGAAAGAATTGTTTCCTATATAAAAAATTTGCGTTTTGAAGAAAGCGATCTCAAGTATTTGAGTGAGCAGGAGGAGAACTACGATCCGAAGTTTTTAGAAGAGCTGCGCCAGCTTCGTTTTAAGGGCTCGCTCTACTCTGTGAAAGAAGGAACCGTGGTTTTCCCGAACGAGCCGCTCATTCGCGTAGAGGGGCGTGTCATGGAGGCACAGCTGGTTGAAACGGCCCTGTTGAATTATATGAACTACCAGACGCTGATTGCAACCAAAGCTTCGCGGATTAAAAACGTGGCGGGCAATGATGTTCTTATGGAATTCGGAACGAGAAGGGCGCAGGAGGCAGATGCTGCGCTGTGGGGGACGCGGGCAGCTTATTTGGCTGGCTTTGACGCGACCTCGAACATGCTGGCAGGGAAAATGTTTGGCATTCCGACAAAAGGGACGCACGCTCACTCTTGGGTACAGAGCTTTGAGAGTGAGGAAGAAGCATTTGAGCGCTTCGCAGCAGCTCTACCAGGACAGGTAACCTTGCTGGTCGATACTTACGATACACTCAAAAGCGGCGTGCCGAATGCAATTAAGGTCGGAAAACGCCTGGAGAAACAAGGCAAAAAGCTGACGGCAGTGCGCTTGGACAGTGGCGACTTGACGTATTTGTCCTGCAAGACGCGCGAAATGCTGGATAAGGCAGGTATGACCGATGTGCAAATTGTCGCTTCCAACGATCTCGATGAGCACACGATTATGAACCTGAAAGTACAGGGAGCACGCGTAAATAGCTGGGGAGTTGGAACGCAGCTCATCACGGCAGCGGATCAGCCAACGCTCGGAGGCGTATACAAGCTGGTGGCACGCGAAGGCGCGGACGGAGAATATCAGCCGACCATCAAAATCTCCGGGAATCCGGAAAAAGTCACGACGCCGGGCATTAAAGATATGTACCGATTGATTGATCCGGAAACAGGCAAAGCAATTGCTGACTACATGTGCTTCCCGCATGAAACAACAGTCGAAAAGGGAGCCCCTCTCCATTTGTTCCATCCGAGCCATACGTATTTGAGCAAGCATTTGGAGAACTACCAGGCAAAGTCGCTGCTCGTTCCGGTATTTGTTGATGGGGAACTGATTTATGAACTGCCAACTCTCCAAGAGATTCGCAACTACCATCGTGAGCAACTCAAGCTGTTCTGGCCTGAATACTTGCGGATGTTGAATCCGGAGCATTACCGTCTGCACATCAGCGAAGAGATGTGGGAAACGAAAACAAAGCTGATGAAGGCATATTTGAAAAAATAAGAGAAAACGTCTGATGTGTCGCGAGGATGCATCAGGCGTTTTTTATTTGTTTACCAAAAATAACACAATAATGAGAAAACAAAGAAAATAAATTGTCTGAATTTACTTTCATCGTATATAATTACTCCATTCATCCTTTAGCTCTGCGCCAAGGTGATGTGAAAAACGCATGTGAAAAGTATTGGGGAGGAAGAGAGATGCTAAATACTGTAGAGAAAGAAAACCTGAATCCATACGAGATTGTGCAGAAACAGATTGACGCTGCAGCGGCATTGTTGGGATTGCGGAGCGATGCTGTCGAAATTTTAAAGCGACCCAAACGAGTATTGGCCGTCAGCTTTCCTGTCAAGATGGATGATGGCAGCGTGCGTGTCTTTGAAGGCTACCGATCTCAGCATAATGATGCAGTAGGACCGACTAAGGGAGGGATTCGCTTTCATCCGGATGTGACGATGGATGAAGTCAAGGCGCTCTCCATGTGGATGTCATTCAAATGTGGCGTGGTTGGTCTTCCTTATGGCGGCGGAAAAGGCGGCGTCATATGTGATCCCCACGAATTCAGCAAAAATGAGCTGGAACGAGTCAGCCGCGGCTTCATGGAAGCTATCGCTGATATTGTCGGACCTGAGACAGACATACCTGCACCCGATGTATATACGACCCCACAAATTATGGGGTGGATGATGGATACGTACAGTCGATTAAAAGGCACCTATTCTCCGGGAGTGATCACTGGAAAACCACTCTCTGTCGGCGGCTCCAAAGGAAGAAACGAAGCGACTGCTCGCGGATGTGTCTTTACCATACTTGAAGCATTAAAAGATTCTGGACGCAAGCCAGAACAAACAACTGTCGCGATCCAAGGATTTGGCAATGCGGGAAGAATAGCAGCGAGGCTGTTAACAGAGCTGGGCTTCAAAATCGTGGCAGTCAGTGACTCCCGCGGAGGTATTTATGATGCTGCTGGCTTGGATGTCGAAAAGGTAGGACAGTTAAAAGACAACGCCACCATTTTGGACTATGTAGGTGGTACGGTCATCTCCAATGAACAGCTATTGGAGCTCGAGGTGGACATTCTGATCCCGGCAGCGTTGGAAAATGTCATCACAGCAGCCAATGCCGACAGCATTCAAGCCAAGTGGATTGCAGAGGCAGCAAACGGACCTACTACACCCGATGCTGACGCCATTTTGCGGGAGAAAGGGATTACCGTGATCCCGGATATTCTCGCCAATGCAGGTGGTGTAACCGTTTCTTATTTTGAATGGGTGCAAAACCTGATGAATTACTACTGGTCCGAGGTTGAGGTAAACGAAAAGCTGCAAACGACCATGATTAACGCCTATCGCGCCGTAAAAGAACTCTCTGATCAATACAAGGTGGACTTGCGCACGGGAGCCTATATGATCTCGCTTTTGCGAATTACGGAGGCGATGGAAGCACGCGGCTGGATTTAAGAGAAGAAACCTCTTGCAATTTGCTTGCAAGGGGATTTTTTCGTTTTCCTTTTCGGGATTAGCAGGAAGGCGAGTATTTTTGTCGAATTTGTCGGATTATTGTTTTTCTACCTGTGTTCAAAGGATGGAAAGGGGGATTTTTATGCCAATCAAATTGCCCGACGAATTGCCTGCAACGGAAATACTCGCCCAGGAAAATATTTTTGTGATGAAGGATAGCCGTGCCTTCACACAGGACATACGACCGCTCAGGATCGTCATTCTCAACCTCATGCCGGTGAAGGAAACAACGGAAACACAGTTGCTTCGCCTCCTGGGGAATACGCCGCTACAGGTGGAAATCGTGCTTTTGCACATGTCCAGTCATACGTCCAAAAATACGTCAGAAGAGCATTTATCGTTGTTTTATAAAACGTTTGAGGAGATCCGTGACCAGCGATTTGATGGCATGATCATCACCGGAGCGCCAGTCGAACAGCTCGAGTTCACAGACGTCACGTATTGGCAGGAGCTAACAGAAATTCTCGATTGGAAAATGGAGAACGTCACCTCGACTCTGCATATTTGTTGGGGAGCACAAGCGGGGCTTTACCACCACTTTGGCGTTCAGAAGCATCCTTTGCCAGAAAAAATGTTCGGAATCTTCCCTCATACGCTTAATAAGCAAAATGTGAAGCTGTTCCGCGGATTTGACAACTACTTTCACATCCCGCATTCCAGGCATACCGAAAATCGCAGGGAAGACATTGAACAAGTGCCTGAACTGGAGATTTTGTCCGAGTCTGATGAAGCAGGGGTTTACATCGTGGCGACCAGGGATGGCAGACAAATTTTCGTGACAGGTCATTCCGAGTACGATCCGACGACCCTGCAAGATGAGTACCAGCGAGATGTGAACAAAGGCTTGGATATTGCTGTTCCGCGTAATTACTATCCAAAGGATGATCCAAGTCGCGAGCCCATCGTCACCTGGCGCGCACATGCGAATCTGATGTTTTCCAACTGGTTAAACTATTACGTTTACCAAGAGACACCGTATGATTTGAATAACGACAAGCGATAGCAACGTAGCAGCCATCCGAGGTGATTCGGATGGTTTTTGCCATTTAGTATTCAAGAAGTACAGTTGTTTAGCCGATATAGAAAATGGTGGAAAATTAGAGAGGAGAGGGATGTGAGCATGAGAAACTGGCAAAAAGGGATGCTCGCTACGGCTGTTACCGTTGGGCTGATCTTTTCCAGCGTCGGCCAAGTACCGGCATTGGCGAATTCTGCGACGACAAGTACGCAGAAGAAGATTTCCAAGCTTGTAGTTGATACAAAGACAGTAAAATTGAAAAAAGCGGGGACACAGCAGTTGACTGTCCGCGTGCAATACACGGATAAAACAACGGAGGACGTCACACAACAAGCGGAGTGGACCTCCTCTGACAGTGACATCGCGAGCGTTGACAAGGGCTTGGTCACAGCAGTTAGCTCCGGTAAAACGAGAGTGAAAGCAAGCTTCGAGGGCAAAAGTGTGAATATCCCTGTTGAGATCGATGTGATTTCCAAGCTCACTGCTGACCAGAAGAAACTGGCTCTCAGCGTAGGTGGCACGAAACAAGTAAACGCAACAGCAACTTTCTCTGATAAGTCTACTGGTGATGTAACGGCTCAGGCTGAGTGGGAAAGCGATGATAAGGCAATCGTAACGGTAACGAATGGATTGGTTACGGCAGTAGGCTCGGGCACAGCGAAGGTCAAAGTGAAGTACGGAGGAAAAAGCGTCTCCATTCCAGTAGAGGTGGATGTCGTCTCCAAGCTGGACAGTGATAAGAAAAAGCTGTATCTGCGCCCAGACACTACCCAGTCGGTTACGCTGTTGGCTACCTTGTCTACGAAAGAAAAAGTAGATGTAACAAGCAAAGCCAAGTGGACAACCGACGATGCAAAAGTTGCCACAGTTGAAAACGGAGTCGTGACAACTGTAGGCTCTGGCAAAACGAGAATCAAAGCAACTTACGGTGGAAAGACGATCTCGATCCCTGTAGAGTCTGCTGTTATCTCCAAGATGGAATTTGACATGAAAAAGGCCGATCTCAAAGTTGGCGAATCAAAAGACTTGAAGGTATCTGTCATCTATACCGACAAAACCAAGGTTGATGTCACTACCGATGCAGACTGGATCTCCACGAACAGCTCCGTTGTGACTGTAGTGGATGGCAAGATCACGGCTGTGAAAGCAGGTCGTGCAACGATTGCCGCGACGTATAATGGAAAAGTCGTAAAAATACAGGTAACCGTGAAGTAACTCACGCTGGAGGAAAAGCCAGGGCGCGACTGCGTACCTGGCTTTTTCGCATACTCCTGCCTGTGGTAATCTGTAGCTAACGCTTTTGATTGGACGAAGACGGAGGACATCATGGATATTCGACAGCTGCAATACTTTGTGGAAGTAGTCAAACATAAAAACTTTACGAAGGCCGCTCAATCCCTCCACGTCTCTCAGCCTTCTATCAGCAAAATGATCAAAGCATTGGAAGAAGAGCTAGAGGTAGTTCTGCTGGATCGGACGGAGCGGAAAATGGATCTGACAGACGCAGGGGAAATGGTCTACAGCTATGCGACCAAAGTGTTGCAGCTGATGGAAGGCATGGCGTCGTCGATAGCAGAATTGCGAAACGTCGAGCGTGGTCGGGTCAAGCTGGGCATGATGCCAACGGTGGGTTCCTTTCTCTTGCCGAATGTGATTGCCTTGTTTAAAAAGCAGTATCCAGGCATCGATATCGAGATGAAGGAATATAGCGCCAAGCTGCTTGAAATCCAAATGGAGCAAGGAAGCATCGATGTGGCCTTAACCGTTCTGCCAATGGATCAGGAGAAATTTGAGGCGGTTCCCTTGCTCGCAGAGGACCTCGTTGCGATTGTTCATCGGGAGCATTGGCTCGCGGGAGTCGATGAGGTGAGCTTGGAACAGCTCAAGGACGAAGCTTTCATTTTGTTTACCGAAGAGTACGCGATGCACGATGTGGTGCGCCATGCGTGCAAGCTGTCCGGTTTTGAACCGAATGTCGCTTACATGAGCTCTTTATGGGATTTTGTCGGAGAGATGGTGGCTACCCAACTGGGGATATCACTCATTCCACGCTCCATCGTGAGACGCTTGAATAACGGACAATTACACACCGTCAACATTTCCTACCCGGTGATTGACTGGCAGTATGCCTTGATTTATCGAAAAGAAGGGTATTTATCGCATGCGACAAAGGCTTTCATATCGTTTGTAGAGAAAATGTACAGCCATAACCAAATGGAATAGAAATGATGATGTTTATGTATTGTACGAATGGAATCGAGACGGCTTAGAATGAAGGTAACTCGTTCAAACAGTGACTTTTTGAACAACCTTTGTAGAGCAACTGGGGTGGTCTCGATGAAAAGATGGTTCTCCATCATCGCACAAGTTTTGCTTTTGTTCGGCTTCACCTGGCTTGGGAAATGGGTGACCTCGTTTTTTCACCTTCCTGTTCCCGGCAGTCTGATCGGACTCGCGCTTTTGTTCATTTGTCTGTATACCGGCTTGATTCGTCTACAGTGGGTGGAAGCAGGAGCGACTCTGTTATTCTCGCAGATGATCCTGTTTTTCGTACCATCGTTGGTCGGGATGATGCAGTATCCATGGTTATTAGGGATAAAAGGATTGCTGGTGCTTGTGGTCGTCGTGAGCGGTTGTGCGCTTGTGATGATTTCGACAGGTGTTGTTGCTGAGCGCATGTTCAATCGTGGAGAGGTGAAACAGCATGATCCTGTGGAAAACATCTAGTGTGCTCCTGACACTCGTTTTCTTCTATGCAGCTAAACGGTTCAACAAGAAAAGACCGTCTCTGCTATTTTCTCCGGCTATTTTGGCGCCGATTGGCTTGATTTTGTTTTTGCTTTTCGCAGGCATTCCTTATCAGGTGTACAGTGAAGCGACCTCGCTCATTAGTGAGATGATGAGCGTAGTCACAGTGGCGTTTGCGATTCCGCTGTACCGAAATTGGTCGGTGTTAATGGCGCATCGCAGGATGATTTTGACGAGTCTTGCTACGGGTTCCCTCATTGCCATCATTGCAGGTGTTTCCACGACGATGCTTGTTGGATTGGGAAAAGAAGCGGCGATTAGCGTCATTCCTCGCTCGATTACCCTGCCGATTGCGATGAGCGTAACCGAGGCGATTGGCGGTATGCCGACGATGACGGCAGTATTCGGCATGCTGACCAGCTTCGCAGGTGTTTTTTTGGCTCCCACAATCATCAAGAGAATGAGGCTCCGACATCCTGTTTCCATCGGTTTGATGTACGGAATGGGTGCACATGCGTTGGGGATGGTAAAAGCGTTTGAGCGTGGGGAAACAGAAGGAAGTAGTGCGACTTTGGCTGTGATCGCCGGAGCGATGATTACCGTAGTGTGGGCGTTTACCTTGCTACCGGTGATCATGTCGTGGCTGGCTGTGTGAAGGAAGGGGCTGTTAGATAGCCCCTTTTTGTATTACAATAATCGTATAAAAATAAAATTAAATGAATAGAAATACACAAAATAGTGGTGATCAAACATGAGAATTGAATCATTCTCTTTGCAACAATACGAGGACGTCATTCAGCTATGGATACGAGCAGGATTACAGCTTTCTTGCTCGGATACACGTGAGGGATTGCGTAAAAAGCTGGAGCGAGACGCAGAGCTTTTCTTGGTGGCAATGAATGAGGAGGAAAGGATGATAGCAGCTGTAATGGGCAGCTATGACGGACGGCGAGGATGGGTGAATCATCTGGCAGTCGATCCGGATTTCCAAGGACAAGACATAGGGAGCAGGCTGATGGATGAGCTGGAAAAGCGGCTGGCGAATATCGGGTGTGAAAAGATTAACCTATTGATCGAGCCGACCAATCATTCTGTACAAGCTTTTTACAATCAGCTTGGGTATGAGCGTGACGAACTGATTTTCATGGAGAAGTGGATTGCTTCTGGTGAAGGATAAAAATGGAAGTGTATCATGACCGCCCAAATGCTGGCGAAAGGTGTATGATAGAGGACAAATAAAAGCTCCATAACTCTTTCAACATGGCAGGAGGCATCATGAGACCGCTGTATATCGTCCTATTACTCTGTACTAGCTTCCTTTGGGGAGGAAATTTTGTTGTCGGTAAATTTCTTGTCGGGCACGCGTCTTCCTTGACGCTGACCAATTTGCGCTGGCTTATTGCTGTTGTTTGCTTGTTGCCCGTTGTTTGGATACGCGAAAAGCGGATTTTTCCAACGCGAGAAGCACTTCTTCCTTTGATCGTGATGGGTGTTACTGGTGTAGCACTTTTTAATTTATTCATGTTCTGGGCCCTTGAGCGGACAGACGCGACCAATGTCGGGCTTTTGTCCACGCTCAATCCGGTTTCGATCGCGATTTTTTCCTTTTTGCTGATGGGCGATAAAATTCGACCGTTGCAGATTGTCGCGATGCTTGTCTCGTTTACAGGCGTGCTTGTGGTGATGACCAAAGGAGACTTCGCACACTTGTCCCAGTTGCACTTCAACACGGGCGATTTGTGGATGCTCGCCGCTGTCGCCATGTGGGGGATTTACTCCGTATGCGCACGTTGGGCGATGAAAACGGTCTCGCCGATGATGTCCACACTGTACTCGGGGATTTTCGGTGTTGCGCTGATGCTGCCCTTTAATGTCACCACATTTACAATCAGCAACACAGACTGGACGTTCTGGCTGTCGCTGTTCTACGTTGGTGTAATGGCAACCGTCGTCAGCATGGTGTTGTGGAATGTCGGTGTACAAAAGGTCGGCGCAACCTCAGCAGGTATGTTCCTCAATTTTAATCCTATTTTTACGGCCATTCTCGCATTTCTTTTGCTCGGCGAGCGTATGACCATCATCCAATTACTCGGCAGTGTAATCGTCATTGTGGGCTGCTATATGTTCTCGCGTTTAAAGCACGTCTCGACCCCGACAGCACATACAGTCAAACAAGCACAAGGCTAAAAAGGAAATCCCTCGTCTGTTTAAAAAGGGTGGGATTTTTTGATAAATAAGCATTTATAAAAAAAAATTTACCAGAGTGCAAATTAGGCACTCTGCAAATTGCCAAACCCCGCCACAAGCTCTATCAGAGTCGAGGCGGGGTTTAACGGTATAAAGTACTTTTTAACTTCTATGGTTCCTCATTTGCAAACATCTCCAACGTAGCTATAAGAATGTCTTTCTTTTTAGTATAGTAGTCTAAATATGGAGTACCTATTATTGCCGCACCTTCAATCATTGAACAAAAATCATAAACAGGTATAGGGCGTCCGATTCCTAGGGCAGCACCTACTGTCGATAGTAATGCCAGTAAACGAACCGGGTTCCATTCCCATTCCAAGAGTTGAAGAAGTTGGATGGCACTAGAAGCTCTTTTCGTTTGCTCGGGCGTATATACTTCGGGGAATCGCCCATCCGTCTTGTAGGCATGGAAAAACTCGTTGTAGTAAGCTTCTGCTGCCAAATCGATATCTCGGTACATTTCTCTAAAATCCGTATAAGGTTGACTTTCATTCTTCATTACTACCCACACCAACCTTTCTTATAGGATGAAGTCATTGTATCAGAAAAAATTGATAGTAATAGAGTAAAAACAAACCTCAACCCTCACCATTATGTGAGCGGAGAGGTTTGTTCAGTTTTTACGAAATTAGAATAGTCACTCCTGAGAGTAAGTACATCTGAAGATTTTTCGTGAAAGAACTCCCGCCATATCAAGGATTCCAGTCTATTACTCTATTTTCAATGAGCACAACGTGCAAGTTTTAAAAGGCACCGATCACCCCACAAGGCTAGTGAGAAGAAAAAGCACAGGGCTCGTAGACCTTGACAACGCCTACCCAGTCGGAACTACAAAAAGGGGACCACGCTTGTCGAACACTTCTCCCCTGAGAATCTTCCGCCCGTAGGGTGGCTTTGGCTCGACGGTCCCCTTTTTGTAGTGGAGACGTCCAGTGAATCCCCCTGCTGGCGTGTCAGAGTCGAAGAGAACTGTGCTTTTTCTTCTCCACCACTATGTTCCGTGCTTATCTGATGGTTTTTAGTCGATCACGTGGACATAGGCTTTCGCATACAAATAAGAAGGACAGTGTGTGAAGGGGAGGTTGTATATGATTGTCATAGCGGGGAGACCAGCTAATCCCGCCTCGTTGGCAGCGGAATGGGGATTAAATCCGGTACAGCGTGAAACGGTAGCGATTATGGCACGTAGTGATGAAACATTTGAATATCCAACTCCTGAGCTCCTGCAATTTGAACTGAAAGTGCGCGATCATCTGGTGAGGTCTGCCTTGGCACTGAACGAAAGCGGCCTGGCCTTTTCTACTTTTGAAGAATCTCGTGCAAATCCAGCTTACTGGATTCGAACTGACCAAGGCGGATTCCGCTTGCGACCTGGAGTGCTGCCATCCAGCGGGATTATCAATATTTTTCGAGAGGGTCAAAAATACGCCACGGAGTGCGCTACGGCGATGGTCATTATTATTTATCATGCAGTCCTACAGTCCATTCGTTTACCGGATTTTGAGAGAATGTTTTCGGACATCTTGCTATATGACTGGCGGTACGATCAGGATTTGGACTTGCAAACAATAAGGACAAATACCTTTTTGCCTGGTGATGTGATTTATTTTGCCAATCCTGATTACGATCGTGAGACACCGCAGTGGCAAGGAGAAAATGCAGTAGTGCTCGGCAATGGCTTATATTACGGGCATGGTGCGGGGATCAAACGGGCAAGTGAGATGGTAGCCTTTTTGAATGAACAACGAAGAGAGGGAGCAATGAGGTCTGCCTATCGGGCCAATCAGGCGACTCGGCCTGGTTTCGCCTACCTGTTTCCCTACGACAATGGTCGTTCTACCATGCAAGCTTTCGGCCATCCCATACAAGCGAGCAGTCGAATTACAGCGCAAATCGGTTCTTTGTCTTGGGAGTGGTAAAACAAACAAAAGCCTCCTGCCAGAAATGCGGCGAGAGGCTTTTTTCACTCATGCTGGACAAGAAAATCGCTTCCAAGAAAACATAGACAGATCAAGGGAAGCAGCTCCCTCTACCAGCAGTTGACTGGTCGCTTCCCCGATCGCACTGGCGAATTTAAAACCGTGCCCGGAAAAGCCTGCTGCAAATACAAGCTGTGGGTATTCAGGATGACGGTCAATGACGAAATGCTCATCCGGTGTCATAGTGTAGATGCATACCTTGCCTTGGCGCAATGGTCCTGCTGCTCCAGGCATATACGCTTCCAAAAAAGAGCGAACACAGCCTTCGTCCGACAAATAGGTGCCAAAGGTACGTTCCAGTTTATCGGGATCGATGGCGTGCCCACCGTCATGGCGTCCGATTTTTACACCAGCGCCATCAAAGCTCGGAAATCCGTAGAACATGGAGTCATGAAGGCGAAAGATGAAGGCGGGAAAGCCATCCGCACTGTACTGGCCCTCATCTGCACCAAACCAGGCGACCGTTTTGCGTGTAGGCTTAAGCGGGATGGACAAGCCCAATGAGTCAAGGAGTGAACCATTCCAAGCACCGGCAGATAGAAGAACTTTATCGCCGTGGTAGCTGGCAGATTCCGTATGCACGATGAACCCATTTCCTGCTGGCTCCAACTGCGTGACTGGCGTATTCGTCAACAGCGTAGCTCCTGAGGCAAGGGCAAGCTCTCGATAGGCGCTAATTCCGTTTTCGGAATAAAGCACACCTGAGGTAGGCTCCAGGCAACCGTAGTAATCAGCAGGCAGATTGATTCCTGGCCAGCGTTGCATGACCTCATCGGCACTGAGTACTTCCAGGGGAAGAGAGTACTGCTCGGCGCTCTCCCGAATTTCATTCAGGAAAGTACAATTCAAGGGTCCAGCGTTCAAAACACCCGTTTTGGCGAAGATCGGTATACCAGACGCTTGTTCGAGTTCTGACCACAACTGTTGTGCCCGCAATGCGAGCGGGACGTACTGTTTTCCTTCTCCGTACGCATGGCGAATGATACGGGTATCCCCATGATGGCTGCCCATCGTGTGTGGGGGATCAAAGGCATCGATCATGAGTGTACGCACGCCCTGCTTCGCCAGATAGTAGCCAGCTGCCATTCCCATCGAGCCTGCTCCCACAATAATGACGTCGTAGTTTTGCATCAGCAGTCCTCCATTCCGCTTATTTTTATCTATCTTACAGGAGTTTTCTGAATTGTGGATTTTAATTTTTTGTGTAAAGATCCATTTTTTTGTGTGCAATCAGGTTTATTCCATCAGTTGGGAGGGAAAAGGAGATTACGCTATCATCATATGTCAAGAAAAGTGGTGTTTACGAAATGAAATGGACGATCGGAAAAAAATTGGGTAGTGCGTTCGCGCTGATCCTGGTCATCATGCTGTTTATGGGGATCACGACCATTGTCAAGATGGAACAAATGAATCAGAATATGGTGGAAATGAATACGAACTGGCGCCCAGGTCTGGAAGATATTTTGAAGATCAACATGACGCTGGAAACCGTTTATGGAGTTACGCAAACCATGCTTACGACAGAGAACATGGATGACAAGGACAAGTACGCAAAGCAAATCGATGACCAATTTGCCTATATGGACGGCTTATTGGCAAGCTATGAAAAAACGGCTTTTGGTGAAGAAGACCGTAACAATCTGGAAGGATTGAAGAAGGCGCTGAAAAAATACGAGGAATTCAATCCGCAATACGTGGCAATCGCCAAAAAGGTCGACATCAGAAGGCCAGCTACCGATGCAGACATGGCCGAGCTTGGTCGCATCAAGAAAAAAGCCAGTGAATTGTTTGTAGAACGTAAGAAATATTTGGATGCCATGATGACGTATAACAGTGAGGGAGCACAACGCGCTGGCACAGAAAGCGCGGAACTGTATGAGTCAGTCAATCGGGACTTGAATATTACCTTGGTTATATCTATCATTGCGTGTGTGGCGCTAGCTGTCGTACTGACGTCAAGCATCCGTCGACCGATCTTGCGTTTGATGGAAGAGATGAAGAAAGTGGCTGATGGTGATTTACGTGTGGAGCCATTGGTTGTCAAAAGTCGTGACGAGATTTTGGATCTGGCGAATTCGTTCAATGAGATGACTAGCAGTTTAACTACGGTCATTCGTCAGGTAGGCGGAACTTCCGACCAGGTAGCCGCATCGGCTGAGCAATTGACGGCAAGTGCAGATCAGACGAGCAGGGCCACTGAACAGATTGCTGTTACTGTTCAAGAAGTGGCAGCAGGCGTTGATCGCCAGGTAGCGAGTGTAGAGAATGGGTCGAAATCGATTGATGATATGTCACGAGGAATTCGTCAAATCGCAAATAACGCACAGCAAACATCCAATATGGTGAGCGAAGTCGCCAACATGGCAGGAGAAGGGAACCAGTCGATTCAGGCAGCCGTTCAACAAATGAATGCGATCCACGATTCCATGCGTGAGCTTTCATCCGTGGTAGACGGTCTAGGCAATCATTCTCAAGCAATTGGAGAGATCATCGAGGTTATTACAGGCATTGCGGATCAAACCAATCTGCTCGCCCTCAATGCTGCGATTGAAGCAGCGCGCGCAGGAGAGCACGGACGTGGATTCGCGGTTGTTGCAGATGAAGTACGGAAGCTGGCAGAGCAATCGGCACAGTCCGCCCAAAAAATCGCGCAGTTGATCAGTACGATTCAGACAGATACAAAAGTCGCGGTCGAATCGATGGAAACAGGCACACGGGAAGTACAAGAAGGGATTCGCGTCGTTCATCGTGCGGGCGAAACCTTCGGTCAGATTCAGAACTCGATTGGCACAGTAGCTGACCAGATTCACGATGTGTCTGCATCTGCCCAGGAAGTGTCCGCCCATTCCGAACAGGTCGTACAAGCGATGGAGCTGGTCAGCGAGGTTTCCAACCTGACTGCTGATGGCACGCAAAACGTTTCCGCTGCTACACAGCAGCAGCTCGCTTCTATGGAGGAAATCGCTTCGTCGGCAACAGCTCTTTCCAATATGGCAGAAGAGCTGCAGCACATGATTCGCCGATTCAAAGTATAGGCATATACCGTGTAAACGAACGCAAAAACGCCAACGTGATTGGCGTTTTTTTCTTTCCATTGTCATTTTTTTAGAAAAAGTTAATCTTTAGGAAATAGTTCATTAAGAACAGGTTTAGTAGGAGTTTATCTCTACGGATTACGATGGATTCAGAGGTTTAACGGCAATCTAAGCTCAGTACGCAACCGGACTTAGGTCTATATCTCAATGACTTACCAAGGAGGAAGGTGCCAAATGTACAAACTCATCCTCACTGCAATTCCATTCGGAATGCTGCTGACTGGCTGCATGGATGAATCGTCCACAACAGCTCCGGTTGTAACGACCGCACAGCAGCAACAACAACCAGCAACATCACAGCCACAACCTCAACCAGAGAAAAAACGAACGCTATCTCAAGAAGAAGTGAAAGAACTGAACAAAAAGCTGCTCTTTGCAGCAGCCGAGGGCAAAACCGATGAAGTCAAGGCTAGCTTGGCAGCAGGGGCTGAGATAAATGCACAGGATGATCGTGGAAGAACAGCGGCGATGGCGGCAACACACGGCAACCATGTGGAAACAGTGAAGGTCCTCATTGAAGCAGGAGCTGACATCAATATTCAGGACGACCGGCAAGATAACCCGTTCTTGTATGCAGGAGCAGAAGGATACCTAGAAATATTGAAGCTGGTTATCGATGCAGGTCCAGATACGAAGATTTACAACCGCTTCGGAGGAACACCGTTGATTCCGGCGGCAGAACATGGGTATGTGGAAGTAGCAAAGGAACTTCTTACCCGGACGGATGTAGACGTCAACCATGTGAACAATCCGGGCTGGACAGCAATGATGGAAGCAATCGTATTGAACGATGGCGGAAAAAACCAACAAGAGATTGTCCAGTTGCTAATCGACCACGGTGCTGATGTAAACATCCCGGATAGCGAAGGAAAAACACCTCTATATCGTGCAAAAGAACGGGGGTATCACGAGATTGTACAAATCCTGCAAAAAGCAGGAGCACGCTAATATACGGAGGTAAGCTTACATTCACACTTCGAGCGCAATGGAAATATTCCTCGACTAGAATAAGTCGTAGCAAGATTGATTCTAGTCAAGGGAGGCTATGTTCATGACAAGCCATACGACCATTCAACCGAAGATTTTATATTACGGAACTCCCGTTGTCCTGTTGACGACTGAAAATGAAGATGGTTCAACGAATATCAGTCCCATTTCATCGTCATGGGCGTTAGGAAATTTTGTCATTCTGGGGCTCGGGTTCGGCTCGCATGGATTGGAAAATTTGCGTCAGCGTCCGGAGTGTGTTATCAATTTGCCGGATGCTTCGATGTGGCAGCAAGTGGAAGCGTTGGCTCCGCTAACAGGCAGCAATCCCGTACCTGACTATAAAAGGGAGCTGGGCTTCCGCTATGAAGCGAATAAGTTTCAGGCAGCCAATTTGACTCCTGTTGACTCTGACATCGTTCGTCCAAAGCGAGTGGGAGAATGTCCGCTTCAACTCGAAGCAGTCGTTCGCACCATCCGTTTTCCGGAATATGCCGACATGTTTGCGATCGTGGAGACAGAAGTGCGTCACGTCCATGCAGACAAACAGATTGTACAGAGTGCTCATCACGTGAACCCCCAAGCGTGGAATCCGCTGATCTACAACTTCCGCCATTATTTTGGTCTCGGTGATCAGTTGGGAAAAACATATCGATCAGAAACGTAGAACGTCAAAAACGCCAAGTTTTTGGCGTTTTTGGATTTTGGAATGCGAAATATGATATATTAGGTGTTGCCTAATAAAGTTAGTTAGTACCGAAAAATGAGGGGTGAGTAGATGCTTGTCTGGATGTTGCGAAAAGTAATGGCAGAAAGAGGAGTTTGGACGGGAGCCGCTTTAGCAAGGCTGTTGAAAGAGAAAGCAAATTACAGTCTGTCTCCAGCCTCCATCAGCGCTTTACTAACCAGTCAGCCCAAACAAATGAAAACTGAGACACTTGATGCACTCTGTACAGCTCTAGAGTGTACACCAAATGACTTGTGGGCATATACACCGCCTAATAGAGTGAAGGGAGCATAAAAATATGGCAGTGAAACAGATTTTGCCTTTTGGAGACCCGATTCTGCGCAAAGTAGCCAAGCCAGTGGAAGAGCTGAATGAGAAAACGTTCAAGCTACTGGATGAGATGGCAGAAACCTTATATGCCGCGGACGGCCGTGCTGGCCTTGCCGCACCTCAAATCGGCATTCTTCGCAGGGTGGTTGTTATGGATTGCGGAGATGGATTAATTGAGCTCATTAACCCAGAAATCATCGAAAGAAGTGGCGAACAAATCGGAATGGAAGCTTGCTTATCTTTTCCGGGTTACTATGGCAATGTAAAGAGAGCCGAGCATGTAAAAGTAAAGACATTGAACAGACAAGGCGAGGAAATGATCCTTGCGGGAGACGGATTCCTTGCTGTTTGCATGCAGCATGAAATCGATCATTTAGACGGAATTTTATTTGTGGATCATGTTCAGGAAAAATGGCTGTATCATGAAAAAACAAGACAAAAAGTCGATGTGCTGGAAGTGATCCGCTTAACAAAAAAGGCCTAACAAAAAGGCGTACCGTTCCCATTCGGGAAATATGATAGTAGAAGGCCGTTTGTTCCGGATATCTGAAGAGCGGCATTATTACGTGGAGGAACATACATGGAACAACTACTGATAGGTAGCTTTCTATCTGCCATGGCTACAGGTGTGGGCGCCTTGCCTATCCTTTTTTTTAAGTCGGTATCACATCGATGGCGGGATATATTGCTGGCGTTTACGGCTGGAATTATGGTGGCTGCCTCGACATTCAGTCTGATCCCACAGGCACTTCAGAGCGCGCCATTTATTATCGTTTGTTTGGGAGTGCTTACCGGAACATTGATGCTTACGGTGTTGGAAAGCATTATCCCGCATATCGATCTGGAGCATACGAGAATCAACATTTCGATGGATTCGCAATCGCTGCTAATCTTGGCCGCGATTACCTTGCACAATATACCAGAGGGCTTGTCCGTGGGCGTGAGCTATTCGAGTGAACAGTCTGGCTTGGGTGGGCTGATATCTTTTGCAATCGGTCTGCAAAATGCTCCAGAAGGCTTCCTGGTTGCCCTCTTCCTGATCAATCAAAAGGTCAGTCGCTTCAAGGCCTTTATGTTAGCAACGCTGACTGGAGCAGTCGAAATCGTCTCCGGGATCTGTGGGTATTATCTGACCTCTGTGGTTCACGGTTTGGTGCCATATGGGCTTTCCTTTGCCGCGGGCGCGATGTTGTTTATCGTTTACAAGGAACTTATCCCCGAAAGTCATGGCGATGGTCATGCTCGTTCCGCAACTTTTTCTTTCATCCTAGGACTTTTGGTCATGATTGGACTAGTTCAGTCATTTGGATGAGCGTTTTTTTCGAAAAGCCTCACAAGTGAGCGCAAAAATTCCGAAACCATATATAGATAGATTTCGATTATGGAAGTAGGGAGTGTCACGATGGAAAAGTCTACCTTGATAGGTATAGTTTTAGGTATTGTCGCAGTAGTGGTCGGGATGATCTTGAAGCATGCAAGTCCTATGTCATTACTGAATCCAGCAGCAATTATGATCATCATCGTAGGTACTATTGCTGCCCTTTTCAACGCGTTTCCCATGTCGGAAATGAAGCGTATTCCAGCCCTTTTCAAGATAATTTTTAAAGAACAAAAGCTCCCTGAAAAAAGAGAATTGATCGGTCAGTTTATGAACTGGGCTTCCATCGCTCGTCGCGAAGGATTGCTTGCACTGGAAAACACTTCTGATGAGATTGAAGATCCATTTCTGCGTAACGGTATGAAAATGATCATTGATGGTGGGGAACCGGATTTTGTTCGGGATGTTTTGAATGAAGAAATTCACGCCATTGAAGAGCGCCATCAGGCAGGGGCCCTTGTCTTTAGCCAAGCGGGAAGCTACGCTCCGACACTCGGGGTATTGGGTGCGGTTGTCGGTCTGATTGCCGCCTTAGGTAACTTGAGTGACATCGATGCATTGGGTATCTCCATTGCGGCTGCGTTCGTAGCAACCTTGCTCGGTATTTTCACGGGTTACGTATTATGGCACCCGTTCGCGACCAAGCTCAAACGAAAATCAAAGGCAGAAATTGAAATCAAAAAAATCATGGTCGAAGGATTGCTCTCCATTCAAGCGGGTGTATCCCCGACTGCGATTGAGCAAAAGCTGCTGGTTTACATTCCATACCAAGAGCGTGCGGAAATGAAAGAAGAAATGAAGGAAGAGAAGAGGGAGGAAGGAGCTGCGGTAAATGGCTAAGCGACCAAAGAGACATGCTCATCATGAAGAGCATATGGACGAGTCTTGGCTAATTCCATACGCGGACTTGCTTACCCTTCTGCTTGCTTTGTTTATCGTGTTGTTCGCCTCTAGCGAGATGGATGCGAAGAAGTTCGACCAAATGGTTCGGTCCTTCAGCGTTGCGATCAACGGCGGTACGGGAGTCATGAACTACCCAAGCCCGGTACCGCTAGACCCGCAGCTTCAGCAGCAAACCTTGCACAAAGGCGCACAGGAAGCAGAAAAACAGAAGACGGAAGAAGAAAAGCGTCTGGAAGAAGCGGTCCGCAAAGAGACAGAGGACTTGAAAAAGCTACAGACAAAGCTGGACGGATACATTCAGCAAAACAAGCTGCAGGACAAGCTCCAGACGAAGCTGACCGATGAAGGTCTGCTGATCACCATTTTGGACAATGCGTTGTTTGACTCCGGTAAAGCTGATCTGAAACCGGAAGCGAGAAAGCTTGCGAGTGAAATGGCAGGGATGCTGGTACCTCACCCGAAAAAAGTGACTGTAACTGGTCATACGGACAATGTGCCGATTCGCCGGGCAGAGTTCCCATCCAACTGGGATCTCAGTGCCAAACGTTCCGTTAACTTCTTGAAGGTGCTTCTGGAAAACAAGAATCTAGACCCGACGAAGTTCAGCGCGACAGGCTTGGGAGAATACCATCCGGTAGCGCCGAATACGACGGATGAAGGCAGAGCGAAAAACAGACGGGTAGAGGTAGCGATCCTGCGTGATCTGGCTTCTCCTCCGAAAAATACTTTGAATCCGTAATAATTAAAAGGATAGCTTCCTCGGGAGGCTATCCTTTTTTGTTTTTGTTTATAGTAGCTGTAGTGGAGGGGAAGAAGCCCATTTCCAGTCTACGCTTCGGCCTACGCCCCGCAAGGGGTTAGACTGTCCGCTCCGAAATAAATGTCGGGAGCGCTTCAAAAGTAGAGTTTCGAGGATGAATTCGCAGAGGTTGAAGCTGAAAACCCCCGACATTCATTTCTCCGCTAGGACTGGAAATGTTCTTCTTCCCAAGCAGCTAGTGTTTACTTCTTGAAAGCAGCATTCAAGAGGTCTATTTCTTTTTATTAAAAGAAGGTGGAATCCCGAACAGTTCGCAGAGGAAACAGGAGAAAACAGCGAAGATCTTTGGACACACCTACCGAGGCGTAGTGAAAAAAAGAGAAACTGCCTTTAGCGTCCACCTCTGAGAAGCATCCTGAACAGTCGACTTTGGACGCGGTTTCTCTTTTTTTCACGGAGCCGGGCACCCCCTGCTCCCGAGCAGGTGTTCCAAGAATCTGAGCGTTTTCTCCTGTTTCCTCCCCACCACAGCAGCTATACAGAGTTCTCCCCCAATTCCAGCTTCAACTGCCCCATCCGCATTTCGCCCCACTCATACATCATTTCCACAATGGGCAGCAGGGTCATCCCCAACTCCGTCATGGAATACTCCACCCGCGGGGGAACCTCCGGGTATACTTCCCGGTGAACAATTCCGTCTTCGATTAGTTCTTTTAACTGATTCGTCAGCATTTTATGAGTGATTTTTGGGAACAGCCGTTGCAGCTCACTGAAGCGATGCGGGCCTTCTACCCCTAAATGCCACAGGATCACGACTTTCCATTTTCCGCTGAACATAGACAAGGTCAGCTCCTTGGAACAGGTGAAATCACCGTTTTTGATTTTTTCCAAGGTTTCTTTCCGCAAATCGGACATAGTTTTCTCCTCACAATTCTATCTTCGGTGCAACAGCTCTAGAAAAGCAAACACTCTTATGTTGCGACACGTTCCCCTCCATCATAAACCGTACAGGATGATTTTTCATTGAGTTTTCCGGTTCATCTTGACAGCGTTCATGGAAATGAAGATAATAAAAATAATAACTAAGTAAACAACTCGGAATACTAAAAATAAAAGAGGTGAGTTCTTTGGAACGGATTTTACAAATACCCAGCGACACGATTTCGTTGACGGCTACCCTGCATGAACCTACATGCACAACAGGCAAGACCAGAGTGAAATACCCGTTGGTTGTCATTTGCCATGGCTTTATCGGCAGTCGGATTGGAGTGAACCGCTTGTTTGTAAAAGCTGCCAGAGAATTAGCTTCACACGGTTTTGGTGTACTGCGCTTCGATTACGGAGGCTGCGGGGAAAGCGATGGCGATTATGGGGCAGGTGGTTTGGACGTCTTGCTTGCACAAACACGAGATGTTCTCGACCATGTTTTCACACTGGAACAGGTAGATCAGGAGCGTGTGTTCCTGCTAGGGCATAGTTTGGGTGGTGCGGTCAGTGTGCTGACAGCGAGCCAGGATAAACGAATACACTCCCTCATTCTATGGGCACCGGTAGCACGTCCCTTCGATGATATCGTTCGAATCGTGGGGGAAAAGGAATACAAGGAAGCACTTTCATACGGCAAAACGGATCATTTGGGCTACGGATTGGAGAAGCGCTTTTTTCAGTCGCTCGGTACTGCTCTCCCGCTACGTCAAGCCAAGCAGTTTGAGGGAGATGTGTTAATCCTGCATGGCAATCGGGATGACGTCATTGCGGTGGATGCCATGTTTCATTATGAGCGAGAGCTGCATCTGCGGAGACGGGGAAGTTGCGAAACAGAAGTAGTTGTAGGGGGAGATCATACTTTTTCCTCGGCGGACAGCTACAAGCGCTTGATAGCGAGTACGAAGAGCTGGTTGAATCGACTGGTTGAGAAGGAGACGGTTGCCGTATAAGAAAAAGGGATGGCCCTGGTGACGGGCTATCCCTTTTTTGCGATATTGGCTTTGATTTCGTTCAAGAGCCCGCGGCAACCCGCATTCACCAGGTCATACACATACGTGAATCTCCCCGTATAATAAGGGTCTTCCACATTTTGTTCCTGGGCAGTATCGGCAAAGTCGAGCAGGCGGTACACCTTTTTCCCTGAAGGCGCCATTTGCTTGAGTGCGGACAAATTTTCCTCATCCATGCAGACGATGTAGTCATACTCCGAGAAGTCCTGTGTGACAATTTGGCGAGCACGCAGTGTGTCATGGGCAATCCCATTCTCGGTCAACACTTTTTGTGTACCTTTGTGCGGAGGTTCACCTGCGTGCCAGCCACCGATCCCCGCTGAATCGATGGAGATTTCCCCTGCCAATCCCTCAGACTCTACGAGATGGCGAAATACGGCTTCGGCCATGGGCGAGCGGCAAATATTGCCCAGACAAACGAACAAAACGGTTGTCATATATACGTTCCTCTCTTCCTGTGTGTGATGCTTCTGTATGTTAGAATACCATAAGGAGGCAATCTTCAATGAAAACATATCTGTACCGCATACGTTTTGTCATGGCTGTCATTGTTGTCACCGTTTTACCGATTATCATTACCGGAATCGTATTGGTAAAATCGGCAGAGCAGGCTTTACTGGCGGAAAAGAAACAAAAGCTAATCGCCATCACGCAGCAGCTGGATTTTGCGCTGTCGAAAGATTTTGACACCATCGTCGTGGAAGCTGGATTAGAAAAGGCGGAAAAAGAGCACAAGCTTCAAGCATTAAACGAGAAAATGCAACCGCTTACAGATCGGATCGCTCTAGCCCACCCGGGAATTGGCGTCGGGTATTATTCCGCAGCTCTCGATTCCATCGTGACGTATGGACCCAGCAATGAAATGAGCTTGTACATAGGACAATCAATTCGTGAAACTCACCCGGGCCGCAGTGTCATGCAGACACGGCAGACTGATGTAGTAATCGGCGAACAAGTACGCGGCAACATCATGAACGCCATGGTTCCGCTCATTCGCAATGATCAAGTGATCGGCTATGCTTGGGCGAATGAGCTCATGGCTACGATCGATATACAACTCGCGGGAATGCGACAAAGCATTTATGCGATTTTGGGCATTGGCTGTATGATCGCAGCAGCGGCCAGCGGTTTGCTCGTCCATCGCTTTGAAGTGATTTTGTCAGAGATCAAGTCAGGGCTGAAGCGGCTTAGCCAAGACCTTTCCTTTCGCTTGAGGAAAATGGACGGTGAGCCTGGAGAAATTACAGGTGCGATCAATAATCTGGCGAGTGACTTGCAGGCTAGCCGTAGCCGCACGGAGACAATCATGAATAGCATGGACAGTGGGGTCCTCGCGTTGGATCAGAGCGGGCACCTGATTGCATGGAATGAGACAGCGATACATATGATTGGCTTCACGTCCAGTCGAGCAAAGGGGATGCATTACACGGAAGTTTTTACAGAGAGTGAGGCCCTCCTTCATATCCTGTTGGATACGCTGCAAAACGGTCAAGCGATTCGGGATGCGATGTGGCGCCATCAGCATCCGGACAGGGGCGTGCTCTGGCTAAAGGTCAGCTCTTCCATTTGGAAAAATACGACAGAGGAAGTGCTGGGGGCGATCGTTTTGCTGGAGGATCGCACACAATGGCGGAGGATGGAGTCAAGGCTGGCTCAAGCTGAGCGGCTGGCGGTCATAGGTGAGTGGGCGACTAGCATTGCCCATGAGGTACGCAATCCGTTGACGGCTATCAAAGCTTTCGCCCAGATCATCGAGGAGGAATGGCCAAAAGACCATGGCTCTCGGGAATACACAGGGATTATTGTGGAGGAAGTCGAACGTCTGAACCGTTTTACTGACGAGCTCTTGTTATTTTCTCGTCCCAATGAAGAGTCGAACGTACCTGTGCGTGTGCAAGAGGTAATCCAGCACACGCTCAAGCTGATGGAACATGCCGAGGGCTTCAACGGAGTGAATGTCCAGCTTGTTTATAACGAGGATATTCCTGCGGTGATGTCTTCACCAGAGTTGTTGAAGCAGGTGTTTTTAAATATATTGCATAACGCACTGCAAGCAAAGCCTATGGAAGGTCGTATCCAGATTGATATCAAAAACATAAATAATGATGTGCATGTCCAGATAACGAATGAAGGTCCGCCTATTGCGGAGGAAAATCTGCTGGCTATATTCGAACCGTTTTTCACGACGAAGCAAACAGGTACGGGACTAGGACTGGCGATCTCCCAACGGATTGTGCAAGTATATGGCGGACATATTTTTGCTCAAAATACCCCCGAAGGCGTTTGTTTTACTGTCGTACTACCGATTCGGGCAAAAGGAGGATTGTGATGACGAGCAAAGTGCTGATCGTAGACGACGAGGCCAATGTGAGAAGGGCATTGTCAACTACGCTGCGCAAAATGGGATACGAGCTCCTGGAGGCTGGGAGTGGAGTAGAGGCTTTGGAACAGGTCGAACGCTTTTGCCCGCAAGTCATGCTTTTGGATCTGCGTATGCCTCATTTAGACGGCATGGATACGTTGCGCCAACTGAACGAGAGAAAGGGAAGACTCCCGAGAGTCGTGATGATGACTGCCTATGGTTCCGCCAGTGACGTTATGGAGGCAATGAAGCTGGGAGCATTTGATTATGTGCAAAAGCCATTTGACTTGGGGCAGGTCAAACAAGTCGTTGCTCATGCACTCACACAGGGAGAGCTGCTTGAGCAAGGCGAAGTCGGGAAAGTCCTACAGGAAGAGCAAGCGAATCCAAACAGAACCAGCTTGATTGGACTGAGTCCGGCTATGCAAAACGTGTACAAGCTGGTGGGAAAAGTAGCGATGTCTAAAGCCACGGTGTTGATTGAAGGGGAGAGCGGAACAGGCAAAGAGCTCATTGCAAGAGCGATCCATTCCAATAGCCCGCGGGCGGACAAGCCACTCATTCCTGTCAATTGCGGCGCGATTCCTGAAAATTTGCTGGAGAGTGAGTTGTTTGGCTATGAACGGGGTGCATTTACAGGGGCTGTTCATCGCAAGCAAGGACTGTTGGAGCTTGCGAATGGAGGTACTTTGTTCCTTGACGAAGTAGGAGAACTGAGCCTTTCTTTGCAGGTAAAACTGCTACGGTTTTTGCAGGATCGTGTATTTATTCGGGTAGGGGGCATCGAGGCTATATCGGTTGACGTTCGCGTGATTGCTGCCACCAATCGTGATTTGCAGGAAAGAATTCGCCAGGAGCTTTTCCGCGAGGATCTCTACTACCGGCTCAATGTCGTTCCGATTCGCATGCCGCCGCTTCGTGAGCGAAAAGAGGATATTCCTCTGCTAATCCGTCACTTTCTCGCTAAATATGGAAAAGAGGCAGGGAAGCATGATCTCTGCTTGTCCGCTGCTGCCACGGAAGCGCTAATCGCCTATCACTGGCCAGGCAATGTGCGTCAGCTGGAGAATACGATCGAACGGGCTGTTGTTTTGACCAGAGGAGCAGTTATCGGTCACGAGCATGTCTTATCCCCCATTCAGGATAACAAGATGAGCGAACAGATCCCAAGCCATGGCAAAATCAGCTATGAAGGAAGAACCATGCGGGAAATCATTGCCCAGGTCGAGCAGGAAGCAATTGCCCATGCCTTACGCAAAGAACGCGGCAACAAGCTACAGACAGCAAAAAGGCTAGGCATATCTCGGCGGGCACTGCTCTACAAGCTGCAAATGTACGGATTGGATTCAGCAATAGGGGAAAGAGACTAATCACCCGATGTGCGCAAACAAGTGTCATACTGTGCAAAAAGTAGTCAGCATACAGAGCAATTGTTTTGAAAGCGTATTCATTTCCCTCGAAAAATAGATTGGCATCCCTCTTGCTATATCGGAAGGCATACGTACATGAATGCTTTTTTGAAAAGGGGATGAAAATGTGTTTCAAGCTTTAACGAATGCTTCGGTCCGCATGGTGCAGCGCTATTTGCCAGATGCCTTTTTATTTGCAATCATTTTGACCTTCCTCGTGTTTGTTGCCGGGATTGTCGTCAATGGCAAAACATCGATGGAAATGGTCAACTACTGGGGAGGCGGCTTCTGGAGCCTACTCAGCTTTACGATGCAAATGGTCTTGATCCTGATTACAGGTCATACGCTAGCCAGTACGAATATTTGTAAGCGTGGCTTGAATGCATTGGGATCACTGGCAAAGACGCCAGGACAAGCGATTGTACTCGTCACAGTCGTTTCCTGTGTGGCCAACTGGATCAATTGGGGATTTGGGCTTGTCATCAGTGCGCTATTGGCACGCGTTCTTGCCAATCAAGTGGAAAAGGTAGACTATCGATTGCTCGTCGCCAGCGCATATGGCGGATTTGTTGTCTGGCATGGAGGGCTTGCTGGCTCTGTTCCTTTGACGATCGCCACGGAAAAGCATAGCCTGGAAAACATCATCGGTGTCATTCCGACCTCGGAAACGATGTTTTCACCAATGAATCTGACTATTGTAGCCGCAATCATGATTGTCCTCCCGATTGTGAACAGATTCATGATGCCTGCCGAAAAAGATACAATTGTATTCAAGGGTGAAGGGATCGCGCAACAAGAAATGGCTGCTGCTGATTTAACAATCGACAATACTCCTGCTTCCAAAATGGAAAACAGCCGTTTAATCTCGGTTCTTGTTTCAGCACTCGGAATTATTTATTTGATTTACTATTTTGCTGATAAAGGCTTTAAGCTGAATTTGGATATCGTCATCATGGGCTTCTTGTTTCTGGGTATACTCCTTCATGGGACACCGCGCAAGTTTTTGGATGCCATGAATGAAGCGGTGAAAACCACGACAGGCATCGTCGTGCAGTTTCCGTTTTATGCAGGGATCATTGGGATGATGACGGCTTCAGGACTGGCAGCGAGTATCTCTCAATGGTTTATCAGCATCTCGACGCCTACTACCTTTCCGCTGTTCACGTTTTGGAGTGCAGGCCTATTGAACATATTCATTCCTTCTGGTGGAGGGCAATGGGCAGTACAGGGACCAATCATGCTGCCTGTTGCCACTGAGCTGGGCGTTTCCCATGCAAAAGTCGCGATGGCCATTGCTTGGGGGGATGCGTGGACGAACCTGATTCAGCCATTCTGGGCATTACCTGTGCTAGCTCTTGCTGGATTGGGTGCGAGGGATATCATGGGCTACTGCTTGATGATGCTGATCGTGACAGGCGCCATTATCAGCTTGGGCTTCTTGCTTTTTTAGCGAAGCGCGCACGTTCATTGCCAATCACGGCGTTTTTTGATATGATGGTGAGAGTTACCCCAAGAAAAGAACTGCATATGTACGGAGTTTTCTAGGGTTCCGCGGTCAGTCATTTGGCCGGTCAGGACCGAGAGAAAACCCACGACCACGGTCGTGTACACGGAGGGATAAAAGCCCGGGAGGAATATCTGTGATGGTATTCACCCGAGGCTTTTTTTGCATTCGGAAAGACTGAGCCATCTTGGATGAGTATGTATTTTGGGGAACGATAAAAACGGATACGTCCGTTGCGATGAGCGAAAAAGAAAGAGGAGGGAGCCAGAAATGGGGAAATATTGGTTGATGGTTGTCGTAGCAGCAGTATTTGAAGTCATGTGGGTAGCGGGCTTGAAGCACGCCGACAGCTTTTGGTCATGGGCGCTGACCATCCTAGCGATTATTATCAGCTTTGGTGTTTTGGTCTATTCAGGGAAAAAGCTGCCGACGAGTACGGTTTATGCCATCTTCGTCGGTTTGGGTACGGCTGGTACCGTTATTAGCGAAATGGTCCTGTTTGGGGAACCGTTCAGCTGGGCGAAAGTAGGCTTGATCGCACTTCTTCTGGGGGGAATCCTTGGGTTGAAGCTGGTCACACCGGATCATGAAGAGAAGCCGAAGAGGGAGGGTGAAGTGGCATGACATGGTTATCCTTAATTTTTGCAGGGTTGTTTGAGGTCGTTGGAGTGATGGGGATTACACAAGTTAACCAAAAGCCTTCGTTCCGCTCGTTTGCGGTTCTGATCGGTGGCTTTTCTCTCAGCTTCTTCCTCTTGTCCTTCGCCATGAAAGAAATCCCTATGGGGACAGCCTATGCGGTTTGGACAGGGATTGGTACGGTAGGAAGCGCTCTGGTCGGGATGTTGTTCTATGGAGAAGCAAAAGACAAGCTGCGAATCTTGTGCATTGCCATGGTGATTATAGCTGTAGCAGGATTGAAAGTAGTAGCATAAGGTAGCGGTATCAAGGGTAGGCAGATGTTCCACTTCGGATGTCTGCCTTTTCTTTGTGTATATGTTCCATTTCTCATAAGGAACACTCCTTACGAATAGGGAATAGTAAAGAAAATCGTCTCGTTCAAGGAGGGAATGGCAACACCATGGGCTCTTTCTGGGCAACGCTAAAAAAAGGAAATACGTCCTCGGCGACAGCGGCCTTGGGGAACACAGGGCTTGCTATCGCAAAAGGCTTTGCGGCTGTCTATAGTGGGAGCGGAGCCATGTTTGCGTCGGCAATGCATTCGGTAGCCGATGCGGTCAACCAGTTCTTCGTTTTCTTTGGCAGCGTGCTCGCAGAGAAAAAACCGACACCGAGGTTCCCTTCAGGCTTTGGTCGTGTCATTAACCTTTTCTGTATGGTCGCGGTGATCGTCGTAACCATCATGGCCTACGAAACCATTATCAAAGGCTTCCATCTTATTTCCGAGCCAGTAAAATCCAGCCACTTTTGGCTGAATTTCATCATTTTGTTTCTGGCGGTCATTGTGGATGGGTACGTACTCGTAAAAGCGATGTTCGAAATCGTTCATGAAGCGCGGGTGGAAGCGAAAGGCTTTGCTGTCATCCCAGCAGCCTTTCGGAATGTAGGACGTGCGGCTCCGCCGACACGACTTGTCTTTTATGAAGACATCGTAGCGACGCTCGGTGCGTTATTGGCGTTGATTGCCGTTATCGTCACTACGTTTACTTCCTTTGCCTTGCTGGACGGGATTGCCACCATTCTGATCGGGATTCTCATGGTGGGTGTGGCATTCAAGGTAGGGTACGACAACATGGTCGGTTTAATTGGTATTGCAGCTCCCAAAGAAATCGAGGATCGGGTAGCCAAAGTCATTTTTGCTGATCCGGATGTGACGGACATCAACAAGTTGCGAATTGTACAGGAAGGGCGTTTTTACCATGTGGAGAGCTATGTAGAGCTGCGGACGGGACTGAGTCTTGCTGTGGCGGACGATATTAAATACCGCATTCGCGACAGCTTGCTCACTGACCCGGATATTAGCGATGTGACGATGGGGATTTTGGAGGACAATGGCGAGGACGACTGGAAGCCACTTATGGGGCAGAGAACCACATAGACGAAAAAAAGCCCCGCACCAGCGATCTAAGCAGGTGCGGGGCTTTGGTTTGTGCTGAGGTGTGATGATTAGGAGACGGTCAACAGTTCTTGTTGCTCCGATTCATCTTTTTCCATATGCGTAATCAGAACGCGTGTGACACGGTGATGATCCATCTGCTTGACGGTGAACAGGTGGTTTTCCCATTCTACTGTTGCACCAACAGCGATGTCTTCTTCCAGCTGGCTGTACAACCAACCACCAATCGTGTCTACATCTTCGGATTCGAGCTCAAACGGAAGATGGTCATTCAGGTCAGCCAACACGAGCATACCGGATACGGAGAGGCCATTGTCTAGCTTCTCAATTTCTGGTCTTTCCTCGTCAAATTCGTCTTGGATATCCCCAACGATTTCTTCCAAAATATCCTCCATCGTCACGAGACCGGCTGTTCCGCCGTACTCGTCGATGACAATAGCAAGCTGCGAACGGTTTTTTTGCATCAGACGCAATACCGTGCTGATTTCCATGGTTTCCGGTACGGTCAGGACAGGGCGGAGCAACGAATCCAGTTCTACGCTTCCCTCTTGTAAGGCAGAAAGGTAGAAGTCTGTCGCATGGACAAAACCAATGATATTGTCCTTGTCCTCAGCTGCAACTGGAAAACGGGTGTGGCGCTGCGAGCGAATAATCTCCAGGTTTTCTTCAAAGGTATTCGTCGTATATAAGCAAACCATATCTATGCGCGGGATCATCGTTTCCCGAGCAACGGTTTCGGAGAAGTCAAAAACTTGTTCCACAAGGTTCAATTCGGTTTGGTCGATATGGCCACTTTGGTGACTTTGGTTGACCAGTAGGCGAATTTCTTCTTCGGTATGCGCCGCTTCATGTTCTGAGATCGCTTCGAGTCCCAGACGTCTCATGAGGGCGTTGGCGGTTCCGTTCAAGAACCAGATTGCAGGGTAAAGCAATTTATAGAAAAACATCAATGGCGCGGCAACCCACAACGAGGTCATTTCTGCTTTTTGAATGGCCAATGATTTCGGAGCCAACTCACCCAAGACAATGTGGAGGAACGTAATAATCGCAAAGGCTACACCAAAAGAAATCGCGGAGATCGCATATTCAGGCAATCCAGAAGATCCAAGCAAAGGCTCCACAATCATATGGGCAATGGCCGGTTCCCCGACCCAACCCAGTCCCAGCGAGGCGAGAGTGATCCCGACCTGGCAGGCAGATAGGTAAGCGTCTAGCTTATGCGTTACTTTTTGGGCATAGACTGCACGTCTGTTACCTTCATTCACCATCTGTGTCAGGCGCGTTTGCCGCACCTTCACGAGTGAGAACTCTGCGGCTACGAAAAAGCCGTTGAGAAAAACAAGAAATATAACAAGCAGTAGGTTGAGCACTATCGGGACGGTGTCCAAGTAAAAAGTCATCCTCTCTGGAATTTTATGAAAGTACTATTTTCTATTTTACTCTGATTGGGTGGAACGTACAAAAGCGATATACCACCATAGAGGGCGTTTCTGCCCTTTTGGTCGGCAAGAGCGACCCTCAGATAACCGTATCGCACGTTTTTGCGCTCGGAGAAGGCCGCAGATAGGCATCCATTTTTGTCAAGCAACGCAGAGTGCAAGCGGTTACCTGTGCAGTATTTGTTGGGCGTAGACGAAAAACGCTGACAGTACAGCAGCGAGACCGAGATAGGCAACTAACACTTTCCACTTCGTAGAGGCAGGTGCATCGTAGTACGTAGTGAGCTGGTGCATTTGCTCATCCAGTTCGGCTAACCTCTCTTGCGCCGCACGCTCTCCATCACGAAGAGTATCAGATGGGATCGGTCGGTTCGGGTCCGAATCGTAATACAGAACAGGCTCTCGTTCCCACAGTCTGAACAGTTCCCATTTTCTGTTCACATACACTTTATCGAGTCGCTTGAAGTCACGCTGGAGGCGTTGTTTGTCCTGCACAAATGGAACGTAAAATTTCTTCAAGTCTTCCTGATTGATCGCATTTACCTCGGCATTCATTTGCGTGCGAACATCCCATGTCGATTCCAGTGCGGGCCATTCAGCTATGCTTTGCTGGAAGTCTGCAATCCTTTCGCGCTCGTATTGCAGGAGCTTTTGTTGATAGCTGCCACGTAGGCGGTTGTACCACGTAATCAAGCCGATGATGAAAATGATCACAGTAATCGGTCCTGGGTTGGCGAACAGCATAACCCCCAGCCCGACTAACCCGATAAACCAAATCTTCGTCGACAATACCGAAACGATGCGTCCGCCATCCAGCGGAGAGATAGGCAGCAGGTTAAATAAATTGAGCATGGCGCCCAAATAGATAACCAACCCCCAGAAAGGGTCCTGCGTATACCAATACAGCGGAAGGGCAGGCAAGAAAGCAATCATCCCCGCCAAGGGTCCGCCGTAGGCTAAGTACGCCTCCGTTTTTGCATCACGCGGCATGTCCTTCATGGCGATGAAGGCTCCCGCAAAAGGAATAAAGACAGCCGGTGAAGTGGCTATTCCTTTTCGTTTGGCGGCAATCACATGACCCATTTCGTGGACGAAGATCAGATAGACGAGAGCTACGGCGAATTTCCATCCGTAAAAAGCGGCATACGCCCACAAGGTAATTCCCATGGATATAATGGTGGTTCCGAATTTCGAAAACTTCAGTAAGCTCAGTATCCATTTTAAATTGGCAAGTAAGAAAGCACCGATCGCCAAAAGGACTGAACGGCTTTTTTTCATTGTTTTTCCTCCCAGAAGATATAGGCAGATATTCTTTCTTACGAATCAAGCAGATAGAAGTTTCTGTCTAGTTGCCATCCAGACGAGGATTAGTGAAGTGAAAGCCGTACTCGCCATAGAGCGGATTGTAGCTTAGTTGTCCCCCGTCGAAATACCAGAAATCAGTTGGACGAATGACAAATCGCAACCCCTCTACTTCAAACACAGCATCATCGGTGAGGGCCTCATCTTTTTCAATCGCATAAAACATGCCACCGGTCCCGGGGCCGCTTGTTCGTACATATAATCGAAGCGTATCTCCAGGTACAAACCCGGCATAACGTTGATAGGCAATGGAAAACGCCGGCTCTATCGCAAGTGTGATACTCATGGACTAGCTCCTTTCTGCTACTTGTCTTCCATTGTAACACAAGTCAGAGTAGTGTCCCGAGACTCAAGGTGCAAGCGCAATCCAAAAACACCCGTCCGGTCAGAAGTGCCTCTGCCGAACGGGCTTGCATGAAAAAGCTGGTATTAGTCCCTGCCTTTGCTCACGTCGAGGGTAGGATGCATAAAACGCGCTCTATCTGGTTCTTCTTGATCCTCGAGGAGCTCACGGTTTTCTATCGAGTTCCAGCCAATGTCATTGGTCGGATGTACCCACTCATCCCCTGACATGATGGAGGGGTCGGTTTCTGTGCTCCAGTTGTGTAAGGGAGATTCCTTGGACTCGTACAAGCTGTCACCGATGACGACTCCGAACTCATTGACGAATGGCTTTTGAATCGTACGAGACGAGTTTTTGAAGTCAGGAGCACTGATTTGATGCGGCAGCGTCCCATCGAGGGAAATATCCTTCGTCTTGTCGTTCCTTTGCTTCTCGTTATCCATCATCTGGACCTCCTTTTATCCCATAGCATGCATCAGTCACTGACCCCTTATTCGGTTTTGGAAGAGAGCTTGCGCCCAGCCCAAATGAGACCCAACTGCATATGCTAAAAAAGGGGGGAAGTTCTGATGCTAACGAGTGTGATCATTCCCGTCAGAGAATACAACCCATCAGCTTCTGTATACCTTGTTTAGCCTGAACTTGCAGTTTGCCAATTTAGAACAATAATGGTGATCGTGCTGGATACCGCTCTAGTTCTGATAACGTCTTGATTCGATTTGAGGGGGATGTGAGATGGGGCTGATCGGCAGTCCGATCTTTTGAGATTACATACGGTGAGGATGGGGTGCTCATGTTGGCGGTTGCCCGGCCAGCCTCTCAAGCAGGTAATCAGGATTGGTTTTCTACAACCGAACGTTAAACTTTTTGATATAGGTCCTTCAATTAAAGGAATCTCGGTCATTCATGCCACGACATCGAAAATCTCAGAATAGGTCAAATCTACTGGGCCAAGTAATTAACATTCAAGCATAAGTAGCGAAAGACGCTTACATAACAAAGATATCGCGACCCACTAATGAAATGTATTTGATAATATGTGGAATTTATTGAAAAATAATAATAAATATAAACTAATTCACTTGGGGGAGGGAGCGACAATTTGTATAATGTGCGCTCTACGTTAGTAGGTCTTATTTACGGTTTGGTAACTATGTTTTTTTTGAGTTTTATCATTTCTTTTCTCGGAGATTTCGCAGCTGGCGGCATGTCGGTTGGGGGAGCATCGTTTGGGGGATGGTTATGGTTTTTTGCAACATCCCTATTTCCTGTCACTGTTATTTCTGGTATTTCAGGTTACTTCCAGGCATTCAGGAACATTCGCCTATGGGGATATTGGGTTTTATGTGCTTTTCTAGGTTTTATAATCCCCCTTTTCATGGGGTCAGTTGGTGCTACGCTGATGCTTATTTTAGAGTATGGCTTTGAGCGTGTAATGACCCCGTCAACAGAGATTACAGCGAATGATATCATGCATGACTATTTTAAATTAGCACCCCTATATGCCCTGATAGTACTACCAGTTACGACACCCTTTTTGGCTCTTTGGCTTAAAGGAATGCAAGCTTTTCTAACCTATGTTGAAAATAAGTGGAAAAAGGAGACCTCGTGAGCTGTAAGGATCGAATCTCCTTCGAACCGGCCAGATCATTATGAGCTTCATTTAGTTGGAGCTCTTATTATAAATTAGAGCGTGATGGGGTTCTTTTTTGATGGAGTGACCAATCATCTGAACGGCACTAATGAGGGTAAATTTCGATTTCGATTTTTCAATGACTAGCCCAACCCTACACTTAGAATAAAAACGCATAAAAGGGCCTTTGTAGCTCGTTTGGTAAAGTGTTCAAACATAACCGGTAGCAAAGGGATTTAGCCTAATCAAGACGTTGATCGGGCTATTCGTGTTAATTTTTAAAAAAACATTCCCTTCAATTGCATACTCAAGAATGATTCTCTCTTCCAGTCCCCCTAGACTCATCAAACTTTAGAAAGAGTAAAAATCGCCGAGCATAGTGGCTGCCCGGCGGTTTTTTTGTTAGCGGTTTTCTTTTAGCCTTTCTTGTGGTTCACTATTAATGGAGCCGTCAGAACGGACAGCCTCGGATTGGGCTTTGGGTCCTCGGATTTCAGCGGTTTTTCCAAAATCTTTTTCTTTGTTGCGAACCATGTGATGTCCTCCTCTTTGCGAAAGTTGAAGATAGTATGACCCGGATGGGGCCAGAGAATGAGGACAGAATGAGGATAGGGAAAGGGTGGCAATTCAAATGGCAAAAAAACAACGAAAACCACAGCGTCAACCAGAGACAACGACTGCAACAGACGCGAAAAGCGGATTGAACAGTTTGAAGGATATGCTGAATGCAGATGCGCTCGGAGCACTCAAGCAGCTTGAAAAAGACATGAAGACAGAAGGCGAGCGCAAAGAAAAGGAAGCCGCCGAACAAAAGCGCCGGGAGCAGGAAGAACGCGAGCGCAACAAGAGCTTTGCTGAGCTTTTGAACGATTACGAGAAAAAAGGCGGAGGCAAGTACAGCTAATGCGAGATGGACGGCAAACGGACCGACCGGATACTTCCAAAAACGGTTTGATGAAAAAGCGGCAACAAGATATCAAGGACGAGTCCATAAAAGAACGGGGCCGGATGGTCCTCGGTCGATTGGGCAAAAAGGACCCGAAGAAGTGATTTTTTCTCTCTCATTCCCATATAGCTAGGAGTGAGGGGAGGGAGGTCATGGGGACAATCCTGCTCCTGTTTAGCCTCTTGTGTGTGGCAGTAGGGACCTGGAAGTTAATCGGGATCTACAAGGCAGAAAAGGCTGACAGCAAGCCGCTCTGGTGGACAGTCGCGAGCGTGGGGATTGCGCTTTTTTTTCTTTTGAAGCTGGTAACGGATACGTTGCCAACATAAACAAGCACCTGTAGCTAAAGAGCTTACAGGTGCTTGTTTTTTCATAAAGGCTACTCCATTATTCGTAGCGCAGTGCTTCGATTGGATCGAGCTTGGCTGCCTTATTGGCCGGATAGAGGCCGAAGAAAATACCGATGGCACTGGAGAAGCCAAATGCGATAAACACGCTGTTCCAGGACATAAGCGGCGGCAACTGTGCAAAATAGGCAATGATCGAAGCGATACCAAGGCCGAACAACACCCCAATCAATCCACCGATCAAGCAGACGATGACCGATTCAATCAAAAACTGAATCAAAATATCTCGTCGGCGTGCCCCTAATGCTTTGCGAATTCCGATTTCGCGAGTACGCTCTGTCACGGATACGAGCATGATGTTCATCACGCCGACGCCGCCAACCACGAGGGAGATACCTGCGATGATACTGAAGATCAGCGTCAAGGTGCCCGTCATTTGATTAAACTGATCCATCGATTCTTGCATGCTGCGAACTCTGTAATGGTCTTCCTTTTGATGCTTGCGGCTCAAGTACTGTTTGACCTGCTGCATGGCTGGGTCGACAGACGCTTTGTCGATCGCTTTTCCCATGATCATTTGGACAGATGGCTCTTCCTGCAGGCTCATTTCGTAACGGATGGGAATAATCGCCCCATAGCTCGTTGCCATATCAAACTTGAACTTCTCTTCTGTGTACGTCCCGATTACGACGAGAGATTGATTCCCCCAGCGAACACGCTGACCAATCGGGCTCATTTGACCGAACAGCTTTTGGGCAAGAGCCTCCTCTAGGACGATGACGGCGCGTTGCTCTTTGTCATCGATCTCGTTGAAAAGTCGACCTTTTGCCACCTTCAAGGTTGATTGCATCGAAAAATAATCAGCAGTGGAGGCGGTGAGGTTGACGCGCTCTTCTTTTTTCGGCCCCTTCAAATCAATCGTACTGGAGTTGGAAGGCACGATGTATTCAATGGCAGGACTAATCCTGCCGAGTACCTCGGTATCTTCCACGGTCATATCTTCTGCGGCAATCTCTTCTTTTGTCTCCCAATTGATGAAGACGTTAAACGTGTTTTGCCCGAACTTTTCCATCTCTTCGTTGATGGCTTTTTGCCCACCTTCACCGAGTGCCGTGACGACAATGACGGAGGTAATCCCGATGATGATCCCGAGCATGGTCAAGATCGAGCGCATTTTGTTCGCCCAAATACCTTCCACGGCGGTGTTAAAGCTTTCCATAAAATTCATGTGACAATCACCTCGTCAGACGGCTTGGAGAATATTCGCTCCGTAACCTTTTCATCGCGAATGATCACGCCATCCTTGAAAGTCACAATCCGCTCAGCGTGCTGGGCGATATCCAATTCGTGGGTAACCAGAATGATCGTAACGCCCTGCGCATGCAGCTCCTGAAACATGGCCATAATTTCGACTCCAGAGCGGCTATCCAGATTTCCCGTGGGTTCATCTGCCAACAGGATGGCTGGTTTATTGACCAGTGCTCTGGCAATTGCTACACGCTGTTTTTGACCACCGGATAGCTGGGTTGGTTTATGATCCATGCGTTCAGCCAGTCCCACTCGCTTGAGTGCTTCTGTAGCCCGTTTGCGCCGTTCTGAGCGACTGACATTGGCGTACATCATCGGCAGCTCTACATTGTGCAAGGAGGAAGAGCGGGCGAGTAGATTAAACGATTGGAACACAAAGCCGATCTTTTGGTTGCGAACAACGGCGAGCTCCGTATCCTTCAAGCTGCTGACCTCAATGCCATCTAACATGTACGAGCCAGAATCTGGACGATCCAGACAGCCTAGCATGTTCATAAACGTCGACTTCCCTGATCCTGATGGCCCCATGATGGCAACGAATTCACCTTGTTCCACCAGCAGGGAGACACCTTTTAAGATGGGCAGTACGGTATCACCCGTCTTGTATGCTTTCGTCAAGCCTTCTACATGAAGCATCGTCGGCTGACCTCCTTCTTTACGTGTTACATGCCCATTGGTGCGCCGCCGCCACTCATCGGCATGACAGGTGTTCCTTCAGTCAGGGATTCGACAGGGCCAAGAATCACTTGCTCATCACCGTTAAGTCCAGACTTGACGTGAGAGAACAACTCATTTTCCATACCGGTTTGGACTTTCTGTTTTTTCGCCACACCATTGTCAGATACCCAAACAAAGGTGCTGCCGTCAGCATCTTGCTGTACAGCCTCGATTGGCACTTGCAAGGCATTATCGATTTTTTCGACGGAGATGTTGATATCCACATGGAAGCCAGGCTTCAAAGCAGATAGATCTCCAGATGGCTTGAGGGTAACTTTGACGCGTGTTTTTTCACCTTGCCCCGACTTGGTGGCAGTAGTGATCGCGGTTGGAGAGATGCGCGCTACTTCCGCATTCAGCTTTTTCTTTCCGAGTGTCACGCCTTCAATCGTGGCAGATTGACCGATTTTGAGCTTATTGACATCGGATTCGTTAATATCTGCTTCAACCAACAGATTGTTCAGATTGGCAAGGGTCAAGATTTCTGTTCCCTTGTTGACGTATTGACCGTTATCAGCTGCAATGCCAATGACGGTTCCATCCATAGGTGCTACGACGACGCTTTGGACACGTTCTTTATTCAACTGTGCTTTTTCTACATTCAGCTTGTTGATTTGGGCTTGCTGAGCGGCAATGTCTTCCTTGCGTGGCCCCTTTTGCTTGAGAGCGAGCTGTTGCTTGGCGACATTCAGCGTAGATAGAGAACTTTCCATTTGTGATTTCAACTTATCCAGCTCTTGCTGGGTAGAAGCGCCAGAAGTGAATAATTGATTCATCCGGTCATATTCCCGCTTTGCCGCATCATATTCACGCTGGGCTTGGGAGACACGTTCTCTGTCCTGTGCGACTTCTTCCGGCTCGTTGCCGATTTGTGCCTTGGCGAGGTTGGCTTTGGCCAATTCCATTTGCGCTTCCAGCTCAAGAATTCGGCTATCGACATCGGACGTGTCGATTTTCGCGATCACTTGTCCCTTTTTCACCTTGTCGCCTTCCTTGACGACAAACTCACGTAAGGTTCCAGTGACGTTGGCGTACTGTTTGAGCTTGTCTTCTACGGTGACGAGCCCTGATGTCAAAACCTTGCTTTCCAAAGCTGATTTCGTTGGTGCGCCGATGTTGACAGGCATTCCCATAGCTTGTTGCGATCCCATCATGGAAAACGCAACGCCCCCGATGCCCAGGAGGACTACGACGGAACCGATGATCCACCATCGTTTTTTCATGTTCATTCTCCTTGCTTTGGTAAGAACCATATTATTTCATTGCTCGAAAGGGTTTTACGGTAGTGCTGGAAAAAGGTAACATAAAACGCCGAATGTTCACATTTTGGACACATTTAAACGCATTTTGATACGTTTTATCGGGAAGTTCTTTGCCGCCAATCGCCGTGATATCATAGATAAAGATGAGATGACGTTCCTCGGAGGGGAGCTATGAACAAAACGATTCGTTTTGATTACGCCAACGCTCGAGCCTTTGTCAAACAGCATGAGTGGGAGCAGCTTTCTCCAGCGATCGAAATGGCGCATCAAATGCTTCATTCAAGGACTGGACCCGGCAAGGATTATCTTGGTTGGGTCGATTGGCCGGAACAATACGACCGGGATGAGTATGAGCGAATTCGCCAAGCGTCAGTACGGATTCAATCGGATTCGGATGTGCTTCTGGTGATTGGCATCGGAGGCTCGTATCTAGGGGCAAAAGCGGTACTTGACATTTTGGGCCACAGCTTTTACAATTTGCTGCCGAAGTCCAAGCGGCGTTTTCCGGAGATTTATTTTGTGGGCAACAATATTAGTCCGATTTATATCTCTCATCTGATGGACGTATTGGAAGGAAAAAATGTGTCCATCAACGTCATCTCAAAATCGGGCACGACGACTGAGCCCGCTATCGCGTTTCGACTTTTTCGGGAATGGCTGGAAAAGAAATACGGACGTGAAGAGGCCAAAAAACGAATTTACATTACGACGGATAAGCAGCGAGGAGCCCTGAAAAAGCTAGCGGATGACGAGGGCTATGCGTGCTTTGTCATTCCGGATGATATCGGTGGGCGATATTCAGTCCTGACTGCGGTTGGATTGTTGCCGATCGCTGTAAGCGGGGCGAATATGGATGCACTCATGCAAGGGGCCAGGGACGCACGCGAACGCTACATGGTCATGGATTTGCGCGATAATCCATGCTATCAGTATGCGGCGATTCGCAATGCACTCTATCGAAAAGGCAAGACAGTGGAGCTGTTGGTCAGCTATGAACCGCAGTTTCGCTACTTTGCGGAGTGGTGGAAGCAGCTCTTCGGGGAATCGGAGGGCAAGGACGGCAAAGGAATTTTTCCGGCTTCTGCCGAGTTTTCAACGGACTTGCATTCGTTGGGCCAATACATACAGGACGGCATGAGGCATTTGTTTGAGACCGTTGTGTCTGTGACGAAGCCCCTTGTTGATTTGACTGTCCAGGAGGATCCCGCTGACGTCGATGGATTGAATTTTTTGACTGGAAAACGAATGGGGTATGTCAATAAAAAGGCTTTCGAGGGAACGGTGCTGGCCCATGTGGACGGCGGTGTACCAAATCTGCTTGTGGAAATACCGGAAGCGACAGCTTACTATCTCGGTGGACTGATTTACTTTTTTGAAAAGGCATGCGGAATCAGCGGCTATTTGCTAGGCGTCAATCCGTTTGATCAGCCAGGGGTGGAGGCGTACAAAACCAATATGTTTGCCTTGCTGGGCAAGCCGGGCTACGAGCGGCAGAAAGCGGAACTGGAGGCAAGATTGCGAGAGAATAAGACGTATTTGACCGTCGAGGAGACAGCCGCCTATTTGGAGCTTCCTGAGACGTTTATTATGGAAAAAATCAAGCAGGGACGCATCCGTGCTGTTCATGACGGCAATGAGTACATCATTAATAAAGAGCAATTCAATCATCATCTCGAAGAAATTCGCAAGCTACAGGAGTTCGAGGATGCTGCACGCCATGAACCGATTCCGGAGAGCTACGATGTGAAGGATGAGGATTAACCAGCGGACGTGCTTGTCAGATGGCGGCAAACAGGACTATACTTACAAAGGAATATCATAATGAACAAGCAACTTGGGGAGTCCTTCATGCGGGGCTGAGAGGATGGAAGCAATCGACCATCGACCCATTGCACCTGATCCGGATCATGCCGGCGCAGGGATACGGTTGCCGGCAGACAGCGCTTTTCGCTTGATTGTTACCTATGCGCATGTAGCCCACCTTTTCCTGCTCGGGAACTGGTGGGCTTTTTGTTATGAAGAAGTGGGCATGTGGCTGTAGGGGAGAGAAGAATATTTCCAGTCTAGGCTCAGGGCTCCGTCCTGCTGGGGGCTGGGACTGCCCGCTACGAAGGGATTCGCGGGGAAACGCAAAAGTGGTAGCCGCTTCGTAGCCCGGGCACGGTTGCGTTTCTGTTGCCCGCGAATCCCTTCTCCGCTCGGTAGGACTCCACAAGTCGCTACATCTGGAAATATTCTTCTCTAGCGTAACTGATTGCGTTCTTCATTAATGAAAAATCTTTAAAAGATCGGATAACACGAAAGGCTCGTAGAGGAAACAGGAGAAAACAGCGAAGATCTTAGGGACACCGACCGAGACGCAATGCAAAAAGCGAAACACGCCTTTAAGCGTCCACCTCTGAAACACATCCTTGAAGATACCACTTTGGACGCGGTTTCGCTTTTTGCATGGAGTCGTGCAGTCAATCCCACAGCGGGTGGCCCTAGAAGCTGAGCGTTTTCTCCTGTTTCCTCCACGCCACAACAGCAACGTACATGACATTTTAGTCAACATGGTGAGGAGAGAAAAAAGATGAGTGATTGTCTGGTAGTGGGTGGAGGAATTATCGGATTGAGCTTGGCATACGAGCTGTCACGGCGCGGGATGAGCGTGACTTTGGTTGAGCAGGGCGAATGGGGAGGGCAGGCGTCTTCTGCTGCGGCCGGGATGCTTGCTCCTTTGAAAGAATTCACAGCACCTGGACCGATGCTCGATTTGGGCATGGAGTCACTTGCGCTATACCCGGAATGGGCAGCAGAGCTGGAAGAATTGACTGGCGGAGATGTACAGCTAAGCTTGGATGGATTGCTGACCGTCGCGTTAAATGAGGAGGAAGTCCAGCAGCTCGCTGACAAGTACCGTTGGCAAAAAGAAGCGGGACATGCTGTGCACTGGCTCTCGAATACAGCACAAGTGAAGGAAATAGAGCCGCTTCTGACCGATCAAGTGCAAGCGGCCATCTATTCTCCGTACGAAGGACACATCAACAATCGAATGCTTCTTCGCGCCTTGGCTACTGCTTGCCAATTGCAAGGAGTGAAGCTGTTATCAGGCTGTGTGGTAAGCGGCATTGCCGTGAAAGGCGGAAAAGTGATCGGGGTCGAGACCTCTTCAGGGTCACTACGTGCCGCACAGACCGTGATTTCCTCTGGAGCGTGGGTTGGAGGGATGATGGAGATGCTTGGTGTTTCCGTGCCGATTCGACCTGTACGCGGGCAGATTGCGGCCGTTTCTTCCGTGGGCATTCCATTGCGAACGGTGATTTTCGGAACGACAGGCTACATCACCCCGAAAAAGGATGGAAAAATTGTCCTTGGTGCGACTGAGGATGAGAGTGGCTTCCAGCGAGACGTTACAATGGCAGGTTTAGCGAGTATCCTGCAAGGGACCATGCCGTATGTTCCTGCGCTTCACTCCGCTACCTTTCTGGAGGCGTGGGGTGGACTTCGACCTGCGACCCAGGATGGAAAGCCGCTCTTGGGCCCCGTTCCTGGCTGGGAAGGACTGTCGATCGCAGGCGGACATTTTCGCAATGGCATCTTGCTTTCTCCTGTCACTGCAAAAGCGATGGCGGACTTTGTGGAAAAAGGAGAGACGGAGCGCCTTTTGCCATTTTTACCTGCCCGCTTTCTATAAATTGGGCTAGTCACGCCTAGATTCTGGTAACCTCCCCATGGGCACTTGTATATGGTAATAAAGAAACACCAGAAGGGGAGGAGTTTCCATGCAGTCTGATTCTGAAAAAAACCTGTATCAGGCTGACATTCAATTTGTCAGCCTGTTAAAGGATATGCGAGAAAATGTGCACAACATCTGCAAGGAGCACGTGGAGAAAAAAGTGCGCATCGAAGCACTTGACGGGCAAGTGTTTGAAGGCGTCATTGTCGATTATGATGATCAAAACGTATACGTAGAAGTTGTCGACCAGGATGCGGAGGAAGAAGAAGTTTTCGAAGAGTATGATTATGAGAACTATGATAACTATGAGGACTACAATCCTTATCAAGTAATGGAAGTGGCGCATCGGCAGCCGTATGGAGGATGGGGGCAGTATCCTGATTATTACTTTCAATATGTGAGCTATAATCCGTATGCAGGTTATCCTCCCTATGGCGATCTTAGTCCTTATGGAGGCAATCCGTACTTTCCGCAGGTAAGTCCCTATGGCGATGAGTTTAATCCATACAGTCAGGTAAGCCCTTTCGGCAGTTCCAACAACTCACGGGTCAGCCCGTTTAGCAGCAGCAATCGTCCCGCCCCCCAAGTCAGCCCGTATAGCAGCAGTAACCGTCCCGCTCCCCAAGTCAGTCCGTATAGCGAGCAGAAACCGCAAGTAAGTCCTTGGGAACAAAATCTATCGCCATTTCCACCATTCTCGCCGTATCCGCCGTTTTTTTGTCCGCCGCCACCACCCCCCCCACCGCCATATGTTTTGCCAAAAGTCCAAGGGAGAAGACGTAGAAGATGCCGGAACGGACGTAGAATCATTCCATTGGCACTCTTTACACTCCTGACAATTGTCTTGATTTAATGGTGGGGAACTTACAAGCCTCTCAAGGCCATCAGGGCTTAGGAGGCTTGCTGCTTTTTGTAGATGTGAGAGTACAACCTCGCCTTTTGTCACACACTACGAACAAAAGGTGGACGTTTCTCATAGAATAAACAAAGGCAGGGATTGACGATGCAACAAATAAACAGTAGCTTGCCAGGTACTCGGGCGACATTTGGCTATTTTCGTGAAGCGCTTCAGCCGCATTTTACATTATCCAATTGGGATTATGAGCAAGGGTACTTCGACCGGGCGCTGGATGATAAAAACATGGTCTATTTGCGCTTGCCTGTAAAAGTATTGCAAGGCGAGCTCGATAGCCCGGATGCATGGCTGGAACTGGGGCGGCCGTTTGTGATCCGGCATGTGTACCAGACTGGGGTAGAAGAAGATATCGGCTACACGGAGGCGCTCGCTTCGGGTTTGATGAATCAGTTTCAAGAGCCGGTAGACAAAGACGCACAGATTGATTCGAGATGGATTCGAAAAGCAGAGGCGGTTGTCAAAGAGCTGGAGAATCGCCTCGCGTGAGACAGGCCGCCGATAGGCCTGTTTTTTCTTGTTCATGGCAGGGAAAATATAGGTGGCTAAAGAATGGTAGCACATGGAAAAGTGAGGTGGAAATATGGCCTGGTACCATGCAGTGGCGAAATGGTATTGGAAAATCCGCAAGCCTCTCACCTTGGGTGTCCGTGTCATTGTAACGGATAAAGAAAAGGGAGTTTTGTTAATTCGGCATACGTATGTCCATGGCTGGTATTTGCCGGGGGGAGGGGTAGAGCGAGGAGAGTCGTTTGGGGAAGCTGCTCGCAGGGAGTTGTGGGAGGAGTGCGGGATACGAGCAGACGTACTTACCCTCTGCCATCTGTTTTACAGTGAGCGGGAAGGAAAACGAGACCACATTGCCTTGTATCATGTCGACCTCACACCTGGCCAAGAATTGCATAAGGATGACAAAGAAGTAGCGGAAATGCGCTTTTTTGCTTGGGATGAACTTCCTCAGGAAATATCACCAGCTACAGAGAGGCGTTTATCTCAGTATCGCATGCAGTCTTTTCAGAGTGACCACTGGTGACAGGTGGGATTTTATGCAAGTCGATTTTTCCTATGGTATAGTGAAGACAAACAACAGAGCGTATATGACCGCTTGTAAGGATAAAAGTGAGGGCAGACCAGCATGAAGATTGCGACTGTACTGCGAAATGACGATTATACACGAGAAGTGGAACAAGCATTAAAAGAAAAGCTGCATGCAGTAAATAGCCCGTTTACCTTTGTGAAGGGACCAGGTGAGCAACCGGATATGGTGTTGTCCATCGGGGGAGACGGGACACTTTTGGAGGCCGTCCATCAATATGGAATCGAGCCGTCTTATGTGGGGATTCATACGGGACATCTCGGCTTCTATGCGGACTGGCGTCCCGAGGAGCTGGACGAATTCGTTGAGCGTCTGATGAACGATGAGCCTCTGATCGCGGAATACCCGACGGTCCAATGCAGGATTAGCACAAGAGATGGCAAGCAGTATGAAAAGTGGGCGTTGAATGAAATGGTTTTGCGCAATGCGAATTTGTCTACCTTGGTGACATGCGTCTATATAAATGGCGATGAGCTGGAGACGTTTCGCGGTGACGGCTTGATCGTTTCATCACCGTCAGGAAGTACAGCCTACAACAAGGCGGTGGATGGAGCGATTGTTCATCCGTCTATTGAGGCGATTCAGTTGTCCGAGATCGCTTCGATCAATAATCAAGCGTATCGGACGATCAACAGCTCGCTCGTATTGCCGAAGCATCATGAAGTAGAGCTGATCGTCATGAATCCTGAGATTATGATCGGCTTGGACCGCGAGCAGGCAGTGTGGAAAGATGTGTGTTCCATTCGTTGCCGAGTGGGACCTGACAAAGTGAAATTCGCTCGCTACAAGCGACTGACGTTTTGGGGGCGGGTTCGCAATTCGTTTATATCCGGATAGAGAAAGCGTTGGGGAGGGGAACCAAATGAAAAAAGTAGGAAAACTGCAGACCATTTTCCGTCATCCTGTCAAAGGGATGCGAGGGGAAGAGCTATCATCAAGTACGGTCGATGAATTTGGCTTGTATGGAGACCGTGCCTATTATTTTTTGGATAATGCTCGTCAAGGTAAGTATCTCAGTGCGGATGTTGTGCCCGCTTTAATCGGGTATCATGCCAGAATGAGCGAAGGGACAGGAAAAGAAGCGTACCCGCCGATTCGGATTGAAGCCCGAGACGGCAGTGTACATACGTGGGATGATGCTTTATTTGCCCATGTCGCGGAGACAGCGAAGCGCTCCGTTACGCCAATGATTAGTAGTCCGCATGAAGGCGGCGTGAACTGGGAAGATCACATTCTGCTGGTCACGGATGCATCTCTTCGAGAGATTGCGCGGCAGATTGACGCAGAACAGGTAGATCCACGACGCTTTCGGGGGAATTTGGTCGTTGTCCTGGAGGATGATGAGCCGTTCGCCGAAGACAAATGGCTGGGCAAGCAGATCAAAATCAATGATGTGACCTTGCAAGTCAACAAGCACTGCGAGCGCTGTGTATATGTCAATATCGACCCGGAAACGTTGGCGATGACCCCTGCCGTATTGAAGGCATGCGTCAAGCGTCACAACAATCACTTCGGTGTCTATGCTTCAGTTGTCACGACAGGCAGTGTGTCACAAGGCGATGACGTTTTTTTAGTGGAGATGGAGAGTGACGGGGAATGATCGCAAGCCCTTTAGAAAAGGTTCGCAGCTATGTACAACGCTATGATTCGAGTATCGAGCCAATTTTGTTTGAACAGCCGTTGCCTACGTCGGAAGTGGCTGCACAGGCATTAGGTGTCGAGATCGGACAAATCGCAAAGTCAATCTTGTTTCGGGTGGATGAGCAGTTCGCCTTGTTTGTGGCAGCAGGCGATGTACGTGTCCATCCCAAGCAAGTGAAGGCAGCATTTGGACAAGGAAAGCCAAAGATGGCTACGCCGGAAGAGGTAGAAAAAATGACAGGCTTCCGTGTCGGAGCCGTTTGTCCGTTTGCTTTGCAGGAAGAAGTACCTGTCTATGTGGATCGCTCCTTGAAGCGTTTCCCGATGGTTTATACGGCGGCTGGTATAGCAGAATCGCTTTTACCCGTCTCTTATGAAGCATTGTTGGAGATGACAGGGGCGAAGGAAATCGATGCGGCTTCGGCAGAAGGAAGCGCATCATGAAAAAGGTTGCAGTCTCCATCGCAGTAGTAGCCATTGTCGTAGTCGCTGGTCTTGCCATGCTCGGAATGTCTAACCAAACGACTGCAATTGAAACGAGCATCTCCCATTCTGCTTCCTCATTTAAACAGATGACAACAGAAACGTACCTGAGTCAGTACAACAAAATCAAAGAAGATTTAGCTGTGAAAGGAATTCATACTCTTCCTTTTCAGCTTGAGTTGGACAAGCAAACGAATTACTACCGCTTTTATTATCCAAAACAAGCAAATGCGGCAAACGAAAAAGCGATATGGGTAAGCGTTATGCTGAGTGCCGATCAAAAAACAATAGACGGTATCATGTATGAAGGGGTTCCTGATGTTCATACAGTGAAGGCGATGATTCAAGCTACTGGACTTACCTGGACTCCAGAGCTGGAGCAATTCGTTGCGGTTACCAACATTGCAAAAACGCCAAAAGAAATGGTTGTTTCCGATGTGAAAGTAACGATCGAAGGAACGTCAGCACAAATAAAAGTAATGGTTGACCCTGTGAAATTAGAAGCTCCGAAAAAATTATGATGCTGAAAATGAAAAAGTGGTTGGCAGAGGTTATGGCTGCGCAACCACTTTTCGTTTTTTGTTGTCGTTTAGCAGGAATGAGAGGACTCACGCATCTGCACGATTTGGAATAGCTTCACATAAAGAATGGCACTCAAAAGGGAGCAGCACAAGATAAACCCAAAAACGCCAATCGGCATGATCCACTCTGAAAGAATGACGGTCACGGGAGCGAGGAAGCGACCGAGCGAGTACTGTAGGTTTGCGGCACCCATGTACTGTCCGCGTGCATGTTCTGGTGCGTATTTGCTGACGAAGCTCTGCTCTACCGGAGTTCGCATCACTTCCCCAACTGTAAAGACAACCACGCATCCGAACAACAGCCAGGCATTCGTCGTGAAACCCACCAAAAACATGCCCATGCCAAATAGCAAGGAGGACAAGAGGAAGATATTCCGGTCGCTCCAGTTCTCAAACCATTTGGTAACTGGCAGAGCGCACAGAACAAACAGAAGGCCACTTATTCCCAGCATCCATCCGAAAATCTCCGTACTGCTAAGCGAGAGCGACCAGGCATTCCACGAAAGAAGTGTCTGCGCTGGGACAAACTCTTTTACATAGACCGCCAAAAATAAATCGAGCTGCACGATTGCGATCGTTATTAGCATGCCTGCGAAAATATAGATAGCAAAAGCTTTGTCGCGTAGAATGACGGCGTAGCTCTTCCATTGCTCCTTCATAACGGAAGGGAAATGGATAGAGGCGACAGAGCTTTTTACGGACTTTGGCAGTGTTTCTCTCATATTGAACCAGATCGCAATCGAATACAAAAAAGTGACAAGCGCACAAGTCCACAGCAGCTCACTGCGGTATTGGAAGAAAAAGATGGCCCCCAGAGCGGGTCCCAATATGGCGCCAATGTTCATGGCCGTAACGAAGGTAGCGAAGACTCTGCGTCTATCTTTTTCGGAGGTGAGATCAGCGACCATCGCAGAACTCGCTGGGCTGTATACCGCTTTGCCAATCCCGATTCCAATAAACGCAAGATAATCGATCCAAGAAGAGAGGGAGAAGGCAAACAGGACAAACATGCCTGCCTGCAAAAACGCTCCTGACAGCATGACATATCGACGACCAAATCGATCAGCCAAATAGCCGCCAAAAAGATTGCCGATCATACTCATAATCGGTGGCACTGTCATGAGTATCCCGGCAACATTTTTGCCAAAGGTATCACTAAAGTGGAGGGTGAGAAAGGGGAAGTACATCCAAAATAATAGGTTGAAAAGGGTCTCGCCGATCAATCTGGTCTTCAGGTTCAGATCCCATGACAGCCATTGCACAGCAGGGTTACCTCCTATTTTTGATTCCCTGGCCAGGTACACCCACTTTAGTGCAAATTTTCAAAAAGATATAGACTTATAATCATCCGTCGGTTACACTAATATCATAAGGGCTAAGGGATTAGACCCTGGCTTAAGATGTGCCACTTTTAGGGATTCGCTTCTTACAAAAACAAATAAGCCGACACTTCCTTTTGGAAAGGGGTGTCGGCTTTTCGTATGTTGTTACTTGACCATCCATTGATAGAAATGAACATCGTGCCACTCTCCGAACTTGAATCCCACCTCTTGAAACCTCCCTGCCAATGTAAAACCGAATTTCTCGTGCAGCTTCACGCTGGCGTCATTGCCACCTACGATTCCGCTCACGATCGTGTGGTATTCGAGTTGTCTGGCGCGCTCCAGAATCGCACTCATCAAGGTAGTGCCGACACCTTTCCCGCTTTGATCAGGGGCGATATAAATAGACAGTTCCGTTGATTTTTGATAGGCGGGCTTCTCACGGAATACGGACAGACTGCAATATCCGATCACATTCCCTTCGTATTCGGCGACGATGATCGGATGTCTGCCACCGTGCTTGTGGAACCACACTTCGCGCTGGGCCAAGGTCTGTGGCTCCAAGTCAAATGTCGCAACTAGATTTTCCACTGCGTAGTTGTAAATAGCGAGCATAGCGGGCAGGTCACTCAGAACTGCGTCTCTGATCTGTAGCATAATATTCTCTCCTCATGTTGGTTGGTAGGACTTATTGAACGATTCGAACGAATTCTAGCGTGCGGCTTCGTAAACCTGCCGCAGGTTTGTAAATCCCTGGGATTGTGCTTTTACCAAATACTTCGCCCAGAGCGTTCCAGCGGCAAGAGCGTCACAGTAAGCGTGATGCCTGCGTGAGATCGGGATGTCGTGGGCCGCACAGAGGGCGTCCAGCGAGCCGTTGCCAATCGGATTATTCAACAATCGGATGAGCAGCATCGTATCCAGCATGCGATGGGTAAATGGACGCCGACTCGTTTTCCAAAGTCCAGATCGCAAAAATTCACGCTCATGGCGAGAATGATGGGCAACGAGTGGCCGATCTCCAACGTATTGAAAAAAACGGGACAAAGCCTCTAATAGCGGAGGAGCATCGGCAACCATATCATCGGTAATCCCGGTGAGAGAGCGGATGTGTGGAGGAATCGCCCGTCCGGGATTGACCAACGTATAAAAAGAATCGCCGAGGAGGAGGTGTTCTCCTCTCATGGCGACTGCTCCCATCGATATAATCGCGTCCCCGTGATCGGGATAAAAACCGGTCGTTTCCAGATCGACGACGACAACCTCCAGATCGTGTAGAGGAATATCGGCACTGGAATCGACCTGTTTATTCACTTTGGAGATGGAGCGCAAATAGGCGATGTGTTGTTTATCATCTGCAATATCCGGCATGTCACGGTTCATATGCCAAATGCGACCGAATAAGTCCCATTTTGCCACGAAAACTCCTCCTATCGCCCCAAAATGGACGGGAGCTTTTCTGTCATTTTTTGCAGGCGGATCGCTAGCTTCATCGATTGTCGCACCATCACTTGGGTGTCAGGAGAAAGCTCCCCTAGTTTGATATAGCTATTGCTTGTGTATTGTCCGTCTTCCCAATGGAGGGGAGCGATCAGTCGCAGACCTTGAACTTGACGGAAGTACGCGGCTACCTCGTCACAAAAGCTTTTGCTCCAGACGCCTTTTTCGCCGAGTAGATCTAAGCGTTCCAAAGTAGAACTAGCAAAGATTCCATTCGCCAAGGCAAAATGCCGTACACAATTCACCAGTGGCAAATAGATGCCATACTTCACATTGATGGCGCCGCGGAAGCGACCATGGACTTCAGGTAAAACTCTGCCGAAGATTCCGAGCGGCACTCGATAATGCAGCGTATTGCTCACCAGTCGATTCAGCAAGAAGACGTTTCCTGCAAGCAATTGACGGAAACGGTCATGGACGGGAGTAAAAATAGCCGATTCACCCCATAGGACACGAACATCACTTGCGAGCAGTAAATAACGGGCGTTTTCCCAGATGGGGTGAGAGACCCATCTGTCCATTTGGTCCAGCCATTGTTCGGTGCTTCCTCGCCATTTTGGGGAGAGGCAAGTGACATTCCCTTGGCAGGGAGGATAGCCAGCTACCTCCAAACCAGCAACGATCGTCGCCCCTAACAATTGAAAGTAGCCATGTATCTTCTCTTTTTCTTGTTCGCCCAGATGATCTGGCAGTTGATAGACGAGACCGTTATCCTGATCGCTGATGAGTGCTTGCTCTGATCGGCCGCCACTGCCGAATTGCAGAAAGGCAAAGGGGATGGGAGGGGTACCCAAGCCTCTTTTGGCAAGGTCGTTCACAGCGAGGAGCACCCCTTGTCGGATGAGATTGTCGTGAATCAGATTGACGACGATGGAAAAGGGGGCTAATTCCCCTGCGCGATTTAATGAACGTAACGGGGAAGGGTCCAACAATTCGCGTCGCAATACGGCCAGCTCGTCAAAGGAGTCAACATTCCGTATTTTTTCCACTTGTTCAGGTGAGAAAATGAGAGGTGCTGCTTTGAGTAGATCCAGTCGGTCGTGCGCGTTCAGGCTGGAGTAGTTCGGGATAGCCGTATCCCCCGTGTTCGCTAAGGTCAAGACCAACCACCTCCTCCTCTTCAGTGACTCGCAGGCCAATGGTTACTTTTAACACATACAAAATGATGAAGGCTACCACGAAGACGTAGAGCGCGGAGCCAGCCAAGCCCAAGGCCTGAACCCCTAGTTGATGCAGACCGCCACCATAAAACAGCCCAGGACTGCCTACGCCGACCTTTTCGACAAGCTCCGGGGTAGCGAATAAGCCCGTGGACAACGTTCCCCATATACCAGCCACCCCATGCACGGAAAAAGCGAAGACAGGATCATCAATCCCCATGCGGTCAAACCAAATAGATGTATAAAATGTTAGAATACCTGACACAGAACCAATCACGACAGCTGCCCACGGATCGACGAAGGCGCAGGATGCTGTAATCGCGACGAGAGCTGCGAGGACGCCGTTGAGCATGCTTGGAATATCTGCTTTTCCCATGACGATCCAGGAGATAGCAAGAGCGGCGACAGCGCCCGCTGCGGTAGCAAGATTGGTAGTGACAGCGATATAGCCGAAAAATCCAGATGTGCTGCCGAGCGTGGAGCCAGCATTAAAGCCGAACCAGCCGATCCAGAGAAACAGGACACCTAGGACAGAGTAGACTTGGTTGTGACCAGGAATCAGATTGGAGCTGCCGTCGCGATTGTATTTTCCAATGCGGGGTTTCAAAAGGATAGTGGCGACGAGTGCGACGATGGCGCCTTGAAGGTGGACAACCGTAGAACCAGCGAAGTCTTGCATCCCGAGCTGCGCCAACCAACCTCCGCCCCATACCCAGTGACCGACGACAGGGTAGATGAGGACAGTAAATAGTACGCTGAACAGAAAATAAATGGATAGCTTGGCGCGTTCAGCAAAACCGCCCCAGGCGATGGCGAGTGAAACGGCTGCAAAAGCGAGCTGAAAGAGGAAGAGAATCGAGATAGGTACAGTTGCAGCGGAAAAAGCGGAGAAAGCGTCTTTTTGCATGCCGTCAAAAAAGAATCCGGAAAGTCCAATGAAAGAGTTCCCGTCTCCAAAGGTCAGCCCAAAGCCGAACGCCCAAAAGGCAATCGAGCAGATGCCGAAGGTAAGGACCGTTTTGCCTGCGACGTGACCGGCGTTTTTCATGCGAGTAGAACCGGCTTCCAGCAGGGCGAATCCAACCTGCATGAGAATGACCAGAATGGCCGAGACCATGACCCATGTGGCGTCAATGGCAGACGAGAGACTTGCGACAGTAGGTTCCATCCATCTACCTCTTTTCTGTGTCAGATAACCTGACGCGAATTTATTTATGTCAGATTATATGACATGAAAATTTCGGATGCAATTGTTTTTTTGCAAATAATGAGAAAACACCAATCCTTCCGTCTTAAGCAGAGGAGGATTGGTGTTGTTCGGTTGATGCTCGTTTTTCAATTAGGAAGCCAGTGAAGCTCATGGCAGCGAGGAATAGTCCACTGACGAGGAAAAGCTGCTCGACGGGCCATTTGCCCATCCAGATTGCACCGAGGCTGCTGGACAACGTCGAAAAGAAGGTGAGCACAAGCAAATTGATTGCGAATATCTTGCCTGTACTGTTGCTGGATGCTTTCATTTGAATCGCAGTCACGGTAGGAATGCCGATGAGCGGTCCCCCTATTCCTGAGACGGCAGCTCCGAGGAAAGCGGTCCAGGAAGCACTCCCTCCCATCATGAGTAAAAAGGACCCGCATGCCTGAAAAGACCACCCGATTAAAATGAGAAACAAATAGCGAGTAGAACTCGTCCGGGTCATGTACAGACTCCCCAACAAATTTCCGATTCCATAAAAACCAAACAGGATGGCTAATATACTTCCGTTGCCTTGTTGCATGCGTTCGGCTAAAAAGGGGTAGCCCACCGTATACGTGACCTGCCAAATGAGAAAGCCCATGTTGCCAAAGAGTAGGACCAACAGCAATATTCGATTTCGCTTCAATTCTTGTACTCCTGAGGTAATATCACGGATGTACTGGCGAGGTGTCATTTTGACAGGGAAATGATCGGTCTTAGAGAGGCGAAGTGCTTGAAGAAAGAATACCGAGATGAGATAACTGCCTGCGTTGATAAAAAACAAGGTGGAAAGTGGCAAGAAAGAGGCGACAAGCCCGATTGTCATTGGTGCAATAATTCGAACTGTTCGCATGGTTGTATCCAAAATGGCGTTTGCCTGTCCTAGCTGATCCACGGGAACTGCTGATTTGATCGCCACAGTCCGGGCGGGTTGGAACAGACTGGAGAACAATCCTAACCCAAATTGGGCTATAAGAAAATACGAAAACTGCTCGATTCCCATCACTGTAAGGAAGCCAACGACGATCACCACGGCAATTCGTGAGAGGACAGCCACAACCATAAGCAGGCGTGGACTGTATCGGTCCGCAAGTACGCCACTAATGAGGAAAAACAGCAGGCCAGCAACCATCTCCGGAATGGCGAGGAGACTGAGCACCGTTCCTGATTTCGTTGCTTGAAGCAAATACCAGAGCAAGGCAAAGCTGTAGCACTGATCTCCAATGTTGGACATCAATTGCGCTAGCCATAGCTTGAGAAACGACCCATTTTTCCACAAAGATGAAGGCGAATCCATCTAACCCTCTCCGTTCTGCTGACTGCGATAAAATGAATTTGACCATAGCGTAGCAAGGCGGAGAGGGAAAGTAAAGGACTCAAGCTTGTGCGGTTACATGTAATTTACCTGTCCTCCAAACGAAGAGAAAATAGGCGATCAGAAAAGTGAAGGTGGCGAAGGTGCTGACCCCCACGAAACCAAAAATCGAATACAAACTGCCTGCGAAAGAAGAGGCAATGAAAGTTCCTATGTACATGCAAGCGTTAGCCAAGCTCGATATGGTACCGCGCGAGGTGTCGGACAATGATTGCAAGTAACCCATCAGGACAGGCACGAGTACACCGCCGAAGCAATACATGAAGAAGAGGACAACCTGCAAAAGGCCGATTCCCGGTATGTAAGGCAAAACAAGATAGAGCAGGGCGCTGCCCAGAAACCCAACGGTCAAAATCGTACTTCTCTTCCAACGCTCGAGTAACCAACCGCTGAGTAAGCTGCCAACGGTGTTGCCAAGCCCGATAACTAAAGTGATCAAGCCAATTTCAGTAACAGATTGCTGATATTGATCGGAAAGCCATACGCCATAGAATGAAAAGACTGCATAGACACCCGTCATAAAAACGAAATAGCCGATAAAGCTGCGTGAAGCTTGCGGCAGTCGCAACAGATCCTTGTAACGTGCAAAAATAGCGTTGGTGGTTCCAAGTCCGGGTATGGAGGTAGGAGGCAATAGATCAGGAAGTTTTCGGATGATGAGTACAAAAGCTCCGAGAGAAGCAATTCCTACAGCCAAAAAAGGAAACGACCAATGATAAGCTGACAGAAAACTGCCGATAGGTACACCGATCACTTGGGAAACCGAAAGACCTGCCATGACAACCCCCATAGCTTTTCCGATACGAGCAGGAGGAAACAAAACAGGAATGGCGGCCCACACCTGCGGACCGATAAAGGCTGAACAGATCCCGGCAAGAAAGCGAAAGAAAAGCATCGCGGTGAAACTAGGTGCAAAGGCGCATGCAAGTGTGGAAAGGGCAAATCCGAGCATACCGACTGCCATCACATGTTTTCTATTTCGATTATCAGATAGCGGGCCGGCGATTAAAGCGGCTAAAGCAAATCCGAGAGCATAGGTTCCGATCAGCCAAGCTGCCTGATTAGTGGATACGTGATATAGCTCTCGCAAGGTTGGCAGCAGTGGGCTAATGATAAATGTATTCGTACCGATCAAAAACATGGTGAAGAAAAAGATCATCAAAAATAGGCGCTCCATAAAAAACTCTCCTCTTTGTAATTATATAGTTAAATAACCTTTGAACTAAAGAGCAAAAAAAGGATACCAATTATAAGGTATCTAAAAAGCCAGGCAGAATTTGATCAAATGTCTCTTTATAAATGCGCATGTACCGTGTTTGCCCCTCCTTTCTTACTTTGATCAGTCCTGCCTCTCGAAGTGTCTTGAAATGATAGGAGGCATTGGACTTGGAAGTATCGCAGGTCAAACCCACTTCTGTACAACTTAGCTCGTTGCTGGAATGATATAAGGCCTTTAAAATGGCTAGCCTTGTCTCATCTGCCAACGCTTTAAAAATCTTGATTCGTTTTTCGGTGAGTTCAAGTTGTTCAATATTCATAAAACTATCTTACTAAGGAATCGCTATCCAGGCAACCATTTCATTCCTTTTATTTTTGATTCTTTATGTTTTCGTTGTTGTGTTGGTGCTGATAGGAAGCGCCTTGGTTGTCTTCGGTATGCGTATCATCTGCAACGGTACTGCTGGTTAGCCCTGCTACGGCTAATCCTTTTTGATTCAGGTTTTTGGCGCTTTTGAATTTGGACATATTACTACCCCCTATTTGCTAATGGATGCTTACTTAAGATGTCTTGTTTCGCGGGGGAGTAGTCATCCTCATTTTCCTAGACGGCAGTTGAGGTATACTAAATAAAAAGGGTGCGTCAGGGAGGATGGGAGCGGATGGCAGGGTGTGTCATGATCGTGGAGGGGAAGACAGACAAAGAACGTTTGCTTCGGGTGCTGGCTGAGCCTGTCACGATTCTTTGTACGTACGGTTCCTATAGCTTGGAAAAAGGGGAGAAGCTGCTCGCTCAAACGGAAGTAGCAGATGCAGATGAGATATACCTATTTACTGATGAAGACGACAGCGGGAAAAAATTGCGAACGCATTTAAGTGAAGATTTTCCTGATGCAATCCATCTGCATACGCCGAAAATGTACAGAGAGGTTGCCGACACGCCTCTTTCGGTACTGGCAGAAATTTTGGAGCGAGCAGGCTTTGCAGTTATAGTGCCTCATCCTGATCTTGGAGAGCGGTAAGGGGATAAAACACCGTTCCATCGGCTATAACAGTAGTAAATGGAATGGTGGAGGTGCAAGGTAATTGCGTAGTTTGATGACATTTTTTAATCGAATGAACATTATGGTGTGGCTGGTGGGTATCTTTGTTGCTCATGCCGCGCTCTATCTGGTATTGGGGACGGCGACGTGGCTGGCTACCTCGCTTTTGGCAACAGCGTTCTACGGCGTTATTTTATTGGTAGGCAAATTAATTGCCAGTCGTTATCCAGACAAGGAAGAAAGCAGATGAAAGCCGGCGAGCAAGTAGCCGGCTTTTTTTGCATTACCAGCCCAAGAGCTGCATGAGTAAAATGAACCCACCTAATACCCAGACGTAGATGGCGAAGCCCTTCATCGAGCCTGTACTGATAATCGTAAGCATCCAGCGAATGGCAACATATCCAGCAAGTCCGGCAAACATGGTGCCCACGAGCATCGGGATCAATAAAGCTGTTTCAAGCGGTGTTTCTACGAGCTTGGCTGTTTGCAAGACACAAGCACCCAGAATCGCTGGCAAGGATATTAAAAACGAAAAGCGCGCAGCGTCAGCGCGGTCGATCCCGCGTAGGAGAGCGCCGGCAATCGTCAGTCCTGAGCGGGAAATAGCAGGCAGGATCGCAGCACCTTGCAGTGTCCCGATGATGAGGGCGTCCGTGTAGTTGATTTCCTCGAATCTCCGATTTCCACGGCGCATGGATTCCACCGCCCAGAGGATCGCGCCTGTCGCAAGAAATTCCCACCCGATCGTAATGCCTGTCTGCGAGATTTCTTCAAAATAATCTTCAAAGGCGAGTCCGATCACTGCTGTAGGGATCGTACCTACGACCAATAGCTTTGTCAGCTTGCTCTTCGGATTCATGATGATAAAACGAACCTGTGGCCAAAAGACGATAACGACAGCGATCAGCGTACCGAAATGAAGCATCGTGTCAAATAAAAGGCCGACCTCCTGCATACCAAACATTTTGCGAAATAAAACGAGATGACCCGTGCTGGATATCGGTAAAAATTCAGTCAAGCCTTGTACAATACCGAGAAAAATATGTTCAAGCAACAACAGCATAGGCAAGAGTCACTCCAGTCTTGAAAAAGTAGGGCCAAGCCAGTCTTACTGTCATATGTATGTCCGTGAATGGAAGACTTGCCTATTTCGTTGGGCATCGTTATTTTGTTAGAAAAAAGTTGTGGTATTTTCTTGCGGGAGATGGGTATAGTTAGTGTGCACAAAGGTAGAGAGCGAGGAAAAAATACATATGTACAAAAGACAAATGCGTGAAAAGCGTGAGCCCCAAATCATTCAGAACGGCAATTTGGCGGCAGGGATGACGCTTACCATGACGGTAGCGCGTAAAACGGAAATCGGCTATTTCTTGAGCGATGGCAAAGACGAAGTGTTTCTCCATGCCAATGAAGCGCACGAGCGTTTACATATCGATGATGAGGTCGAAGTGTTTTTGTACCATGATCACGAAAACCGATTGGCTGCGACCATGGACATGCCTCATGTCGGCATGGGTGAATACGGCTGGCTAGAAGTCGTGGACATTTCTCCGCGCATGGGTGTATTCCTGGACAACGGCATTAACAAGGACCTGCTCTTATTCATCGATGACCTGCCCAAGCATAGCGATGAATGGCCGCGTCCCAAGGATCAAATGCTGGTAGCGCTGAAGCAAGACAAGCTCGGCAGACTCTTGGCAAAGCCGGTCACTGAAAACGAAATCGTCAAGATCGCAGCTATGGCGGATGAGAGTATGAAAAACAAATCTGTCGAGGGTACGGTCTACAAAGTGATTCAAGCAGGTGCATTCCTGTTGACGGAGGACGAGCATATCCTTTTCATTCATCGTGATGAAATGGTGGGGCGTCTGCGCCTCGGACAAACGGTGCGCTGCCGCATTAGCTTTGTACGTGAGGATGGTCGTCTGAACGGTTCCATGAAAGAGCGCAAGGAAGTACAGTATGGCGAAGATGCGGACAAGCTGCTGCGCTATTTGATCAATCGTGACGGGGCTATGCCTTATACCGATTCGACGGAAGCGGATGTCATCCGAGAAAAATTCCAAATGAGCAAGTCCAGCTTCAAGCGAGCACTCGGCAAGCTGATGAAGGAACGCCGTGTGGAGCAAGTAGACGGCTGGACCAAAATCATTCAAAGCGAACAAGAAGAATAAATGAAGAAAACCCTCCTGGGCAAAAGAGCTTCCTGAAAACAGGAAACGAATGCTTGGGAGGGTTTTTGGTTTTTTTTACAGTGTCGTTTGTACAGCTTGCTTTTGCTTGCGGGCTTTGTAATACGACAGGGAATATACGAGTGCGATCAAAATAATTCCGGCGATATCCGTTTCAATTCCGGGGATGACCGCGAGCACGCCACCCGCAATGGCCAGGATTCGCTCCAGTACGTTTAGCTTGGACATCCAGTACCCGATCAATCCTGCTCCCACACCGATCATCCCAATTATAGATGTCAGCATGACCCAGATCGATTCCAGCAAGGTGGTATTAATGAGCAGCAAGGCTGGCGAGATGACGAAAATATAGGGAGCCATAAAAGCGGCGATCGATAGCCGCGTTGATTCTACACCTGTCTGGATTGGCTTTGACTTGGCAATGCCTGATGCGGCAAAGGCAGCAAGCGCAACTGGTGGAGTGATGTCTGCGACGATTCCGAAGTAGAAGGTAAACATGTGAGCCGCGATAGCAGGAACGCCCAATTGAATGAGCGCTGGAGCCGCGATGGTCGAAGTGATAATGTAGTTCGCCGTTGTTGGCGTTCCCATTCCCAAAATGAGCGATGCAATCATGGTAAAGAACAACGTAAGAAAAAGCTGGCCGCCCGCCAAATCAATCAGACCATTTGCCAGCTTCAACCCAATGCCTGTCAACGTAATCGTACCAACAATGATTCCGGCACACGCAGTTGCAGCGACGACGCCAAGAGCCATTTTGGCACCTGAGGCAAGAGCTGCAAAAATATCAGCAATAGACATGCGGGTTTCTTTTCGGAAGGCTCCTACGACAATTGTAGAGACAATACCGATAATCGCGGAGCGCTCGGCGGAGATGTTCATCATCAAGGCTGTAATAATAATCACGATGGGAAGGAGCAGGTACATTTTTTTCAAAACTTCTTTTTTGTTCGGCAGTTCTTCCTTCGAGAGTCCGCGTAATCCGAGTCGCTTCGCTTCAAAATGCGTCATAATCCAGATCCCTACGAAAAACAAAATCGCAGGAAGAATCGCTGATTTGGCGATTTCCAAGTAAGGAACACCGATGAACTCCGCCATCAAAAAGGCAGCAGCTCCCATGACTGGCGGCATGATTTGTCCCCCGGTAGAGGACGAGGCTTCCACCGCAGCGGCAAATTCGGAGCGATAGCCGAGCCGCTTCATCATCGGGATGGTAAAGGCACCAGAGGTAACGACATTGGCAACAGAGCTGCCGCTAATCGTCCCTTGCAGGGCGCTGGAAAAAACGGCTACCTTCGCCGGACCGCCGATACGTCTACCTGCAATGACCAGCGACAAATCGTTAAAATACTCACCGACGCCTGTTTTTTCGAGAAACGCACCAAACAGCACAAACAAAAAGATAAAGGTAGAGGAAACGGCGAGCGGAGTACCGAGAATCCCCTCCAGCGTGTAGTAGCTGTGTCCGATAATCCGCTCGACATCACTGCCGCGATGCTCCAAAAAGCCTGGCATGTAAGGTCCGAAGTAGGTGTATAAAAGAAAAATGGTGGCGATGAGAGCAATTGGAATTCCGACGACTCGTCGTGCAGCCTCGAGTACAAGCAAGACAGCAATACCGCCGACAACCATATCCATCGTCGTATAGTTGCCTGTTCGGGTCACAAGTCCCTCGTAGTCAATGACCCAATAGAGTGAGACGAAGACACCTAACAGAGCGAGAATCATGTTCACGATCCCGATTTTGTTATGTTTGCCTTTGGATGTCCCTGCATATAGCAGATAGACAAGGGCAAGCCCGAAGGCTAAGTGGATCGGGCGGTGAATCTGGGGAGGAAGCGTGAAGAAAAGCGTGCTGGATAATTGGTACAGGGAGAAAAGGACAAGTAGACCAAAGGAGATCCACTTCATGGGACCCGCGAGCTGGCGTGTGGCTGATTCTTTGTCGTATTGCGCGATCAGCTTATCCATCTCTTGCTGGTTTATATTCGTTGTTGTACTCATTCTAGTAACCTCCTAACTCGCTCAGAATGGATCGCTTTTCTGCCTGAATCGTGATGGCTTCTCCCGGATTGTCGATCAAGCTCAACGGAATATCCTGTCCAGCGAAAAGCAACGTATGATTAGCACGTACTTGCCCGATAAACAGGCGGAGGGCAGGAAAAGACCGCTGCATATTGCGAATGTGGAATCGTCCATCTGCGAGAACCAGCTTCTCGCCAGGAGCCAATTCATTTTCCATGCCGATACCGTAGTCGTGAAAGCTCATCTCCGACAAAATAATTTGACCGTCTACAATCCGGTATTGCTCCTCGATTGTGGAGCGATGAATGGAATGAGTCCAGCGAATGCCAAAGGCTGCTTCATCCTGTATGTTGGCACTCCAAACTACTTGATTTGACTGTGTATCCCGGATAACCAGAGCGGGAAACAGTGGAGTGGAGATGCCTACATAAAAGACAGTGATGAGAAAAAAGAAGGAGAAAAGGCGGAACAACGTCCGCCCTCTTCCTTTTGTTACTGCCTGGATAAAAACCATCTGGCTTTACTTCACGCCTTTTTCGTCGAAGTACTTTTGTGCCCCCGGGTGAACAGGGATGCTGACGCCGTTCTTCACGTTCTCTAGCTTGATTTCCTTGGCTTTGGCGTGACCGAGCTTGTCGCTGTTCTCAAAGATCGCCTTTGTTACTTTGTACACGAGGTCTTCACTCAGATCGGAGCGAATCAAGAGCATCGATTTGACGGAGACGGTTGTCACTTCTTCTGGAACGGTTTGGTACGTATGGGCAGGGACTGTTGTTTTCACGTAGTAAGGATATTTGGCGATGATTGCATCGATTTTGTCCGCGTCAATGGGAATGATTTTTACACCAGTTGTCGCTGCCAGCTCCGTGATTGCTGCGGTAGGCGTACCAGCCGTTTGGAAGGCAGCATCTAATTGCCCGTCCTGAATGGCTTTGGCGGAGTCAGCAAAGGAGAGGCGCTGGAGCTTCGTATCTTCAAAGGTCATCCCGTATGCTTCCAAAATTTGCTGAGCGTTCACTTCTGTGCCGCTTCCCGGAGCGCCTACAGATACGCGCTTCTCTTTCAAATCGGCAACGCTTTTAATATTGCTGTCAGCAGAGACGACAATTTGGATGGTTTCATCGTAGAGAGCGCCCAATGCCTGGAAGGAATCAATTTTACCGTCTTGCTGGAACATGTTCGTTCCCTTTGACGCATACTCGGCAATGTCGTTTTGCGTAAAGGCGATGTCCGCCTTTTTATCGCGAATGAGGCGAATGTTTTCTGCTGAAGCGCCTGTGGCTTGGGCTGTAGCAGTGATCCCGGCGTTTTTCGTAATATGGTCAGCCATGCCGCCGCCGAGTGGGAAATAGGTGCCTCCTGTACCGCCTGTTGCAAGAATTAGTTGAGAGGGATCGGCGCTTCCTCCCGAGCTGGAGCTGCCTCCACCTGCCCCTCCTTGAGCAGAGTTCCCGCCACCTCCACATGCCGTCATGAGCGACATGGACAGAAGCAGTGTGAGCGAGAGAAGAAAATGACGCTTCTTCAAGATAATTCCCCCTTAGTCTAAAAATTCTGTTTATATGGCCTTCTTCGGCATTGTAAGGGGAGGTCTATAAAAAACTACAAAATTCTATAGAAAAATATAGTAAACTAAGAAATAAACGTTAACGGCTTTTTGAACAATTTCATATGAGAAAGTGCGGGCAACATTTTATGAGAGAGAACATTTCAATTCTGCTGCTTATGCTCATTGCTGTCCCGATTGCCGGAGAGCTTAAATTTCACCCGTTTCAGGATGAGTTTCGGATTAGCTTTGGTACAACGGCTTTTTTCTTTTTTTTATTGTGGCTGCGTCCTTCTTTCTTGGCAGGGGTCGTAACTGGATTAATTGTCGTTCTATTTCGAATAGTCTTGGATTTTTTGTATGAGGATGCCTTTTCGCTTCTGGTTTCTTTTCAGATGCACTTCCCTGCATTTTGCTATTATGCTGCCTTTGCTTGTCTATTCTCGCTCTTTCGCGTTAATACGCTACATCATCGACCGCTTTGGGTGGGGCTGTTGGGGACAGTCGCAGAAATAGCAGCGAATTTGGTAGAGCTGTCCTTCCGTGCAGTGTCCTGGGAGGGAGTTTTTCAGTTGGAGGTTGTAGGGCCGATTGCTGTGATTGCATTGATACGCAGTTTTTTTGTCCTTAGTTTTTTCAATATGATTCAGCTGCGTCAGGCGAAATGGATGGAAAAGCAACAGCGTATTCGAAACGAGCAGATGTTGATGCTCATTTCCAATTTGTACGAGGAATCTGTTCTCCTAAAAAAGACATTGCATCAGGTTGAGGAAATCACACGCAGCTGCTATGAGCTGTATCGCGAGATGAACGAGGTGGAACAAAAGAATGGGACGAGCAAGCGTTACGCGAAGCGGTTGCTATCCCTTGCCGGACAAGTGCATGAAGTGAAAAAGGACAATCAACGCATATATGCTGGTCTTTCCAAGCTGATTTCTGACGAGAATGATCGAGACTATATGCCACTGGGCGAATTGATAGGGATCATTGTTCAGGGACAACGAAAGTACGCGAGACTATTGGAGAAGGACATCCAGTTTGAAACGAATGTGGAGGTGCCGTATCTCGCTTGCCACATTTACACGACACTTTCACTCATCAACAATCTGGTCGGCAACAGTGTTGAAGCGATCCGCGACCGGGGGATGGTATCGATCGTGGCTTCGATTGACGAGAGTCAGGGGTGGCTTCATTTTGTCGTAACCGATGATGGTCCAGGCATTGTGGTGAAGGATAAAGAGCTCTTGTTCATGCCTGGATTCACGACCAAATACGACGTATCAGGCAGACCTTCCACGGGGATCGGACTTTCATACGTAAAGGAAATGACAGACAGTCTCCAAGGAATGATTGATTTATCCGAGGACTCATGCGGACAAACGACACAATTTTGCATTCGCTTGCCAATCGCAACTCTGATTCAGAAAGGGTGACCTCATGCGCTACTTCATTGTGGACGACGATCCTGCGATTCGATTCATGCTCGGTCAAATGATTGAGGATGCTGATTTGGGAGAGGTATGTGGGGAAGCAGAGGATGGCTCGCAAATTGACCACGATTTTTTGAATTGGAAGCAAGTAGACATTTTGTTGATTGATCTTTTAATGCCGAATCGAGATGGCATTGAAACGGTGCGCCATCTGAGGCATTTTACCGGAAAAATTGTCATGATCTCGCAAATCGAAACGAAGGAGATGATCGCTGAGGCGTATGCGACAGGGATCGAATACTACGTGACCAAACCAGTGAATCGCCTAGAGGTCATCAGTGTTCTGCAAAAGGTACGGGAACGCATATTGCTACAGCAATCCATTGAGGGTATTCAACGGTCACTTTCCGTCTTATCCGGCACGATTAACATGACGGCAGCTCCATCAAAAGATACATCGTATCCTGAAATGGGCATCTTATCTTCCGCACGGTTTCTCTTGACTGAACTGGGGATGATTAGTGAAAAAGGCAGCAAAGATTTACTCGACATGATGGAGTGGCTGTATCGCTGGGAGAAGGAAAGGGATGGAGAAGTGAATCTTCCTCCTTTACGCGATATTTTTTGGGCGGTTGCTGCCCGCAAGCTGGGGAAGGGAGTGACTGTCCTGATCCAAAAGGAAACGAAGGCCGCTGAGCAGCGCGTACGCAGAGCCATTTATCAGGCATTAACCCATCTGGCTTCTCTCGGGCTGACCGATTACAGTCATCCTAAATTCGAGAGCTACGCGACCACATTCTTCGATTTTACTGAGGTGCGAAAGCGCATGCTGGAGCTGGAGAATCAAATGGAAGCGACGATCTCTTCTACGCGTATCAATACCAAGAAGTTTATTTTTGTACTCTACATGGAGTCAAAAAGGCGAATTGGTGTATTTCAGTGCTGATTTTTGGAGTGGGCATCCAAATGTGATAAGATATTTCTATTGGTCATAGCGAGGGCTTCGATGTAAGCTGGTAAAAGCTTTGGAATGCCTCCGTTTTACATTTGTTTTGGGAGGGAAGAAAGTGAGCGAACTACGTAATCCATGGCAGCTACTTTACCGAGTCTATCGTCATGTGCAACCTGTTCTGGAGCGGGAGTTTGCGGCCTGGTATAAAAGAGCACAGGCGATTCCCAATCCCGAGCTGAGAAAACAGGCACAAGACAGCATGGACTCCAAAAAGTTTCACTGCCAAGGGGGATGTGTCTATGCAGCACAGGTCATCCCGCATGTAGAGACGATTGTTCCGCTGATTGTCGCCTACCAAACAATCAGCGACTACTTGGATAATCTGTGTGATCGCAGCACGTCACTAGATCCGCAAGACTTCCGTCAGCTTCATGTGTCGATGCAGGATGCATTGACACCAGGTGCGCCCTTACGAGACTATTATTTGTACCGTGAGGATAAGGATGACGGCGGCTTTTTGGCTGGGCTGGTTCAGACCTGTCAACAGCATGTCGCACAATTGCCAGCCTATGAAAAAATTCAGGCAAAGATACTCGAGTTTTCTTGTTTGTATAGCGATTTGCAAGTATATAAGCACATTGCTCCCCATTTGCGCGAGGATCACCTGTTGACGTGGTGGGATCAGTACAAAGACCGCTATCACGATTTGCACTGGCAAGAATTTGCTGCTGTCACAGGCTCGACTATCGGGATATTCGCTCTTTTTTGCTTGGCGACTGATCCTGATGTAGGGGAAGAGCAAATACAAACAGTAAGTGAGGCTTACTTTCCGTGGCTGTGCGGGTTACATATTTTATTGGACTATTTAATTGACCTGGAAGAAGATAAAATGGGTGGAGATTTAAACTTCGTGAGCTATTACGATTCGGAACGGATAGCGACTGAACGCTTGAAGCTTTTCATAAAACAAGCAAAGGCAAGCGTTAAACGCTTGCCAAATCCTGCATTTCACCGTATGATCGTGGACGGGCTAGTCGCGTTTTATCTCGCGGATCGCAAGGTAAATCGGAGCCAGCCACACATTTATACTATCGCTAGACAACTGCTGAAGCAGGCAAAGGGCTTGCCTTCTGTCCTGTTTTATGTGAACAGTTTACTTGTACGGCGATAACGGAGAAGAGGTTAGCGCATATGCTTGCGCTTGTACGAAAAGCCAAATCCCATCAACGAGAAGGCAACAACGATACAGCCAAGGATACCAAGGGGACTTTTTTCCCCAATGGCAATGCCAACTCCGATGAGACAGGCGGTTACCAAAAATGCCAAAGCCAGTGTTACCAATTGATAACGATTCATCGGTCTGTAACCTCCTATCTGTCAATGTTCCCATTATACCTTATTTTCCGCGAAAAGCATCCAGGTAAAGATTTCGGAAATCCCGGTAATATATTTGTGCGAAGTGGTGGAGAACGCAGATGGAAAGCATAATACAAATTAGAAAAGGGAATCGAGTGATAGAAGGTCATGTTACCTATGAAGAAGGGGACTTGATCGAAGCCGTATTTCCCAGCCCATTGGATGTCACAGTAGGGGATCAGCTCCCCTGTCTATTGACGGCTGACTATGAAACAATTAATACGTTTGAAGCCGTAGTCGTGGCTAAAGACAAAAATCGCTTATTTTTGTTCCACTCTCCAACAGCTGCTGAGTTTCGGGAGCAGCGCAGACGCTATCCCCGTTTCGACATGGAGGTTAAGGGGTGGATCCAGTATCCGACGCAGGAGCCAGACTCATTTTTTTCCGTCTATAGTCAAATGGTGTACTTGGTGAACTTGAGCCTGGGAGGCTTGGCATTCCGCTCAGACAAACAGATTCCCGCGGATCAGCACATTGTCTTTTCCTTTGAATTGTATGGTCGCAATCGCCCGGACGGGGTAGTAAAAACTGATTTGGTTATCATTCATGAGCGAATAGAGGGACCGAATTATTTTTACGGCTGTACGATCAAAGGAATCAATGCCCGTCATTTTCACAATTTGCGAAAGTACATTTTGCATCGACAAATCGAGGAACGAAGACAAGTGAAAATCGAGTAGGTCTTTTCGTTAATTGGTTCAATGGGGACCAATTTTTTTTTTGCCTTTTTGGTGGTGAGTTTGGAGGGGCTGTAGGGGAGGGAAGAAGCGGATTTCCAGTCTACGCTTCGGCCTACGCCCTGCCGGGAGGCGGGGACTGTCCGCTACGGAATGAATGTCGGGAGGGCCTCAAAAGTAGAGGTTCGAGGATGACATTTCAGAGGTTGAGGCTGAAAACCCCCGACATTCATTCCTTCGCTGAGTAGGGCTCCAGAGGCGCTTGTACTGGAAAACCGCTTCTTCCTACGCGGCTTCAGTCAACATTTGAAAGGCATCAAAAGAAGAAAGATAAAGAAAAACGGAAAGGCCTCTCTGGTAAATCAAATTGTTCCGGCTCATTGTCACTATGTTACGACAGGCCGGTCCTTCTCGGTGAACAGCAAAAAGAGGGGCTGAAAACCCCCTCCTGCAAAGCGGTAATACGACATTGGCACCTAGATGCTACTCAACAGAGAAGGGGACGATAAAATTATCCGGCTCGTTCCGATCCAGCTGTAGCTGTCGAGACAGTCACGTCTTTTGTTCGTTTCCCCCAAATCCAGTGCTGTAAGAGGACAGCACCTCCGCCAATCGCAGCGATTAGCATTCCGACCCATAAAAAAGCGGTGTTTGGACCCCAGATGGTCATAATGACGCCTCCGAGCAACGGAGCAATAATGAAAGTGGCGCTCGTCAATGAATCGATAATTCCTCTCACGCGGCCGAGTGCTTGCGGGGGGCTTTCTTTTTGTACCAGATAATTGGCTCCGACCGAAGTCAGACCCGTTCCAACTCCAGCCAACAAAGCAGCAATCAGTAGCCAATACATGCCATCACCCGGCTGGAAAAATCCAATCCACGAAAAACTAATTCCGATGAGCAAAACGCCACCGCCCAGCACCCATCCATAGGAACGAATTTCTTTTAAGCGATGGAGCCAGGTGACGGTGACAAGTGCGCCTAATCCAATGACACTGACTGTAAACCCGAGCATTTCCGGATTGTCGGGCAGCTTCTCGCGGAAGATCACGGGAAACTGTGTATCCGCCAATTGAATCGCCAACGAGGTAATGATTGCGAAGATCGTGCTGTACAACAGGACACGGTTTTGCAAAAAGATCCGCCAGCCCTCTTGCCATGCTTGACGGTAAGGGAGAGGCTGCTCTTCTACGGATGGACGAGACAACGTTTTCTCCACTTTACGAATCGTGAACAGAAATCCAGTAGAGAGGAGAAATGTCGAAGCATTAATCATCAGACAAATGGCGGGTGCAAAAACGGCCGCTACCAATCCTCCGGCAAGTGGACCGATCAATTTCCCCATCTGGTATACGGCTCCATTCAAGGCAGAGGCTTGTAACAATTGATTTTTAGGTACGATTTGACGCGTCAAGGTCTGTTGTGCTGGATCGTTGAAGACAGAGGCACCTGAACGCAGGGCAATGACTACCAGGAACCAGAACGGATTCGGCATGACAAGCAGGAGCAGAGTGAAAGCAGCCTGCATGATATTCATGGACATGATCATCCGAACCTTGTTCACGCGGTCTGCAAGTACCCCGGCAAACTGTCCGAGCAAAATGCTTGGAGCTGCATAGGCAACGGGCAGGAGGGCCATCGTCATCGGATCAACCTTCCACACAAACCCCAACAGGATGGATACCGCTATAAAATCAAACCAATCGCCAAGCGTAGACAGTCCGTAAGAGACGAACAGCGTGCGAAACGTTCTATTTTCTTTTAACAAAAAAATCCCTCCATCGATCTGTTAACTCGATGATAAAAGGGATTTGTCAGAGGAATATCAGATAGTGGATGAGATGATGGCACGAATTTTTTTCTGCAAGTAGTCGAACTTGTACTCCTCGGATAATTCAGTCCAGATTTTCTGGTATTTGCGCTCCCATTCTCGGTCGTAGCCGAAGTCTTTCAAGAACGACAAGATCATTTTTGCGCCATAAATGAGATGGGGGACGAACTTGGTGCTTCGTAAGACCTCCAGACCTTCATCGACCAAGCGGCGCGCCTTGGCAAGCTCCTGTCGATGGTACAGACAAAGACCGCGCGTAATAGTAAAGCTGCCGAGTTCACGCTGCATAGGGAGTTCTTGCAAGATCTCCTCAGAGCGTTGAATGACCTTCTCAGCCTCTTCAACCTCACCCATGAGCAGATACAAGAGGGCTTCTTCCGCTTGAAAAAAGAGTTGAAAGCCGGGTGAATTGACTCGCTCAACAACCTCCCTGGCAGGAAGCAGCTGTTTTTTTGCTCGCTCCCATTCTTTGGCTTGGGCGTAGACACAGATTGCGGTGATTTGCATCTCATCCTGATAATTTTTAGGCATACTTTTCGCGTTTTTCAGAGCCCATTGTAAAATTTCTAATGTTTTTTGCGAGTCAATTTCTGTCATACGGTATAAATGAAACAAATAAAACAGCTTGTCGGAGAGGGGGGGTTTATCCTCGACAAACCAGCCGAAGTCACCGCCAACAAACCGCAAATAGGTAGCATAAAAAGAGTCCATCTGGAAGCCAAGCACTTGCTGATTCGCATAGAGTGTCTGCAAAGCGGCCCCCATACCCATGCCGTGGTAGGTGGTTAGCATCCTCTGGATGTTCTCTGAGAAATCACTGGTTAATACGGATGGACTAGGCGATGGCTGCTCTTTTAGTGTAAGCCGATAGCCGACTCCTCGGACCGTATCAATCGTGAGCAGATGAGACCACTTTTGCAGTTTTTTCCGCAAGCGGTATATGTGATCGTCGACAGTACGGTCAGTAGGCTCTTCCAGCGGCCAGACGCGATCTAGCAAATCACTCCTTGAAAAGGCCCGGTTTTTCCATGTGTACAGATATTGAAACAAGGCGTATTCCTTTGGCAAAAGGACAATCGTTTCCCCAGCATAATGGATTTGATACGAATCATCCGACCATGTTATCAATCCCATTTGAAAGACTCCTCGTTTATATTGAACTTCTTCATTTTATTGTAAAGGGTGCCACGAGATACGCCGAGCAGCTCGGCTGCTGCTTTTTTGTTGCCGTATGTGCGCTCCAACGCTGCCAGAATGCGCTCCTTTTCGTTCGCAGGTGAAGAAGGGTACGCAATCGCAATCGACGGACGAATGATGGGCGGCGGTGTCGTAGTCGGCGGTGCATACGTTCCCCCCATCGGCGTGTGCAGAGAGACGTGTGTGGGTTCTGTGTGACTGCGAATGACAGACGGCAGATGCTCAGGCAAAATTACGCCGTTTTCTTGCAGGATCGACAGACGTTCAATGACGTTGCGAAGCTGGCGGATGTTCCCAGGCCAAGTGTACTCGAACAACGCTTGCATGACTTCGGGAGAGATGCGTGGTACGGATTGGTCATGGGCCACGGAATACTCATGAATGAAAATTTGCACGAGCTCTGGCAAATCCTCACGTCGTTCGCGCAGTGGCGGGATTTCCAGAGAAAAGACGTTCAGCCGATAATACAGATCCTCGCGAAAACGACCGTCTGCAACCATTTGCTCCAGCTGTCTGTTTGTCGCCGCTACGATCCGTGTATTGACGGTGATCGGTTCTGTTCCGCCTACACGGTAAAACTGTCGTTCCTGCAAGGCGCGAAGCAGTTTCACCTGCAATTCTAGGGGGAGTTCTCCTATTTCATCGAGGAAAAGCGTCCCGCCATGCGCCAGCTCCAGCTTGCCAGGCTTGCCTTTTTTCTCGGCTCCAGTAAAAGCACCGCCCTGATAACCAAACAGCTCACTTTCGAACAGTGCAGCAGGAATGGCACCGCAGTTGATCGCAATAAAAGGCTTCTCATGTCGGCGACTTGCCTGATGAATGGCTTGGGCAAACAGCTCTTTCCCAACGCCGCTTTCTCCATAAATCAGCACAGTCGCATCCGTCTGCGCCACTTTTTTAGCGGAACCAATAGCGGATTGTATAGAGGCGGAATGACCTTTGATTGCGTAAAAAGGATCGTCTGCTGCCTGAAATCGACTCATCTCTTGCTGCAAATTATGGAGATGGGCCGTCGTATGTGCTAATTCTTCATTGAGACGAACCAGCTCGGTAATATCCTGTTCGATGGAAATCGCACCGATAATCTCACCCTCACGGCGAATCGGTGCCGCATTAATGAGTACATGACTATCAGGACGAGGAATGTGATAGACACGTTGAACAGATGTCCCTTGGCGAAGCGCATCGAGCAGGCGAATCGATTCACTCGCGAAGTGCTCATCGAGTGAGGTTCCGACGACTTGGGCGCGATCGATTTCATATATCGTTTCTGCTGCCCGATTCCAGTGTTGGACGACATTGCGGGAGTCTACGATTGTGACAGCCTCACTCATCGTATCCATCAAGGTACGGAGCAGGGCAGACTGGTTTTGGGTCAACACGATAAAGGCAGTCATGAGCTGGTATGGCTCAACCATTCCCGTAGGAGTGCCATGTTCATCCACGATAACGATTGCTGGCAGATCGGAAAGAGCTGAGCCAGCGACAATGTGGCTAATGGATTGTTCGAGCGTAGTTGTAGAAGCGACGACGACTACTCTGCCCTTTCGTTCTTTATCCACCCATTCACCCACAGTTTCTCCTGTGCGTATTTTGACAATATCAGGTGGAATCGGAATCGCAAAGGAAGAGAGCGTACTGTCCAACGAAAATAACGGTTTCAAATTGTCACCTCTTATCCAAACTAACAGGGAAAGGAATGGTTCCTGTTGTACATCTAATCAGAAGTGTACAAGAATAGACACGTAATGTACATATGTGTTAAATGCGTCGGATAGACATCACGATAGCGCTTACGTGAAATAGTTGGCACGATTCATGCTTGTAGAAGTGGACAGAGTACGTTGAGGAGGAGACAGTCAACGATGGAACAAGCGATGAAGGATTTCTTTCTATTCTTATCCAAAAACAAAACCTTAAATTCTGCCGCAAAAAAGTGGGGCCTGCGCTTTGGAGCGAGCCGCTTTGTATCTGGTCAAACAATCGCGGAGGCAATCAACGCCGTACGCAAGCTGAACCAGCAAGGTCTGGTATGCACGCTGGATCACTTGGGCGAATTCGTGTTCAGCGTAGAGGAAGCAAACGAATCTGCTGACTATTGCATCAAAACGCTGGATGCGATCCACCAATCTGGTGTCGATTGCAATCTTTCGTTGAAAATGACTTCGCTTGGTCTGGATATCAGCCGTGAGCTTTGCATGGACAACATGAGACGCATTTTGGATTCGGCTAAGAAAAACGGAAACATTTTCGTTCGTATCGACATGGAGGACTACGCACACAATCAGGTGACCATGGAGATTTTGAACGAATTACTGCAAGAGTACGACAACGTCGGAACCGTTATTCAGGCGTATCTCTACAAAGCATCGGACGATATCGACAGCTTGAAGGACAAAAAAGTGAACTTCCGTCTCGTAAAAGGAGCATACAAGGAGTCTCCTGAAGTCGCTTACCCGAACAAGCCAGATGTAGATGAGAACTACAAAAAAATCATCAAGCAGCATCTGTTGAACGGCGGGTACGCTGCTGTGGCAACTCATGATGACAACATCATTGATTTTGTGAAAAAGCTGGAGAAGGAACACAGCATCCCGCGTACACAGTTTGAATTCCAAATGTTGTATGGTATTCGTACGCAGTCCCAAATTGACTTGGCTCGCGAAGGCTATAAAATGCGTGTTTATGTACCGTACGGAAACGACTGGTACGGATATTTCATGCGCCGTTTGGCAGAAAGTCCGGCAAACGTGAAATTTGTTCTCAAAGGGATGTTTACGAAATAAGTTTTGCGAAGTATACTTGACACCTTCGGAGATTCTCCGGAGGTTTTTATTTTATCTGGAAAGGTGATAGTCTTGTGAATTGTTGGATTATTTCGCTTACTCCTCCATATTCTTTTGACCGGTTGCTTCGGCGTCTAGAGACACATCCAGATACGCAGATACGTGTGAATCAAGAAAAAAATAGCCTACAGCGCGTCTTTCGTATCGGCTTACGGCCTGTTCTGGTCCATATGCAATTTATGGGTAGCTTGGAAGAACCGGCATTGCGTTATGGGACACAAGCGATTTTGTCCACGTCAGACCAACAGCTGCTAGAAAAAATGATTCGCCGTACTTTTAGTGCCGATTTGGAGCTATCCGTTATTTACGAGCAGATGAGGGAGGAGGGTGAGCTCGCCATCCTGACTGAGCGGTTTCGCGGTCTTCGTCCTATGCTGGATGCTGATTTGTTTCAATGTATGGTCAAGACGATCATCGGGCAGCAGATCAATCTGACCTTTGCAGCCAATTTGACCGAGAGGCTGGTTACACTTGCAGGCGACCCAGTAGAAAACCAAAACGGCGAGGGCATCATTGCTTTTCCGACACCTGACTCGGTAGCGAGATTGACTGTGGAGGATTTGCGCTCTCTGCAATTTAGTCAGCGAAAAGCAGAGTATATCATCGATTTCGCGCGTGCCATTGTGAATGAAACGGTAGATTTGGAAAGACTATGGACAATGGAGGATGAGGAAATCATTACGTACCTCACTTCGCTACGAGGAATTGGGCGGTGGACAGTAGAGTGCCTACTCATGTTTGGAATGGGACGTCCAGACTTGTTGCCTGCTGCTGACATCGGTTTGCGAAATGGAATTGTGCACCTCTATGGGATGGAAACGAAGCCGAATGAAAACGATATTCGCAAACTAGGGGAAAAGTGGGCTCCATGGCGCAGTATCTATTGTCTGTACGTATGGGAAGCTGTGGGGGCGATCAAGAGAAAAGAGATGTTTGACCTGTAAGAACTTTCATTTTTGACAAAAGTTCAATAATTTTAAAAAATTAAAGGTTGAATAGTGAGTTAATTTTAAGTTATACTAATGAAAATTTTATTTTATTAAACAATATTGAGAGGATTCATATGAAAGAACTTTCCACGAAAGAAACAATTACAATTGGTTTAATGCTGTTTGCCCTATTCTTTGGAGCAGGGAATATGATTTTTCCGCCAGCGCTAGGACAAGCTGCAGGAGATAATGTTTGGATCGCGATGGGCGGCTTTTTGATTACGGGTGTAGGTCTGCCTTTACTAGGCATCATCGCGGTAGGCTTGGCGGGAGGTAACTTGCAAACGATGGCGTCAAGAGTCCATCCGATGTTTGCAGTCGTGTTCACGTTTATTGTTTATCTGTCGATTGGTCCATTCATGGCGATTCCGCGGACAGGTACAGTAACCTTTGAAATGGGCGTGTTGCCGTTTTTGCCAGAATCGATGAAAGGCAGTTGGGTACCGCTTTTTGTGACCACGGTCGTCTATTTTGCCATCACCTTCTGGTTGAGTCTGAACCCGAGCAAGCTGGTGGATCGAATTGGTAAAGTCTTGACACCTGCTCTTTTGATCATCATTGGCCTGATGTTTGTCAAATCGCTCATTTCTCCAATGGGTGAGGTGGGACAACCGATAGGCTCCTATCAGGATACAGCATTCTTCAAAGGCTTTGTCGAAGGCTATCTGACGCTGGATGCATTAGCTGCGATGGTATTTGGTCTGGTAGTAACAACGGCTGTTCAAGATAGAGGCATCATCGATCGCAAAAAAGTGATGTGGTCTACGATCAAAGCAGCAATTCTCGCCGCTACCGGACTTGGACTCGTCTACCTTGCCCTCAGCTATTTGGGAGCGACGAGTGTTTCGATTGCGAAATCGGAAAATGGTGGACAAATTTTGACAGGGGTCGTGCATCAACTGTTCGGTCCATTAGGCTCACTACTGCTGGGAGCAGCCGTTACGCTTGCTTGCCTCACGACTTCTGTCGGGCTTGTCACTGCGTGCAGTCAATTTTTCTCCAGTCGGATTCCTAGCATCTCTTACAAGAACATGGCGGTAATTTTGTCTGTGTTCAGTGCTGCGGTAGCAAACGTAGGCTTGACACAGTTGATTACCTTCTCCGTTCCTGTCTTGATGGCGATTTATCCGCTGGCTATCGTGCTGATGCTGCTGACGTTTTGTCATCGGATGTTCAATGGACATCGCTCGGTCTATGTCGGTGCAATCACAGCAACGGCTGTCATTAGTCTGTTGGATGGAGCTTCCCAGCTTGGATTGTCTATCGACTCGCTGACGCCAATCCTGGAACAATTGCCGCTGTACAAAGTTGGAATTGGATGGCTGGTCCCAGCTATTGCAGGCGCACTGATAGGGTTGTTGTGGGCTAGTCTCACGCGAAGTGTTCCGATTGTAAGAGAAACGAAGTAAAGAATGAAGAGCGGGTGGGCTTTAGGTCCACTCGCTTTTTTATTGTTCCAAACCATTTTGTCCTGCTATTACCAGCTGGATAGGACTTCTACCCGTCCACAACATGGGTGATCTATGTTACCATGGAAAAACGTAAATTGTCTGAACGGCATGTTTCATTTTATGTCGTTTTGAAAGAAGGGAGGTTATTGGCTATGTCCACGATGAAAGTCTTGGTTGCCGATGACGATCCAAACGTACGCGAAATTATACGCCTTTATTTTGAAAAACAACAAATCGAGCTCATCGCAGCAACAGATGGACGAGAAGCTCTTGAGATGATGGAAAAGGAACAGCCGGATGTGGTCATTCTCGATGTCATGATGCCGCAGTTGGATGGCTTTGAAGCATGCCGGGAAATCCGCAAAAAGTGGGATACGCCGATCATTATGCTGACGGCAAAGGATGAGGAGTTTGACCGTGTTCTCGGCTTGGAGCTCGGAGCGGATGATTACGTGACGAAGCCGTTTAGTCCACGTGAAATCGTTGCGCGTATCCGCGCGATTATGCGCAGATTGCAGCCAAAGCCAAAAGTAGAAGACGAGGCAGCGCTTCGAACCTTTGTTTTTGAGCAATTGACGATAGATCTGGATAAACGGGAAGTGATCGTTGCCGGGGAAAAAGTCAGCTTTCGCCCGAAGGAGTTTGATCTGCTTGTTCAACTTGTCAAATCGCCAGGAAGTGTATGGTCGCGGGAGCAATTGCTGGAACAGGTGTGGGGATTTGATTATTTTGGCGATGTTCGAACGATCGATGTTCATATTAAAAAGATCAGACAGCGTTTAGATAAGCTCCCGTATGATTGCATTCAAACGGTTTGGGGGATCGGCTACAAGTTTGGGGTGGATAGCTGATGCTAGGCATGTCGAAAAGTATCTACCGCAGACTGCTGGTCAGCTTTTTGGCTACCGTTTTGGTAGGGTTGGGGATTACAGGGATTGTTCTCTCCTTTTTTACGAAGGAGTATATTTACAACGCCAAAGAAGAAGAGCTTTTGCGGATGGCCAAAAAAGTAAATACCGCTATCCATAACAGCAATGAAGTAAACAAACGGCTCTTGGACAAGCTGGCAATGCTGGACGAGTCATTTGATACCCGCATCTGGTTATTTGATACAAAAGGAAAAATTGTCGCGACTTCAATGAAGGATGAGATGTTTACGGGTAAGTCCGTGGCAGTTTCTATCGCGGACAACGTGCTGAAGGGAAAAAGCGCGGTTACCGAGCTGCAAATCGAAGGTCTGGATGATCCGATGTTGTCGGTCTCCGTCCCATGGGGCGAGGGCGAAAATGTCTACGGCGGAATTATTTTGCACGCGCCGATTGAAGGAATTGAGAAAACCTTTGGTCAAATGCGCGAGTCGATTCTGTGGGCGACCTTGTTCGGGGTGCTGCTTTCTACGATCATGGTTTCGTATTTGTCATGGTCAATCTCCCGCCCATTGCGAACCATTGAGAGAACAGCGGCTGAAATTGGTCGAGGGAATTATGCAGAGCGCGTCCAGGTCGATACGTCGGACGAGATCAGCGACTTGGCGCAAACGATCAATACGATGGCACAGAAGCTGGAGAAGGTAGAGCAGGAGCGTCATCATTTGGAGCAAGTTCGCAATGATTTTTTGGCGAATGTCTCTCATGAATTGCGCACGCCTCTCACGGCGATCCAAGGTTTCCTCGAGGCGTTGCAGGATGGCTTGGTAGAGGAGGAGGAGGCGCGACAGAAGTATTACGCCGTGATGTACACCGAAACGATGCAAGTGAATCGCTTGGTGGATGACCTGATGGACTTGATGAAGCTGGAGAACAATGAAGTAAATCTGGTCAAGTTCCCTGTCGATGTGGCAGATGTCATGAATCGGGTTGCTTTTTCCTTCCATCAAGAAGCAGAGGAAAAAGGGCTTCACATGGGAGTAGAGGTAGAGGACGAGCTTCCGCGAATTTATGCCGATAAAGACAGGATCGCGCAAATTCTAAAAAATCTGGTGAAGAATGCACTCAAGTTTACGTCTGCTGGTGAAATCCGCATGCGTGCTTCGCTGGATGGAGAATACGTACAGATTCAAGTGATCGATACTGGAATGGGAATTGCAGCAGATGACCTGGACCGCATCTGGGAGCGTTTTTTCAAAGTAGATCGGGGACGTTCCAAGAACAATAAAGGAACAGGACTTGGACTCGCCATTGTAAAAGAGCTGGTAGAGCTGCATGATGGCAAATGCAGAGTGGAGAGCTCGCCTGGGAAGGGTAGTACTTTTACGATATGGCTTCCTAGGATTAAGCCGGAGAACTAAATCATGATCCGCTCAAAATGAATCTGTTCAAAATGATCATGGTCATACTTTCTTCATATTTTGATCATCGTTTTTTCCTACTTTCCTTACAGAATGGTTATCTTTGCCCGTTACGATATAGGTGTGACAGCGAGAAGGTCACGAAGCCAAGGAATGAAAGGGGAATGAACATGAACAAAAAGTGGTTCTCCATTGCCACTGTCGCATTACTCCTGTCTGGCAGCTTGGTTGCCTGCTCTAACACAACAGGAACACCTGAACCGGCGACACAACAGGAGGGCACGACAAGCGAAACCGCTCCGGGCTCCTCCACTTCTGATAGCGGACAATCGACCAATAGCTCGGTTTCGCAAGATCAGTCTACTCCGGATGCTTCAGCGAACAGCTCTGATGCATCGACGGGCACAGGTTCGTCTACGGAAGCACCTGCGACAGATGCGAAATCTGATGCAGGTACCAGCACTGGATCATCTGGTGCTGTCGGAACCGACAACAGCAGTTCCGCTGGACAGTCTACAACGACTGACGCTAGCAAGAAGTAATCATTCACGAACAGGAAACACGTTCGTCTGAACTCCTCTACTTCCCTCCCGTTTTATATACTTTGATGACGACTATAGGTCGTCTTTTTTTTTGTCTAAGAAAAGCAGTTCCAGTCTACCCTTCGGCCTACGTCTGGAAAATACTTTGGTGGCATGTGGTATGATTATCCAAAATCATACATAGCGGGAGGGAGAAGCATGATCACGTATCCATCGTTGAAAAAGGGCGCTACTATAGGGGTAACTGCACCATCATCAGGTGTACCAGAGTATTTGCATGAACTAATCAGGTTGGCATGCAGTCGTATGGAGAGCAGGGGGTATTCCATCGTTTGCAAAGATACAGTCTGGACACAGGAAAAAGCCAAGTCAGCTCCTGCCATTAACCGCGCAGCCGAATTCAACTCCCTGATGCAAGAGGAAGACGTCGATATCATCATTCCTCCTTGGGGTGGCGAGTTGCTGATTGAGATTTTAGACAAGCTTGATTTTGATGCCATGCAACCAAAATGGGTGTTAGGCTATTCGGATGTGAGTGTGCTGTTGCTCGCGATTACATTAAAAACGGGGATGGCTACGGCCCATGGGACGAATCTGATAGATTTGCGTGGAGCAGATATGGATGAGACGACGGCTATGTGGGAAACAGTTCTGTCAACGCAAAAGGGCGAGTCAGTCTTGCAGTACTCTTCTCCGATGTATCAAAAGGAATGGCAGCATACGAATCCTTCCCCGCATATCTTTCACCTGACGGAACCGACTGTATGGAAAACTACAGAGACTACTCCCCACGTAAATATGCAGGGACGGCTACTTGGCGGCTGTATCGATATCATTCGGCATGTGATCGGCACACCGTATGGGGACGTGCAAACGTTTCAAAAAGAACAGATCGGGAATGAAGCGATCATCTGGTATTTGGAAAACTGTGAGCTTTCAACGACTGATCTGCGCAGATCATTGGTACAAATGAAGCTGGCCGGATGGTTCGACCATTGTGCGGGGATCATGTTTGGGCGCAGTCCAGCGAATCAGACGGTGGACGGCTACACTGTGGAAGACGTCTATCAGGAACTGGCTGAAGAGCTGCAAGTCCCTGTCCTCTACGACATAGATTGTGGGCATATGCCGCCACAAATCACGTTTATAAATGGGGCATTTGCTGAAGTAGAGCTATCTTTCGAAAAAGGAAGTGTACGGCAATATTTTCGTCCATAGCTTAAAAAAACGAGGGCTTCCCAACGATTGGGAAGCCCTCGTAGCATGTAAGCAAACACGATTTTAGCCTTGCTTCTCGTTGGAATGGGGGAAAGGATGTTCCTCCATCGATCCACGTTTATTTTTGGTACGCAAAGTGGACAAGGCGACACCGATGAAAATAAATGAGCCACCAGCGAAAAAGCCAATACCCAAATGTTCATGCAGCAACAGCCAGCCTAAAAATGCACCAACAATGGGCTGTACAAAAAAGAACCCGGCCCCACTCCCTGCGGGCATCAGCTCGAAGCCTTTGTTCCACAAATAAAAAGCACCTGCGGTAGAAATCATGCCGATATAGAGGACGCCTGCCCAGATGTCCCAACCAAATTGCCAGGAGACGGGTGTGACAGACAGCTCCCAAAACATGAGTGGACTCGTAAAGATGATGCCAAACAATGCTACGTAGGTAGTGACGAGCAGGGATGAATAGCGCTGCGTTGCCTTTTTGCTGAGAACGGTATACAATCCCCAGCTAATCGCTGCTAGGAACAAAATCAGGTTTCCTGCGAGGGAAGACTGAGCGTCAGCTTGATCAGGAACACCAATGACGATGATGACACCAATCGTCGCTAACAAGATACCCGCTGCTTGCTTCAGATGGATGCGCTCCTTTAATAGCCAGACCGCAAAAATGGCAATAAAGGCAGGCGATGCGGAGGTAATCAAAGCACCCATATGGGCAGTAGACAGCTTGGTACCGAGAAATTGTGCGGCGATTGAGATCGTGACCCCGACAAAGGAGATGGCCATCAGCAAAGGGTAATCTTTTTTCGCGACACGCTCCTTGCGAGCAACGATAAATGCCGCCAGCACGACTAAAGCAATGCAAAAACGCAAAATCAATAGCGTGAACGGTGGAATCACTTCCAACACGACCTTGCTGACGACATAAACACCGCCCCAGATCGCTGCAGCGAGAGTCAGGCAGACAGCCCCTAAAAACATTTGCTTCCATTGTGATTGTGACATAACAAGTCCCTCCCGGAATAATGAATCAATCGTTCGAGCGTTATTCCGTAGCCGGGAGGCAGTAAGAGAACCACTTCCTCACCGACTAGGAGAGGAGGGTGGGCACATCATTTTCAAAAAGGCGACGGTTCATATCTTTCACCTCCTTAATTTGTACGGGGTAGCCACTTGGCTACCAGCAGCACCGGTTGTGTCAGACGACCGACTGGTGCCTCCACCTGACGATACTGCTCATAGCCAAGCTTCCCCCAGAAAAGAAGAGCAGGTTCATTATGCGCAATGACACCGTGATGAACATGCTCACTGCCATGGTGGATGCAGTAGGATTCCATGAGTGTCACTGCCTCTTTTCCAAAGCCCTGTTGCTGATAATCGGCATGCAAAAGCAAAAGACTAATCCAGCTTTTTGGATCGTTTACACTGGAGAGGACGATATGGATGACTCCAATGATCGTACCTTCACGAGTAATAGCGAGCCAATGCCCGGAAGGTATGCTTATGGTAGCGTCATATTCGGCTTCCAGTTCAGCAAGACTTACTGTGCTCGTGCCGTTTCGAAGCTGATTGTACTTTGGATTGCTGTTGTAGGTGGCGAGTAAGTCGGGTAAATCCTCGCGCAGCAATTCGCGAATGATGAGCCGCTCACCTGTCAAAATGAGACTCATTGAGGTCCTCCGTACTTGCGGATAAGTCCAATCTGCCCGCCGTGGTAGCCCATATGATAGATCAGTCGACCAAGTGCCTGACGGGGAGTCAATGTGGCAATCGGTGCTTCACATGGGATGTCCCACGCGTCTTTTGGCAGGGCAGCCAGAGAATCCAGCAAGTGATGGTAGGCAGTATCTTTGAAAGCAAGCAAGGCAGACAAGTCGGTAAAGTTTCCTTCATCCTTCACAGGTCCAATGGTAGTGAGAGTGATGTCGGACGGGATTGCTCTTCCGAAAAACATCATACAGAATCGATATTCGACTTCCGCGATGTGATGAATCAAAAATCCGATGGAATTAGAGCCCGGAGCCAGCTTCCAGCCAAGCTCGGCTTCAACCAATTCGACGAGTGCATCCTGATACCGGGAGCGAGCAGTTTGCAAGGTCGGCAAAAGTTCTTGTTCGAACATCGAATCTTCCTTTCTAGTGTTTATTTATATTATAGGAAAAAGATCCGGAAAGAACAGCATGACCATTCGGAATATTTTGAATGAATGTTCACTCAGCAACTTGAATTCGTTATACTAAAGAAAAACAAGGAGTGAGAAAGATGGCTCATCGCTATCATCTAACTGTGCGTTCAACTGATATTGACGTAATCGGACATGTGAACAATGCCAAGTATTTGGAGTACATGGAGTGGGCGCGTTTTGAATGGATATGGGAGCAAGGATTTACGCTGGACGAATTGAGGCGACGGGCCATCATGCCGGTAGTGGCCAATATAAACATTAACTACCGCAAAGAATTGAAAATGCGTGAAGAGGTAACGGCGATTACTACGGTGGTCAAGGTGGGTGAAAAAAGCTTCGTCATCCGCCAGGAGCTGTACAACGCTGCAGATGTATTAGTGGCGGACGCCGATGTGACAATGGTCATGATCGATGCGAATACACGCCAATCTATTTCTTTACCAGTTGAGTTGAAAGAGGCATTGCTTGTGGATTTGCCTAAAAGCTAAAGGCATCAGGATGATTTGCGAATGAAGTCGAGGCGGAAATTATTCCATTCGAGAGCACGCAGCGCCAATGTCTCCAAGATACGCTCATGGCGATCTTGACCTTCCTTTAACTCAGCAACATCTTGCTTCAGCATGGCAACATCTTGCTTTAATTCGGCAACATCTTGCTTCAACATGGCGACATCCTGCTTTAGTTCGGTAACATCGGCTTTTAGCTGGTGAACTTCCATGGTTAAAGCGTCCATCTTGGCATCCAATTCGTCCTGCCGATCTATGAGGGCATGAGCAATCAGACGCAACTCATTCATACCCTCTACTAAAATATCCAGTTTTTCGTTAGACATGTTTCCACCTCCTTTTTCCGTTACAATGATCATAACAAAAGACAGAGTCATATGCACAATGAAAACAGCAAGAAAAAAGGAAGGGGACGCCACTCAGCCATGTCCAAATTTACAACAATCCTATTTGATCTCGACGACACTCTCTTCGATTTTTCAGCTTGCTGGGAGAAAGGGATGCGGCAGACGATTGCGAGCCATGCACTTACAGCAGAACTCGACCAAGAGAAATTCCTTGAAGCTCTGCGGCGCCACGGAGATGATTTGTGGATCGATGTTATTGCTAAGCGCTACGATTTTACGCAATACAGGAGGTTGCGTTTTCAGCGAGCTATGGCTGATTGTAACCGACAGATTGAAGTGGAGCAGGTCGACGATTTTCAACGCGCCTATCAGGTGGCATGTATGGACGCAGTCCAGCCAGATCCCACTGTTCAGTCTACCATTGCGAGGTTGGCAGAAGAGCATAAACTAGGGATTGTTACGAATGGTCCTGTCGATATGGCATTTATCAAGCTGGAGAGGTTGGGATTGTCTGCTTATTTTCCACGGGAGCGGGTGTTTCTCTCCGAAATCATCGGACATCATAAGCCAGATCTACGTATATATGAACATGTTCGTGAAAAACTCGGAGTTGAGAGCAAGCAGGTGTTGTTCGTCGGAGATACGTGGGAGGCAGATGTAGCAGGCGCGATGGACGCAGGCTTCTCAGCTGTCTGGATCAATCCACGAGGGAAAAAGCCTACTTCAGAGCATCAGCCACTCGCTGTCATTGAACGACTGGATCAGCTTTTGGCAATCTTGTAGAAAAAAGCAGCCTATTGCCCCATAGCCGCATAGCTTGCAGGCTGTTTTCGGTGGCAATCAAGCTGCTTTTTTTCTACATATTTTCTTGCTCTTTTTGCTCCTAGCGTTTTGCGTACTGCTTTCTCATGAAAAGGATGAGAGAAACAATAATCAGCCCAATTAAAATCCCGATAACTTCTGGTTTAAGGCTATCTCCCCAAAAGATTCTATACAGCAAAACCCCTGTCAGGATAACGGCAAAATCCAGAAACCTACTTGTCATGCGAATCTTCCCCCATTTACATGAACCTGATTATCGTTCGTATCGACTAACCTGATCTTCCATTTTTTCATGCTGACTCTTCCTGTACTTTGTGATGAAAAAGATGAGATTGAGGACAATCAGGCCAATCGTAATTGACATACTTCCGATAGTCATGCTTTTTCCTATCGAGATGTTGAAAAGCAGCATCCCGGATAGGAGCAGGACAAAAACGAGATTAAGCATCATGAGACTCTTCCCCCATAAAAATTCGTTCGAGCGAAGGGACTTCAACGTTCACGCCATAAATATCCACGCGTGCCTGAACAAGAGCACGAACGAGGGTTGCCACTTTTTGATCGTCATCAACCTGAATCGAGAGACGACCATCTTCCCAAATCGTATTGCGCCCGAGGGACTCGATAAAGGTGCGCAGGTTTACAGAATCCTCTGTAATAAAAGCCGAGTGACGTACGTTCACAGATCGCCATGCCTGATGGGCAGCTTGCAGCTCATCGAGAGTGCCGAGTGAACGGATCTTTCCGCTTTTCATGATGGCGATGCGGGTACAGATTTTCTCAACTTCATTCAAATTGTGCGAGGTCATGAAGATCGTTTTTCCTTGTTGATGGAGCTTGCGTAGCAAATTTTGAATATGCAGGGCTGATTCGACGTCTACGCCAGAAGTAGGTTCATCAAGGAAGATGAGCTCCGGGTCACCAACTAAGGCTTGGGCAATGCCCAGCTTCTTTTTCATCCCGAAGGAAAACGTTTTGGCTTTGCGGGATGCATGCTCCTCAAGCTCAACGGCTGTCAGGATGCGTATACAGTCTTCCTTTGTGAGTGTGACGCCTTTTACCCGAGCGAAATAGTGCAGGTGCTCCGCAGGAGATAAATGGTCGTAGAAGGTGGAGTAATCTGGCAGTACGCCAATTCGTTTTTTCCATCCTTCTGTATGGGCCTCTTCTCCGAACATACGAATGGTACCCGCTGTCGGAATCAGAATACCTGTCAGCATATTGATAAAGGTCGATTTTCCTGCGCCGTTTCGACCGAGGAATCCGAAAATCTCCCCACTGTGCACAGTAAGACTGACGTCATTCACGACCGTGCGATTGCCAAAGCGCTTGTTCAACTGTATGGTCTCGATCATTGCCATTAACAATCCCTCCGTCGGAATAAGTACATAGAAGCGATCAGGAAAGCTGCTGCATAGAGCCAAATGAAGCCGGTCCAAGCGCCGCCTTTTTCCATGAATGAAAAGGGTGTCAAATATTTAATCCATGGTGCTGCTGGGTGACTAGAGAAGGTGCTCCATAGTCCGATACCTGGCAAAATCAGTGCAATCACGATTCCCAAAAACATCGTGTAGCTGGGGCGAGGTATCACGAGCGAGAGCAGCAGTGCCAGCGAGATGCAGTAGATAAGCAGAGATACGCATAGATAAAAGGTCTTCGCGTCAAACGTTTGCACGGTGGCGAAAACTACGCCAAACGTAATAATCATGCAGGTTAACCAAAAGAACGCCACTCCGAGAAATTTCCCTAAAATAATCTGATTGCGTGAAGTCCGGGTGACGAGAAAGCGAATTGTCCTGCCCGCTAGCTCACGATTTATGACATCATGAGACAGGCTGAATACAAACAAGGGCCCGAACAGCATGATAAGTGCAAAAATACCAAGCGCATGTCCCTGCGCCAGCTCCTGTTCTGGGAGAAGACTTGCTGCCTGATTGACGAGGTCAGAAACCAAGTACGAGATGCCGACAATAAAGGCAACGGTAATTAACGATTTGATACTTTTAAACAACCGAAAAAATTCGTGTTGGCAAATAGCCCACATAGGTGAATCCGCTCCTTTCTCCTTCATCATAATAGCCAGACCTTTCCCCTACTAAAACACTACCTTACCATTTCCTTATCTTTTTTATTGGCGTCGTTTCTCATGGTAGAATGTATGACAGCAAGGGAGGGAACGGATATGGAGAAAGAAGCAAGAATCTTGCTGGTAGATGATGAAGAAGCGATTTTGCAGATGCTCCAAACGGTGCTGAAAAAGGAAGGCTTTGTCCAGATCGATACATGCACGACAGCAGCAGAGGCGATTCGTCTCGTGGAAGAGAAGACATACGACTTGTTGATTCTGGATGTCATGCTGCCTGATAAAAGTGGGTTTGAGCTGTGCGGAGCAGTGCGACAGCGAACGAAGGCACCGATTTTTTTTCTGACAGCAAAAGGTACCGATTTTGATAAATTAAGCGGATTTGCCTATGGAGCGGATGATTACATAACGAAGCCATTTCATCCATTAGAGGTCGTTGCCCGGATGAAGGCTCATCTGCGCAGAACCTTGGGGGGCTCTGCTCCATCGCAGGAAGAAAAGCGCTATGATTTTGGACGTTTTCAAGTAAATGTGGAGGCAGCCGAGCTGTTCGTGAACGGAGAGCGAGTGGACTGCCCGGCGCAAGTATTTTCATTGCTCGTCTTTTTCTGCCAGTATCCGAACCGGGTATTTACGAAAGAACAAATTTACGATCATGTATGGAAAGACGAGTACGGGATGTTTGACGAAAATACAGTCATGGTGCATATTCACAAGCTGCGTCAGCGCATAGAAGAAAACCCGGGACAGCCAAAGCTCTTGGTCACGGTGAGAGGGCTGGGCTACAAGCTGGTTAGTCCGGCAAGACAGTCATGAATTTGCGGAACAAGCTGATTTTTCAATATGTCCGGCAACTGTTCGGTTTTCTCCTCGTCTTGCTGCTATTTCTGATTTTCGCGATGCTGGGGTTAGGCTGGCGCATTATGAACGAGCAGTTGTCCAGCGATTTGTCCTGGCTGGATGCATCCGATTTGACATTGAAGATAGAGTATGAGGAGAAGCGAATCCGCGTTGATCCGGAAATTGAGAAGAGCGTGGCGAGACATCAAGGCTGGTTGCAGATTATCGACAAGCACGGAAAAATACTGTACAACTATCGGACACCTGCTGACGTTCCCAGTCAATTCAGGCCAGGAGAGTGGATTAGTTATGTAGAAGACCGTGATGCTTCTCGCTATCACGTCACGCACTGGGTTATAAGCCAATCTGACGAAAACATGATCATCCTCTATGGAACACCCGCTCCCGAAAAAGAAATGATGCAGCGCCTGATCGCAAAAAAAACGGGAACGAGCAAGGAGACATGGGACGAGTTGAACGAAAGCTTTTCCCAAGAAAAGGCATGGTACTTGGTATACGATCGTACGGGGAAGCTCATCCATCAATGGAATCACCCGAACGCTACTGCCCAGTTAGACATGACGGAGGCTCTTCAGAACAGCGAGACCACTAAAAATGTTCCTGTCCGCATCACGAGTCGATATGACACGAAGAGCAACTTGACCTACGTAGTGGGCACACCGAATCCAACCTATCAGTCTGGTGTCCAAGAAACGTCTGAGGATGCCATGGTCAAGGAAACGTTCCTTCAGATCGGTATTCTTTTGATCCTGGTCGTTTTATTTGCAGGTAGCTGGTATGCGTGGCGGGTAGGCAAGCCGCTCTTGCATATGGTGAATTGGCTGGACAGACTGGCCCAAGGCCGCTATGAGGAGCCAATCGGAAAAAAGGGGAAACCAATCGGAAGGAATTGGCGAGGGAAGGAAAAGAAGTCATTTCGTGTTTTCAAGGACGTATTTGACGCTCTCCGGCATCTGAGTGAAACCTTGCGCTCCAACGAAAAGCTTCAGCAAGAGATCGAGCAGACGCGAGAGGAATGGATTACAGGGCTATCCCATGATCTCAAGACACCGCTGAGCTCGATTTACGGTTATGCTACCTTTTTAGAGTCGGAACAGTATGAGTGGGATAGAAAAGAAGTCAGCGAATTTGGGAAGACGATTCGGGAAAAGTCAGACTACATGAACGGGCTGATTGAAGATTTGAATTTGACCTATCGACTCAAGAATCAAGCTTTGCCGATGGTCAAACAACCTGTCGCGATCGTAGAAACCATTCGCAGGATTGTGGTGGATATGGTAAACGATCCGAGCTCGTCTTTGCATGATATCGAGTTTTCGGCGAATGTCCCATCGATAACGGCCGAGGTCGATCCAATCTGGTTTCGCCGCATCATCGTCAACATTTTGACAAACGCGATCAAGTATACCCCGGCCGGTACACATGTGCTTGTAGAGGTACAATCGATTGCAGCCGATCAGTTTGTGGTCAAAATCGCGGATAATGGTCCAGGCATGGATGAGACGACACTGGCCAATCTGTTCGAAAGATACTACCGAGGTGGGCATACAGGAGAGAATACCAGTGGGACGGGGCTGGGTATGGCGATAGCCAAGCAGCTCGTTTTGGCGCACGGGGGAGAGATTACGGTGGACAGTAAGCTGGGTAGCGGAACGGCTGTCGTGATGACCTTTCCTGCGGTTATCAGCTAGTTCGTTTTCATGAAAAAAAGCCAAGGGATTTGCGCTGTCCCTTGGCTTTTTTTACTATGGTCTCGAAATGAACGTTTGTATGACTTTGCCATCCGCTTGACGCTCTTCATAGTGATTGGCTGTGTAATCGCAGATGCTCGCCCGCCAAAAGCCGATGGCAGGCATGTTGTTTTCCAATTGAAAGACTTCCCAGGCACCCGGGAACATTTTGAAGATTTGATGGGAGACCGCTTTTCCAATCCCAAGCCGACGGTAGCGTTTCATGATAAAAAATTCAGCAATGGAGTGGACCGATGGCAAATTTGCATCAGGGCTTGTGAGCATGCGGACGAGGACAAAACCAGCCAGCTTACCATTAACCTTAATGAAAAAGGGATGGCGCTCTGGTTCGACCCAATACTTCTCAAAGTAGTCGTAGCCAAACAAGCCGTCGTCATCTACTTCGAAAGGCTCAAACTCAGTGAAGTCGTACGTATACAGCTCCAACAGTTGCTTGAGAGCGTGCTTCTGTTCAAAAGGAACTCGTTCTATCGAGAATGCTTGATTCACTGAGAAAACCTCCTTTTTTCTTGAGATATAGGAGTATCGTACTTTATTTTGAATTCTGGCATTATTGAAAGAGAAGGTGTTTGATTCATGAAAGAAAAAACAATAAATTATGGTTCCGAATGGTGACGGAGAAAAACAAGATTTGTTTATTAGTTTCAACGGAAATCAAACATCGATTTTTGTAAAAGATGAAGAATTAATGTTTATTGATGAAAGTACAAAAGGCAGTTATACAACGAGTGATACTTTTGGAAATGTTGTATATGAGGGAACATTACGTAATCTTACCCATGCTGAGATGTTAACTTTAAAAAACAATAATTTAGATAGAAAAAAGAAAGTCTTCGAAAATATTACCATATATTATTAACATACAAAAAATACCCTATAGACAGACGTTCCCCAACGCCCAATCTATAGGGTACACTTTTTTCCCTTTAATGAATCGCGTTCTTCTTAAACTGCCCACCGCGCACATCGTGAATATTGCCGACAGCCAGGAAGGCATTCGGGTCCACTTCTTCCACGATCAGCTTCAGCTTGGCTTCTTCCAAACGCGTAATGATGCAGAAAATCACTTTCTTATCGTCTCCGGTATAGCCGCCCTCACCATTCAAATAGGTAACGCCACGGCCCAGACGAGCAACAATCGCATCTCCCAAATCCTTGTGATTGTCGCTAATAATCCATACGGCTTTCGACTCCTGGAAGCCTTCGATGGTCAGATCGATCATTTTGAATGCAATGTAATAGGCGATCAGCGAGTACATCGCGCGATCCCAACCGAATACAAATCCGGCACTGCTCAAAATGAATAAGTTCATGAACATTACGATCTCACCAACGGAGAATGGAGATTTCTTGTTAAGCAGTACAGCGACGATCTCTGTACCGTCCAGAGAGCCTCCATAACGGAGAACGAGTCCTACACCAATCCCGAGAAGTATGCCGCCAAAAACAGCCGCAAGCAAGGGATCATCCGTTAGCCCTTTGACTTCGTGCAGGAATGTCGTTCCAACTGACATGATCGTAACCCCGAAGAGGGTTGATAGTGCAAACGTTTTTCCGATTTGCTTGTACCCTATGATCAAGAAGGGCAGGTTAAGCACAAACAGGAAAACGCCAAGAGGGATTCCAGACAGATGCGAGGTAATAATCGAGATACCTACGATTCCACCGTCGATAATATTGTTCGGTACGAGAAAAATCTCGAGCGCTACCGAAAACAGGGAAGCACCAATCAGGATACCGAAGACCCTCTTGAGCAATTTTCCAATGGGTAATTTCTGATGAGCCGATTTAGCAAGTGGTTGTTCCATCGTTCCTCTCCCCATTGTGAAATTTTTTACTTACTCAACTATTATAGCATTCATTCTTATGCGATTACTGCATAATTACACTTTTAAGTAAAAAATATTCCATTCAGACTTGTTCAGACTCATTTATACGCTTGAAATCTCGTTCGGGCGTGAATGTTGAGGATAGCGAGTGTTCTGTATTGACTGGTTATACAGAAATTGCTATTTTCAAACTGTTAGGAAAATAGTTAGGGGGATGTTCCATGGGTTTCTTGAAAGCGGAGATAGAAGTATCATCATCTATAGAGCTGGTTTGGTGGGCATGGACACGAAAGGAACGGCTAGTTCAGTGGTTTGCGCCTGATGCAACGATTGAGCCGTACCTGGGCGGAGCCTATGAATTGTACTTCAACCCAGCCAATCGCGACCAGATGGGGACGAAAGGTTGCATCATTACCCATTTTGAACCGAAGGAGCGCCTGGGCTTTACATGGAAGGGACCAGATGAATTCGCAGATACCATGAATCACGAGGATGCTTTGACATATGTGCTTGTCACCTTGTCTGAAACAGCGGGGAAAACGCAAGTATTGGTCGAGCATTTCGGTTGGAAAGAGGGAGAGGAGTGGGAAAAGGCTCGGGGCTGGCACGAAATGGCTTGGTCTCATGTGTTGGGTAGCCTGAAGTCTGCACTTGAATCGGGCAAAGGGGATCTGTGCTGCTCTCCACAGGCTGCTGCCCATCAAGGGTAGATGTTGAGGATTCATCCGTCAGTCATGGCGAGCTAACAGCTTCCAAACTATTGTTTATTTTGGCGAGATTGGAGACTGAAATGAAAAGCTTCGAGGAATTGTACTGCGAAAAGGATTCAGCAATGGATGAAATAAAAAAATGGCAGTCAGCATCAGAGCGGAAAATTACTCTTCTTCCAGTTGAACTGGAGAAAGGGAAAAAACAGCTTGTTGATTTACAAGTGACGACGAGGTCAACGCTAGGTGCTGTTGCTTTTGAAACAGGCGGGATTCTGATTCACCAAGGCTGGCTAAGGATTCTAGGGTCAGGCCATCCTCATTTGCCGCGTTCCATCACTTCTTGGAACCAGCAATGTGCCTTGAACGGGATGCTGCTGGTAGCAGACGATGTCATAGGGGGATTCTTTGCGATCAATGGTGGAATGTTTCCGGATTCGGTAGGGGGTATATGGTATTTCGCTCCGGACAGTCTTGCGTGGGAGGATCTTGAAATTGGCTATACCGACTTTTTGCACTGGGCAATGACCGGGGATATCCATACGTTTTATGAGACATTTTTCTGGACGGATTGGGAGAAGGACGTTTCCGAGCTAAAAGGCAATGAAATGTTCGAAATCTATCCTTTTTTGTGGTCAAAAGAAGCTCGCGAATTAACGATGGATGGGTGCTCAAAAAAGCCGGTATCTGCATTGGAAATTTGGGAGATGAGCAAGAACGGTGTGTAAAGGAAAGAGCGGCCCACGAAGGACCGCTCTTTTGCATTTATTGTTTAGTTGCTGCAACTTCAGCTTGAGCGTTGTGAGTATCCAGATACTCATCTGGTCCGATAATTCCAGCAGCACGATCTTGTTTTTCCAGTTCAAGGGCTTTCGGTACGGAGAGCCAGTAAGCAAAAGCAATCCCGATAATACCTGCACCCAATTTACCGAGCATGACCGGCAAGATAATGTTTGGTTGGAAGTTTGCCGAGAAGGACAAGTGGTCACCTAGCAAGAAAGCGGAACAAACCCCGAAGGAAATGTTGATAACCTTGTCTTTAGGCGGCATGGAACGAATGAGACGGAACATCGCCAGGATGTTTGCACTCGTTGCGAGCAAGCCTGCACTACCTGAAGGGCTCATGCCAAGCTTATTACCCAATACTTCGAGTGGCTTCGCTGCATATTTACGCAGCATGTAAACCATTGGGAACGCACCTGCGAGCATGATACCGATGTAACCAGCGGTCTCCAACGCACGGTATTGGTCGGTTGGATCGGCGATGATCGGATCGAAGCCCCAAGCTCCGAAAATCTTTGTGAAGATGCCAGTAAAGTGTTGCACGATCGAGAAAACGAGTACGAGCTTGATAGCTGCATCCATTGTCTTACCGAAAATCATGAAGCCTTTAATCATCAAGTCTGGCAGGAAGCGCAGACCAGCAGCAATCGCTAATACGAAGAACAAAATTGGTGAAAGGTTCAGCAGTACCTGTCCGAAGCCAATGGCAAAAGCATAAGTCGATTCAGCGTTCGTCGAGATTTCATTGCGAACCTCTGCATTTGTCAAAACGAGAATGGCACTGGAGATAAAAGCACCGATCGGAACTGTCAAAATACCGGACATTACGCCAAGCGCCATGTATTTATGATCGCGCTTGTCCAACATAGCAAGTCCCATTGGGATGGAGAACACGATCGTAGCACCGGCCATCAGACCGACGATCATCGCCATAATCCAACCTTCCGTGGAGGTCTTCAGGAGGTTTGCCAACTGATAACCACCCATGTCAGATGCGAGAATCGCAGTTGCCGCAATTGCAGGATCTGCTCCAATTTTGTTAAAGATGGGTGATACCGCTTTTTCTACGAACCAAGAGATGTACGGGAGGGACGCCATAATACCGGCGGCAGGAACGAAGATGTAACCTGTTGAGTGAATCCCTTCCATGAACTCCTTACCGAGACCCTCATCGCTGTTGCGGATCGCGGCAATGGCACCAATTACTGCACATAACATGATGATGTAAATAATGACGCTTCCAATGTGCTCCATGGATATCCCACCTTTTTGCGGATGTAAACAATAAAAGCACTTAGGATCTCATTAAATAAATGAGTGATACCCTAAGCGCCTTTGCTTACTTTTATGAACTTGTTTACAGGTAATGGTAATAACAGCCAACTGGAACCGCTTTCATAGCTCGTTAAAAATAAACGGAAAATACATGTCGCGTTTATTCCCTTGTGTACATTCTGAATATTTTATGCTAGAAAGCGCCGTTGCTTTACTCTGCATTATAAAGAGATTATATGGGGAGGCATGGCTAATGTCAACTGCCCTTTAGGAACAAAGAACGAATTATGTGAGGAAAAAGATGTGGAAAAAAAAGCCACCCTTGTTATTCGCAAGGGCAGCTTTATGTGTAATTTACAGTTTTGTTACGTTCTCAGCTTGTGGACCACGGTTGCCTTCAACTACGTTGAATTCTACGCGTTGGCCTTCTTCAAGGGTTTTGAAACCGTCGCCTTGGATTGCGCTGAAGTGAACGAATACATCGTTTCCGCCTTCAACTGCGATGAAGCCATAACCTTTTTCTGCGTTGAACCATTTAACTGTACCTGTTTGCATGGGTGTTACCTCCAACAAAATAAAATGAATATGTAACTTTTATTTATATAAAATAAAATTCACACATTGTAAAAGGTTCAAACATAAGTGTAAACCCTTTACAATATGTGAACGCTTTAAATAAGAATCTTTTGTTTAAGCTAATACTATCACAGACGACAGAGGAAAGCAATCGCTCAATACACGAAAGGACGGCCCAAATAGGAAATTCTGAGCCGTCCATTACAGACATGGAACAAAAGTTACTTAGGAAAAGAACTTCACTCTCTCATCCAACGGCTGGAATTGTTTTTCGCCTGGTTGAGCGGTTGGTTTGCCAAAAGGCATTTGTGCTCTCAGCTTCCATTCGTTAGGGATCTTCCACGTTTGTTGGACTGCTTCATCGATGAGTGGATTGTAATGCTGCAAGGAAGCACCGAAGCCCTCGGTTTCCAACGCAGTCCACACAACATACTGAAGCATTCCGGAAGATTGCTCGGACCAAATCGGGAAATTATCTTTGTACGCTTCGAATTGCTGCATGAGGTTTTGGACGACGCTTTGGTCTTCAAAGAAAAGAACAGTGCCGTAGCCGCTACCGAAGGAGTTCATTTTTTCTTCCGTGGCTCCAAAATTTTCAGCGGGAACGATTTTACGCAGCGTTTCCTTGGTAATGTTCCACAGCTTATCGTGCTCCGCACCCAAGAGGACAACAACGCGAGCGCTTTGGGAGTTGAATGCCGATGGGGTGTACTTTACTGCTTCCTGCACGATTTCTTTAATACGTTCATCAGATACAACGTTTTCCTTGCTGATCCCATAGTACGTTCTTCTGTCTTTTACGGCTGCAATAAAATCCTTACCCACTTTGCATTCCTCCTGCAACTTGTTTTTACACTAACATGATGCATTGAAAGGGAGAAGCTTATTCAATGCTTTGTTTCTTACATTTCGTAATTAAATATAAAATTGCGTGCAACTGTTGTCAACATTTGGGTTTGTTGATAGCGATAAGTAAACTTTTTTTCGGTTAAAATGGGATGATAAATGCTTGAATTAGTAAGGAGGATATTATGATTACAAAAATGGCAACGGTAGCTGTTTACGTAGAAGATCAGCAACGTGCTAAAGTTTTCTGGACAGAGAAGGTTGGATTTGAGGTCAAGCAAGAGCACCCGATGGGACCAAACAGCAGTTGGCTGGAGGTAGGACCAGCAGGTGCCCAGACTGCTTTGGTGCTCTATCCGAAAAGTATGATGAGCAACTGGCAGGAACAAAAAGCCTCGATCGTTTTTGAATGTACAGAAGTTGAAAAGACGTACGAAACGATGCGGGCGAACGGCGTTGTTTTTCAAGGAGAACTGAACAAGATGCAATGGGGGACCTATGCGACTTTTCAGGATGAAGACGGCAACAGCTTTTTGCTAAAAGGATAAGGGTAGTGACGACCTCTGGCCAAATACGGCTGGAGGTTTTTTAATAAGACGAATTAAACAATCGCCCGAACAAGGTAATACATATGCGTAGTGGGCAGACCATCAGAAGTCGCATAATGGTCAAAAATCGGCAGAACACTGTCCATGTGTTGCTCGATGGCGGACGTGAGAATAGTGGGACTTTGCCCGAAGCAACGCATACGAATGACATCAAGTGGGGTCTGAAAATACTCGGTGGCAATCACCGTCTGAATATCCACTCGCTGGAAAGTAGCTTGTCTGAGTCTCTCCTGCAGATTTTGCAGGATCGGAGTGTCTGCTGGACGTGAACCAAATAAATGAGGAAACCATTCGAATAATTCGGCGGACAACTGATCGCCCGGATGTAATCCGATGAACGAGCCTCCTCTTTTGACGACACGTGCTATATCTGGATAGGCGGAGGTAGGTCCCTTGCGATTGTAGGCGCAATCGAACGTATTGTCATGGAAGGGGAGGGTATATTTTGTATTGGTAACAACGAAGGAGACGTTTTCGGGTGTTTGCATACGGGCGTTTTGCACAAAGTTTTCTGTCACATCCAAGCCGACGATTTCTTTGGCAGAACGGCTCCAGTGCAGTGTGAATGCACCGTGCCCGCAGCCGATGTCGAGAACGGATTGATTTGGAACCAGTCTACTAATTTCTTCCATAAAAAGTGACTCGCCATTCGGTTCCGTAATGGTAGAGCGCCATGGGTATACGTATTCACCAGTCATTTTGCTCAACTGCGTGTACCAGGCCAAAGAGTGGGGGGAGAGCCAGTCAGGATGGGTGTTCGGATTCGGTGGATAAAGCATGATCGGTCACCTCTCATCTAGCGAAAATGCACAACAGGATTCATTGTAAGTATTTTCCTGTCTTTTGACAAACTCTTTAAACGGCTTTACACGAACGAAAAGTAGCGATAACGTGGAAGGTGGAAAGCGATTGAAGGGAGACAGGGCAAATGATTTTGTCACAACAATATAGAAGCATTCTGGTCGTGACCTCCGTTGACGCAGAACGGGATGCAGTGATGCGCGGTATTCAAGGAGATGAGCGATTCACTGTCATCGCTGGGGGAGTAGGGCCCGCAGCAGCCGCAGCGAGTACAGCCAGAGAGCTTGCTTGCGCGGATTACGATCTGGTCATTTGTGCAGGAATATGCGGTGGATTCGTAGGGCAAGCAGAGATTGGGTCACTGGTTGTCGCGACAGAGATTATTTGTGCAGATTTAGGGGCAGAAACCCCTGAGGGCTTTTGCAGTGTGGACGAGCTGGGATTTGGATCAGCGAAAGTAAGTGTTGACCAGGAGTTGGTGGAACAGCTGACCAATTCGATGAAAGCGGCAGGCTTGGTTGCCAAAAAAGGCATCGTCCTTACACTATCCACCGTGACGGGAACAGCGGAAACAGCGGCGGCTTTGGCGCAGCGGATGCCCGACGCGCTAGCTGAAGCGATGGAGGGGTATGGCGTTGCGACTGCTGCCCAGGCTGCCCGACGACCTGTTCTGGAAATTCGCACGGTATCGAATGCAATTGGACCGCGGGATAAATCTGCTTGGCGGATAAAAGATGCGTTGGAATCTCTGGAAAAGGGAAGCTCTGTACTACGGGAGGTACTATCATGAAAATTGCATTTTCACCATGTCCGAATGACACTTTTGTTTTTCATGCCTGGGCACATGATTTGATTCCGGGAGCGCCAAAGCTCGATATTATGTACGCAGATATCGATATTACGAATACACTTGCTGCACAGGGAGAAGGCCCTGAAGTAATGAAAATCTCCTATGCGGCATTGCCATGGGTGATGGACAATTACTCACTGCTCCCTTGCGGCGGTGCACTGGGCAGAGGATGCGGGCCACTCGTTTTGACCCAAGGAAATTCTGGCGAGAGTGCGAACGATCCAGGTCGCCTGTCCAACAAACGTGTAGCGGTTCCAAGTGAGCGCTCCACAGCTTATTTACTGTTCAGGCTCTGGGCTGCACAAAATGTCCCAGGTGGTGTAGGGGAGATCGTCGTCATGCCTTTTCATGAGATTATGCCTGCTGTACGTGACGGCAAGATCGATGCAGGACTCGTGATCCACGAGGCGCGTTTTACGTATCAAAACTACGGGCTGTCGCTTATGACTGACTTGGGCAACTGGTGGGAATCTGATACCAGCTTACCAATTCCGCTGGGTGCCATCATCGCGAAAAAATCAATGGACATCGAGGCTCTGACGAATTGGACGCGCTCCTCTGTGGAATATGCATGGGCGAATCCGACCGCATCACAAGAATATGTCATGTCCCATGCCCAAGAGCTATCGCTGGAGGTAGCGCAAGCGCATATTAACTTGTATGTGAATGAGTTTACGAGAAATTTGGGGAATGATGGTTATGCAGCTGTAGAGGCGTTGCTCGGTCGTGCAGCCGAGGAAGGGCTTGTCCCAGCGTTTGATTTGTCGACATTACGGCGATAGCTAATTCAATAATGCGAGGGGGCAGCTTTCAGAGTTGCCCCCTTTTTCTGTTCGAGTGAAGCCTATCCAGCGTAGATCAATCCACATGCCAGGCGTTTTCCGCTATTTCCTGCCGGCTGTGAATGGAAATCATCCGGACTTTGATGGATGATCACGCTTCTACCGACCACATCGGCTGCACTGATTTTGTTTGTGAAAAAAGTCATTCGTGCATAGCCGTCATTGGAAAACAGCACGGGGAAGTCGCCGACATGGTTGCCATGCGGTTGTTGTGTAGGGTTCCAATGACTGCCTGCTGCCGTAAAGGGCTCTTTCGGATTTCCTACCGTGCAGATGCCATGCTCATGCAAATGAAAACCAAATGGCCCGATTTGCGGCTGATTGCCAGTGGCCGGCTGGAAAGCGGGGAGACCACTGACTTCCACGAACACGTCAGTGCCGTAGGGGACATCGGTAAACACAATGTAGCCGTGCAGATCCGGTGCCAGTGGACCACCCTGAATTTCGGCAAAGGATTGTCCTGTTCTCCGTCCATGTTGTGAGGACACGGCTTGCAAGTCATATTCATAGGGGCATTCATAAGGCTGATATCCGTGCATGCTATACACCACCTTACTTCATGAACCAGTTTGACATATTCTATGTAAGTGGTGGGCGGATGGTTACTGGGCTGGGTAGGAAAACCAAGCGATTTCATAACGATGCGAGAGATGCAGGCCAGCCTTTTCAGCCGTTTTTTGCGAAGCGATATTCGAATCCATACAGTCCCACCACACAGTGGCTGCTTCCTGATGAAGCCGATTTTTCAATTGATAAGCCAGCGTACTAGACAAGCCTTTTTGACGATAAGGCTCTAGTGTTTCAACGCCGATGGCATGAGTCGACTGTCGGGATGATCTACCCAAAGCAACCCGGGATGATTGCCTGCGACCACACCTGCAAACATCACATCGCTTTTATCATGGAGAAGCTGCCCTGCCAACTGTTGGTTTCCTTTCACGAGGTACACGTGAATCCACTTCCTTTTAAAAAGTTCTACATGAGCATAAGTAAGTATTTACCAAACGAAGAGGAAGTTCCTTTTCCCGCGTGAACATTGACGCTGATAATTATTTTCATCTACAATCAGGTGGAATTCCCCAGAATGGGAAAAAGGGTGGGCAAAACGTGAAAAGAGTGTTGCTGATAGAAGATGAGATCAATATGGCCCGATTTATTGAACTGGAGCTTAGCTACGAATCGTTTGCGATTACAGTCGCGCATGATGGACATAAAGGACTCAAGCTCGCTTTACAGGAAGAATGGGATGTCATATTATTGGACGTCATGCTTCCGGGGCTTGATGGTATTGCGGTTTGTCAAAAAATACGCAGCGTGAAAAAAACGCCGATTATTATGCTGACAGCCAGAGACAGTATTACGGACCGCGTCTTTGGCTTGGACAGTGGGGCCGATGATTATATTCCGAAGCCCTTCGCGATCGAGGAGCTGTTGGCACGCATTCGCGTTGTGTTTCGCCGTCAGGAAGAACAGGAGAATGTCCCCCGAACCATGCTCGCGCACAGAGGGCTGGTGGTCCAAATAGAGGGACGTATCGTAACCAAAAATAATCAACCTGTTGAGTTGACCAAAAGAGAGTATGATTTGCTCGTGACGTTCATGAAAAACATCAATCGAGTCCTGCCTCGTGACGTGCTGCTCGATACCGTGTGGGGATTCGAGGCGGCTGTCGAGACCAATGTTGTCGATGTGTACGTTCGATATTTGCGCAATAAAATCGATTTCCCCAATGAGGACAGCTATATCTCGACTGTACGCGGGATTGGCTATGTGATGCGAAAATGAAAGGACCATCGAGATTTTTACAGCTCCCGATCAAATGGAAGCTGACACTCTGGTCGTCGCTTCTGCTTTTTGTTGTATTCATTGGCTATAATAGCTTTCAATATTTTTTTGTAGAGAAGTGGATGTTTAATCAGGAACAGCAGGTTGTGCAACAGACAATGCGAGAATTCCTCAACTACGCGCTGGAAAAAGAGCAATCTTTTGAGGGCGAGGACCTCACAGAGCTGCGCAGCTTCTTGGAGAAAATTAATCAACGAAACCAGATGATTCGCATTTTGGACGAAGAGGGTAACCCGATTGTTGTCGTATCGGAAAATTTCCAAGATATCATACTGCCACCGCTTCCACCTGTTCAGTCGATTCGCACCCAGACCCAAGAAGTGCGTGATGACCTGTTGATCATGAGCAGTCCGCTTACGATCTTTCAATTTAACGGGACAGTGATGATTCTGAAGAATATGAAAGAGTTTGAGCAGTTGAGTGGTGCGCTCTTTCAGGTCATGGCAATCGGGTGCTTGACCGCTGTGATCATAAGCGGTCTGGGTGGAAGATTGCTCGCGAGGCAGTTACTTAGGCCCCTGCAATCGATGAATGAAACGATGAGCAACGTCCGGCAAAAAGGATTCCATGAACGTGTGCAGTTTCACGATAATCAGGATGAGATTGCGACCCTGATGAAAATGTTCAATAAAATGATGGATCAGGTGGAGCGTTCCTTTTTGCAGCAGAGACAATTCGTCGAAGATGCCTCACATGAGCTGCGGACGCCGATCGCGATTATCGAAGGGCATCTGGGAATGCTCCGGCGCTGGGGCAAAAATGATCCGGCTGTTTTGGAGGAATCCTTGCAAACATCTGTTCAAGAGCTCGCCAGACTAAAAGGACTGGTGCAGGAGCTGCTCGCCTTGACGAGAGCGGAGCATGTGGAGGTAGAAGAGGATGTTGCGCTCCATGATCCGGATCGAGCCGTCTGTCACATGGTCAAGAAATTTGCCATGATTCAGCCGACATTTACAATTGAGCAAGAGCTTGGTCCTTTGGGCGGAGAAACCTTAGCCATATCGGAAGAACACCTGGAGCAAGTGCTACTGATCCTATTGGATAATGCGGTCAAGTATTCCGGGGAGAGCAGGAGAATCTGCGTGAGGGCCAAGGTGCAAGAAAAGGTTGCCTGTATGGAAATCATTGATGAAGGAATCGGCATACCCGAGCGGGACTTGCCGTATGTCTTGGACCGATTGTATCGGGTAGACAAAGCAAGAAATAGCGGGGAGAGCGGGTATGGACTCGGGCTTGCCATCGCCAAACGATTGCTGGCACGTTACAACGGAAGTATAACGATTCAGAGTGTGGAGCAGAAAGGCACGACTGTGACTGTTTTTGTGCCGCTTCGTCAGTGAATTTCAACCGATCCACATCTCGCTAAAAATAATTGGGGATGTTTTTTTATTTTCACAGCATTTTCTCATTTTTGTTCGTTACAATAAGCCTTGTCAATTGGCAATGATATTCATTATCAATAATCAGTGCGATAGAGAGGGAGAATCAAAATGAGAAAAAAATCGATGCTGGCTGTCATGCTGAGTACGATGCTGACGCTGCCAATACTTGCTGCATGCGGAAACGGTGCGAATACTGCCCAGCCGCAAACAGAAGCGCCAAAGGCACAGGAGCCGGCTGCTACAGAGCAAGTCGTCAACGTATTTACTGCGCGCCATTACGATATTGATAGCAAACTGTTCGCTGAATTTACCAAGCAAACAGGCATTAAGGTAAACGAAGTGAAGGGTACAGCAGAAGAGCTGGTTGAGCGCTTGAAGCGTGAAGGAGAGAGCTCCGAGGCGGATTTGTTCATCACGGTTGACGGTGGTGTTCTGAACTACGCGAAGCAAAATGGCGTTCTGCAACCGATTCAATCTGCTGAAGTAGAGAAAAACGTACCGAAAGAGCTGCGCGATCCTGACAATCAATGGATCGGTATGGCTACCCGTGCGCGTGTAATCGTCTATGCAAAGGATCGCGTGAAGCCAGAGCAGCTGTCTACGTATGAAGATTTGGCTACAGATAAATGGAAAGGCAAAGTATTGGTACGTTCTTCTTCCAATCTGTACAACCAGTCACTCGTTGCTTCTTTTATAGAGCTGAATGGCGAGCAGGCTGCTTTGGATTGGGCAAAGGGTCTGGTAAACAACTTCGCGCGCAAGCCTGAAGGTGGAGACCGTGATCAGGCAAAAGCTGTCGTTGCCAAAGTCGGTGACGTTGCGATCATGAACACCTATTATGTTGGACAAATGCTGAATTCTAAAGATACAGAGGAAGTAAAAGTCGCGCAAAACATCGGCGTTTTCTTCCCGAACCAAGAAACGACAGGCACACACTTGAACATCAGTGGTATTGGTTTGACCAAGCACGCGAAAAACAAGGACAATGCCGTGAAATTGATTGAGTTCGTCACAGGGAAAGAGGCTCAAACGATGCTGACAAACGGAAGCTACGAGTTCCCTGTCAATGCAGAGGCTGACAAGCCTGCTCTTTTGAAAGAGTGGGGAGAATTCAAAACGCAAAAGCTCGACTTTGCTAAGCTCGGCGAGTATAACAAAAAAGCGGTAGAACTGCTAAATCAAGCAGGTTGGAAATAAGCATGACGGGAGCACTTTTGCGTAGAAGCCTGAGACGAAAACTGAACGGGTGGGTAACGCTGAGCGTGATAGGGGCCTTTTTGGCCCTTCTCCCGTCTCTTTATATTTTTTTCGGACTCTTTCAAAAACAGAATGAAAACTGGCAGCATATTCAAGAGTACATGCTGCTGGACTACGCGCTGCAATCGTTATGGCTCGTGCTCGGTACCGGAGCCTGTACGATCATCGTAGGTGTGACCCTGGCCTGGCTGGTCGCTGCTTACGATTTTCCATTGCGTCGCTTTTTTTCATTTGCGTTTGTACTACCGCTGGCGATTCCTCCGTATATCGCAGCATACACGTACGGCTCCATGCTCAGCTACACGGGGAGCATTCAGACGACTTTGCGTGAAACATTCGGGTTGACGCTCGATCAACGCTACTTTGACATCATGTCGATGAAGGGCGCTATTTTTATATTTACGCTGTTTTTGTTCCCGTACGTCTATTTGATTACGAAAACCTTTCTTGAAAAACAGAGTGCGGTGTTCATTGAAAATGCCAGATTGCTCGGAAAAAACCAAGCGCATATCTTTTTTCGCATCGTCCTGCCTATGTCACAGGCAGCTATTGTGGGTGGCGCGAGTCTGGTGGCATTTGAAGTGCTCAATGATTTTGGAGTGACGAAGCATTTTGGGATTCAGTCTTTTACAGCGGCGATTTTCAAGACGTGGTTTGGCATGTATGACGTAGAATCGGCCATCCGTTTGTCCGCCTGGCTCATGACCTTGATTATCGGGATCTTTATCGTCGAACGACTCGTGCGTAAGCGGAAAAAATACAGCTCGCCTACGAACAGGAGCACGCCGCTCACACGCAGAAAATTGCGCGGAATCCCGATGTTCGCTGCTGTAATCTTCGGATTGGTTATTGTTACATTTTCATTTGTGATCCCTGTTGGGCAGTTGATTGTCTGGGCAACGTGGACGTATGGGGAAGTGTTGAATGAGACCTTCTGGAAGCTCTTGAGCAATACACTGTTCATCTCCTGTATCTCAATCACCATCTTGATGCTGCTCGCCGTAACTGTAGCGAATGTCATCCGATTCTCCCGAGGCTCGATATTCGCTGTGGCACTGACGCGCTTGATTTCCATGGGCTATTCCATTCCAGGCGCAGTCTTGTCCATCGGGGTGATGGCGGTGGTGATGTCCGTAGATAAAGAACTGGGTTCCTTCTATAGCTGGCTGGGCTTAGGCGCCAACAAGCTGGTACTCAGCATGTCCTTGTTCATGCTGACGTTTGCCTACATCATCCGCTTCCTTGCTGTCGGATTTAATGCAGTCGAAGCGGGGTTTGAGAAGACGGGAAACCGTTATTCAGAAGCGGCACGTATGCTCGGGATGAGCATGACACGAACCTTTTTCAAGGTGGATTTGCCATTAATCAAAGGGGCTGTGTTCACTGGTTTTATCTTGGTGTTCATGGAAATCGTGAAGGAATTGCCGCTTACCTTGCTCCTTCGTCCCTATAACTTCGAGACGCTGGCGACCAAAGCTTATCAATATGCGAGCGATGAACAAATTCATCAGGCCGCGATTCCTTCGCTCTGTATCATTGCAGTGGGGATCGTCTCCGTTATTTTCTATCACTGGTTAGGAGAGAGACAGGCAAAATGACTTTTTTTGAAGTGAAAAACCTGACGTTTGGCTATGCAAGCGGGAACGGCAGCGTTATCCGGGATTTTTCCTTGCAGATGGAGCAGGGGGAAGTAGTCGGGCTGCTCGGGAATAGTGGTTGCGGAAAAAGTACATTGCTTCGCTTAATAGCCGGACTGGAGTCCCCGAAGAGCGGACGCATCCAGATCGATGGAAAGGTGTTGGTCGATCAGGGGCAGTTTGTGGAGCCAGAGCAACGCGAGATCGGCATGATTTTTCAGGATTATGCACTGTTTCCGCATTTGACTGTTGAGCAAAACATCTTGTTCGGTCTGCATCGATTGTCCAAAGCAGAGCGTATAGTTCGATTGAAAGAGATGCTGGCACTTGTGCAGCTCGAAGGCTATGGCAAGCGTTATCCACATGAGCTGAGCGGGGGACAGCAGCAGCGTGTCGCATTTGCGCGTGCGCTGGCACCTAGACCGGCTATCTTACTGATGGATGAGCCGTTCAGTAATCTGGATGCCGAGCTGAAAACGAAAATACGCGATGACTTGAAGCAAATGCTGCGAGCTGCCAAGATGACTTCGATCCTTGTCACGCATGACAAAGCAGATGCGGAAACGATTTGTGATCGCATCATTCGCATGACTCGCTAAGGGAAATGTGCAGCTTTCAACCTCCAAAGTGCATAGTCGTACCCAACGTTGTTGTATAATGTGCATACGACGAATTTTGCAGTGTGCGGTCTGCTGTCTTTTGGTCAACACCGTTCATATAGAGGAGGATGGAACATGAAAATTGAAATTTGGTCTGATTTTGCCTGCCCGTTTTGCTATATCGGAAAGCGCCGTCTGGAAGGAGCGCTGTCTCAATTTCCGCATAAGGATCAAGTAGAGGTCGTATATCGCAGCTTCCAGCTCGACCCGCAGATGGAACGCGATACCGATATGGACATGCATGAAGTACTGGCAGCCAAGTATAGCATTCCGCTCGAACAGGCGAAGGGGATGAATGATCAAGTTACCCAAATGGCAAAAGGTGTTGGTCTCGACTATCATTTTGACACGATGATTCCGACCAATACATTCGATGCGCACCGCTTGACGCACTTTGCCCATGCTCATGGAAAAATGAAGGAAATGAAGGAGCGAATGCTGAAGGCGTACTTTACCGAGTCGCTCCACCTCGGAGACCACGAGGTGCTGGCACAGCTTGCTTCTGAGGTAGGCTTGGACAAGGAAGCGACGCTCGCCATGCTGGCAGGAGACGAATACAGAGAGCAAGTACAAGAAGACAAACAAAGAGGCAACGATTTGGGTGTCACGGGTGTACCGTTCTTTGTCATTAATAACAAATATGCAGTCTCTGGCGCGCAGCCAGGTGAAGTCTTTTTGGGCGCATTGAACCAGGTGTGGGAAGAAGAAAGCGCAACTCCTGCTCTGAAATTCGTACAGAACGACGAGAAAAAAGACGAGCAATCCGGCGACAATTGCGCAGATGGCTCCTGCAAAATATAAGGTTTAACCAGACTGCAACCGATTCCAAATAAGGAGTCGGTTTTTTTATGGGAAAAATTTCATTTATCCTGAAACAAAAATCGACCTCATTCGAATAATGGTCAGAGAGTAAACATCGGAGATACCAGCTACCTAAAAATAGAAGCGAGTGAGGGATAAAACATGAATAAATGGACGAAAAGCGTATTTGCAATCATGACAGCGAGTCTGGCTGTAACCGCACCGATCAGTTCTATGGCGGCAAAAGAATCGAACGTAACGGTTTTGGGGGAGAGCAAAGGTGATGGCGCAATCGATGAGAAGCTGATCAGGAAAATCGAAAAGTCTGTTGAGAGACTCGTTCAAATTGTGCCTTATCTAAAGAACTATCCAATCACCGAATTGGAGATGAACGCAGAGACATCCCGGATTGAAGTGAAAAAGTATCAAACGAAGGAAAAGAAAGCTCCCTTTGTGAGCATGCATGTCGATCAAAATTCAGGTGAAGTTAAATTTTTTAGTCACATCACGGGCAAAGGAGGTTTTTCTTCTACTTACCCTCTAGAAGATGCGAAGAAAAGGGCAACGGAGTTCATGAAGCAATGGTATGGCGAGGGTATGGCGGACTATCAGTTGGACGAGGAAGCCTTCAATCGGAATTCTTCCATTTTGTTTCGCAAGAGGGTAAATGGGATTCCGTTCCGCAATGACACACTGAATTTCGCCATCAATAGCGAAGGACAAATTCAGCATCTGGCAAGAGGCGACGGGTATGCAGAGCCAGTGGAAATGGAACAGGACATCAGCAAAATTCAATTCGCTGATCCCAATAAGGTTCATCCAAAAGAAAAGGTTGAAGCGATGTTTGCATCTGCTATGAAGCCTTACTACGGACAAAGTGCAGATGGGCAAAGCTACAGGTTCTTGTACGCTCCTTCTCACGAGGGAATCAATGCGAGCCGCGGAGCTGAGCTGTCCGCCAAACAAAACGAAAGAATCATCCAGTTCCAACCAAAAGCGAAGCAAACGATCATCAAGTCAAAAGAGGAGGCAGCAGCTTTCTTGGCAGCTCAGACAGGATACAATCCCACAAAAGGGCGTGCAACTTTTCAGGAAGAAAGCAATCCGAAAACTGGAATCACCAACTATTTGTGGATGACGGAGGATGAGGTCATCGCCAATATCTTCTTCGAAACCAAGACAGGAAGGGTAACGAATTATCAAGTATTGGATACAAAGCGGAAAAGTGCGGCAGACAAAAAGCTGAACGAAGAGCAGGCGCTAAAAGCAGCCGTGGAAGCCATGTCTGAGTTCCTTCCTCTCACCGATAAAGAAATGGTCATCACTGCTAATCGATATGAGCCCGATCAAAATTTGTTCAAATTTGATTTCACCATGCTTCATCAGGGGTATCCGGTAGATGGTATGCTTCGACAGGCGCACGTAGATGCAGCCACCGGAAAAGCGACACTACTAGATTGGAGAGTCTCTCAAACGATCAAGCTGCCAGATATCAATAACGCCATGACAAAAGAAGAAGCAGCTAAGAAGTTTCTTAAAAAATATCCAATGAAGCTGTATTACTCCTTGGATGAGGAAAATAAAAACACCGCCGAGCTCGTTTATATTTCTCCACTCGTTTCTAACGAAGAAATTGATGCGCTAACCGGGGAGTTCTACACCTATGGAGAAGAGGGAGAATCCGAGTAAGAAAGGGGGAAGCCTGTTGTCTGGGGAGTTAACGGAACGAATCGGGGTTATTTACGAGACTCACTATGATGACATCTACTACTTCTTGCTCTACTTTACTGGCAGACAAGAAGATGCAGAAGACATGGTGCAGGAAGTATTTTCACGACTATTAAAAATACTGCCGAGGTATGATGGTCGAGTCGCAATGAAGACATGGCTTTTTTCGATCGCCAAGCATGTCGCGATTGATCATTACCGTAAGCAAAAGTGGCAGCGTTTGTTCTCAGACAACTGGTTGGCCCTCATGAAGTCTACGGAGGGTCTTCCAGAAGAGGAGCTTGCCACAAAAGAAGAGATGCATAGTATTCAACGGGCTTTGCAAAAGCTAAAGCCCGATCAGCGTATTATTGTGATTTTACGATACATAAAGGAGTACAGCGTCAAGGAAACAGCCGAGATTTTGGGGATTCCGGAGACAAAAGTGAGAGTGGACTGTCACAGGGGACTAAAGGCGTTGCAGAAAATACTTGGCGACGCTTGCGAGGAGAGGATTGCCAATGAGTTTGCCAGATGAAAACCACGTGATCGAATTACTGAAGCAAGTCAGGCAGGAGAGCATCCCACCTCGTCAAGTGTGGAAGCAGATGGGCAAGGAAAGGCTCATTCGTGAGGCGCATCGCAGGCAGCAGTCAGCGAAGATCAAGCGAGTTGTGGCTGGAGCAGGTTCTCTTGCAGCAGCCGTATTCATGGGTGTTTGGCTGAGCTATGATTCACCGCTGAAGTCATCTGTTGATAGGCAAACAACGATCTCACCTCCAGCCGCCATATCAGCTACGCCTTCTCTGCCAGTTGAAAGCAAGGCCAAGCCACAGCAGGAGCAGGAAGCTACCCCAAAGGTAGACAACAAAATCGTTCAGAACCAAACGGTTACACGTGATGCTCCACAGCCGCAGTCCGTAGCCAAGGAGTCTGCAGCGAACTCAACAGATAGGAGCCAACCCAGAACAACACGTGAGAAATCACCATTGGAACATCAGGCAGAGGCTTATTTGCAAAAGAAGCTGGGAGCACAGAGCAAACAGTTTGAAGTAGATTATATTCACTCGAATTTGGCAACAGGAGAAGTAGCTTTTCGCAAAATCATCAACGGCATTCCTCTTCAGGAGAATAGCGCGACGGTCCGTATCTCCCCAAAAACGGGGGAAATGACCTTGCTTCTTTACCCTGATCTCGAAGATAGTGGGGGAGCATCCCAGTCTGCCAATCGGGACGGGATGATCGACAAAAAGAAGGCCGCCCAACAGCTGGGGAGTACGCTTCGCCTCGTTTATGCAGGAAAGAAACAACCAGGGCTTCAATATGTAGTAGCATCAGATGTTTATGTGAACGCGAAAACAGGCACGCTGATCAGCCAAGCGAGAGCAGAGAAAAAGTCCGTTGCTGTTTCGGGACAAGGAAAACCACTCATACTGAAAACTTCTAATGAGGTGGCAGAGCTGCTTGAACGCAAGTTGGGCATAAAGGTGGAACAAAAAGCATTCATCGGTGTAAATCCGCGTGGTATTTCATACTCTTGGAACGATGGGCAGGGCAACGGCGTTTCCGTTGAGACGACAGATGACGGAGCATTCCTCGGGTTTTCACGGATGGCTGCAAATGAACGTAAGAACCAACGTGAAATGACCTACGAACAGGCAAAAACACTGGCGATAACCCACCTGGAGAAGTTCCTCCCCACCGATGTTCGTGAGCTGTCATTGGAAGCGTCGCAAGAGTCACCTAGCACCATTCAGTTTACCTTTGTTCCGAAGGTCAACGGGATTCCCGTCATGGAGCATCCTTATAAAGTGTCGGTCGAGCTGGCTAGCGGGCTTGTTACCGAGCTTACGGGCAACTTTTCGGATTTATCATGGATACAGATTGATCAGACAGCAAAAACGCTCTCCAAGGAAGAGGCACTTGATCAATTTGTGCAACATGCTCCACTGGAACTCGTGTACTTGCCAGCAGAAAAAGGGGCGGAGCCAGTGCTTGCTTACCAAATCCGCCGGGATTCAGAACAGCCATGGGCAATAGAAGCCACGACAGGTAAGGTCATCAACTAAAAATCCCGCAACGAACCTCCATGAAAAGATGCTTCATGGAGGTTTGTTCTTTACTGATGTACAAGCTGTTTCTGTAGTGCAAGCGCGAGCTCCAAAGACTCGACAGCATGATCAACATCGATGATCGATTGTGTATGGTCCGTAAAGCATTGAATGGCATGCCGCAAGCTCTCTTCATACGGATTGACGGGTTGGAGAACGAGCTCATTCTTGCCTGAGGATGTGTATTCCCATAAGAAAGATTCCGTTTGACCATGGCTGTCGGCTTCCTGAAAGACGAGCTTTGCCTTCTCGAAGTACGCCTCGTAACCAACAGTGAATGGGTACGAGGTCGGCATCTGCGAGGAGGCGACTATTTCAGCATACGCATCAGGGTAACAAAAACACGAGCGGACGATGGACTGTTTTTTATCCAATGATTCTGCCCCCCATGCGCTCATACTGGCATTGCGACCGAACAGCCATGTTACGAAGTCCAGCTCGTGGATCATCAGATTGGTCGTAATGGAGGACAAGCCCAGATCCCCCCATAAGGGAGCTGTTTCTCTTTTGAGCGAGAGGGAGAGGAGCTGTCCGTACTTGTTTTCTGTCTGAGCACTGCGAAGGTAGGCGTACGCCGGGTCAAATTTGATAAATTGATTCACCAACAGCTTTTTCCCCGATCGGTCCCTTGCGTGTTTCATGGCTTGTGCATCGTCTAGCGTATAACAAACCGGTGTTTCGCAGAATACATGCTTTCCGTTTTCGAGTGCTTCTACTGCGAATTGCCGATGCAGCTGCGAAGGTAAGCAAATGTCCACGACATCGATAGTAGGATCGCGCATGATCTCGTCAATATGGTCTGTAATTTCCACATGTAGCTCTTCCTGTAGCTTTTGCAGCTTCGATTCATTTCGACCGAAAACTACCACTCTATCCACACCATCCATTTTTTTTAGCAGATGTGCATGGTACGCACCAAAGCCAGTTCCTAATACTGCAATATTCATCCTGCATCCCTCCCATCATGATAGCTCTATGATATCTTTGTATTGTTGACAGCATCGTGTCATCAATTTGGCCGCGTTGAAAAATAGAGTGGTCGTTTTGTCGTGGAGGCTGGAGATGAGACTGCATCGATTGATTGCGATTTTGCTGCTGATTGAATCAAGGGGAAAAATGAAAGCAAAAGAACTCGCTATAGCGCTGGAGACGTCTGTTCGCTCGATTTATCGGGATATTGACGCACTGTCCCAAGCAGGGATTCCGATCGCGGCAACCTCGGGGCCTGGCGGTGGAATTTATTTGATGGAAGGATATACGGTCAATCTGAAACAGCTGTACGTCGATGATGTCGTGCACTTGTATTTGACCGGGATGGGGATTCATGTAGGGCAGGATACCGAGACTGGACACAAATTAACGTCTGCTTTGCTCAAATTGGAAAAGACGTTGCCGCAGATTTATCGGCCGGATATAGAAAAAGCGAAGAAGCGTTTCTATTTCGATGAGACGCCATGGTGGGAAGAGAGAGTAGTCATACCGAATCTGGAGGTTTTGCGGGCAGCGGTTTGGCGATCAAGTAAAGTCGTCATTGCCTATCGCAAAATGGATGGGAGCAGCTCGTCACGCACGGTATGTCCCTACGGTCTCGTCGTGAAAAAAACGGAGTGGTATCTCGTTGCTTACTGTGAAAACGCGCAGGAGGTTCGAACATTTAAGTGCGAGCGGATTCCTTCTGTTCATGTACGGGAGGAGGCATTCGAGATTCCAGAGAGCTTTTCGTTGGCAGGTTATTGGACGAATCAGGAGGCGGCGTTCAAGCAGGCTTGTCGTGAAGTCGAATATTTTCCTGTCGTGATCAGGTTGCATGCTGAAAAGCCGGCTGTGCGAGAGAGGCTGGAGGTGATTTCCGCTGTGCAGCAGGGAGAGTATAAGCAATTGACGGTTAATTTGTACAGCTATGAAAGAGCATGTCGCGATATTTTGGATATGATCGGACATATGGAGGTTATGGAGCCAGCGGAATTAAGAGCTTTTGCAAAAGAGAGACTGCGAGAATGGATAGCACTGTATACGTAGCGTACGCCAAAAGGCTTCGCACCAAGTCGATGCGAAGCCTTTAGCGGGAAAGAATGGGATAACTCGCGTGCACATGCTGTTTGAAGCTCTCATAGTCTGAGGCATGTATATGAGAGTCGTGGTCGCTTATGCACACATGCTTCATGCCAAGGCGTTGAGCGAACCGATTACCTGCTTCTGTGATAGTATCCATGATGATCGATTGAATGCGGTAGCCACTCTGTTCGACATGAGCCAGTACATCGAGATAATGATGCAGCATCATGGGCAAGGCAGGGCTTTTTCGATAAGCTTGATCGACAACGACACAGGACAAAAAATAATAGACTTGTTCGGGAGAAGTAGTTAAATCTTCGATATCCGCGGTCGTCATCAGGCTGTCGTTAAACGTCCCTTGCGCAATTTGCAGGTAAATATGCGGTTTGACGGGAAGCAGGTTCATAAAAGCGATGATGCGCCCATTCTCTTCGATCGCAACGACCGAATCGGGACGAAACAAATACCAATTGTAGCTCTCTTGGTACGGTGTAATAAATTCAGCATCATAGTATTGAAGCTCGAGTTGTTCCATTTGTCTAAAATGCTCAAGGTGCAAATGCTCCATGATCTTCATAAGCAAATCTCCTTCTTTACGCAAAGCGGCTTTGCGTTAGAGCTTCGGCTCGCAAATATAGCGAATAAATCTTTGGGTTTCCTTTGCCCGCTTAATTCTGTTCGAAAATAAAGATGGATCATTTGGTTGGTAGCGTATTCGCAACGATTCTTGCAGTAAGAGATGCCATTCGCTGGGAAGCTCTTGCAGAGCGAGCTCTACGGCTTTTCTCTTCGGAATAATGTCTTCATGGTTGAGCGCGTAATCGATTCGGCATAAGGTGAAAACGGCGAATTCCACCCACTCATCGAGCATGAATTTCATCATGCTTTTTCCTTTCGGTGACCAATAATCATGTTTGTTGTATTTCATCGTTTCCCCGACATCAAACCACTGGGTAGGGATGTGTAGTGCTTCAACACTTTTCCCCATAACCGTAATGCCCCGTTGCTTGAGGATCCACCACGTCACATGATTGATATCATAGTGGCCGGATGATTGAAATGTCCCACTGTCAACGTAAGGATACGGCTCCAAGGATGGATTGGTTTTTCCGATGTCATCCAGCTGGATATACATGCCGTCCATTCTTTTAGCGAATGGGTTGGTGTTATGAAGAGCCTTATGAATATTCTTGAGCTTTTCTATTTCTGCATTCGTTAACCCTCTATTCAAAAGTGTCACAAAATCAATATCACTGTTATCTTCCTCGAAGCCAGACAGAGCAATAGAACCATACAAATACACACCATAGATGACATTCGGCAGTTCTGTCATAAGCCGTTGCGTATAGTCGTGTAGTAAAGGTCTAACGCTTTCCGGGATTCTCGAGTCCATAAGCAAGCTCCTTTTTGGTAATCAAGATTCGCGTGATGTTCATCCTGCAACCATCACGTTTGCATGGTCGATCATGGCTTGAACACGTTGGGGTCTTCCATAATTTTCATACCCCGAGTAAATGAGATAAAGTTTACTTGATTTTTGATTTTCTCGCAAGTTAAATCCTGTACTTGATGGGAAAATGGTTTGATAGCTGATAAGGGACACGGTATGATTATTTGGATGGCAACAACTGTTAAAGGAGGCGTTTATTGTGATTGAGCAAATGCTGACAAAGGGCAAAATTTTGAGGGGGAACTCGCGTAAGTAGCCCGCAAACCCGTGATCTTCCCTGATTATGAAAGGGGTATAATGGTGAGTCAATTATCAACGGATATGATTATTCGGAATTTTCAAAAGGAAGACTTCCCGTTACTTGGCGAGCTATATCAAGCTGTTACTGCAAAAGAAAACGCGACGTTTTGGTGGGTCAGTGAAGAAGCAAATTGGTGTAATGTCTATTGTGCATTTGAAAATGGAAAAATGATTGCGAAGGGGCAAGTCAGTATCATAAATACGATCCCTCCCGGACGTTCAGAAGAAAACAAGCATTCGATCTTCGTGAATCTAAAAACACTCCCGGAGCGAGACAATGACGCCGATTTGCTAGAAAAGATGTATCAGCATCTTCTTCAAAGAGCTCTGCAATTAAAAGAAACGTTGCCAGGAACGTACCAAACAATGCTATGTGTCGGCAACGATTCTTCCGAAACCGCGAACAACCAATTTTTCACTCAAATGGGCTACAAGCATTTGAATAGCTTGTATCAGATGAAGCGAGATTTACTGGAGCCTATTCCCGTGTTAACGCTGGACGAAGACTTTGACTTTTCGTATTGGAAAATGGAGAGCCCAGAGGAAGAAAAAGATTACTTGAATGTGGAAGCCACGATTTGGCCGGATGCTCCATTAGGACTTGAACGATTGTCCGAATACAAGAGGAAAGCGCTCTGGACATCGATGGTGATTCGTCATAACGATACGATAGTTGCTGGCTCGATGGCATGGCGAGAAGAAGATGAGGGAGTAATCGAGGATGTTTTCGTACAAGAACCTTGGAGGAAGCGTGGGTTTGCGAAGTTTTTACTAGCAAAAGCATTGGAATATCTAAAATCGCATGAGCTGAAATCCGCGTATCTCATGGTTGAAACGACGAATCTATCAGCCTTGTCTCTATACAAATCGGTTGGATTCGAGGTAGAGAAAGAAGAAATCAGATATTATACAGAATTGAAATAAGAAAGACGAAAAGAGGGAGCGCTAGAGAGGCTTCCCTCTTTTTTATGCAAATTGATTCGGAATTCTCTTGCAAGAAATACATAGATAAGGTAAAACATGGATGTATCTCATGCCGATACAATAGAGAGGACCAAGCGTCTGAACGATAAGAAGGTGAGGAACAGCGATGAACTTTTTCAAAAAGCTATTCGGCGGTACGAACAACGGAGAAAAGTCAAAGGACGGCACTACCATTTACACATATGACCAGCAGGCAACGTATGAACCCCCAGCTCCAATGGAATATGTAGAAGAAATCGGAAACCACTTTCAAACAGTATTTGCGGGAAGAGAAAGCAGTGTTTTTCACGAAATTATTTCCGATACGATCCATATTGATGTGAATGTGATGAGCCCTACAGAAGAAGAGCCATTTTGGGTTCTGTATACGAATGGGATGAGTGATTTACCGATGACGATCCCGGATGAAATACAGGAGCAGATGGAAGAGAATATAGAGCGAGCAGAACTGATGATATTCTTGCCAGCTTCCTGGGAGCTGACACAAGAGTCACTACAGGATGAAAATAACTACTGGCCAATCAGACTGATGAAGATGCTGGCGCGGTTTCCCCATCACTACAATACATGGTTGGGATACGGACATACGATACCGAATTATCAGGAATATGAACCATATGCGGATGGCACGGGTTTAAATGGAGTCGTTCTGTTTCAGCTATCAGAAGAAATCAGTGTCATTCCTACCAAAGACGGAAACAAGATTCATGCCTATTTCTTACTTCCTTTGTATAAAGAAGAGATGGAATATAAATTGGAGCATGGCATGGATGCGCTATTGGATAAATTGTTTGAGCTGGAAGATGACGCGCTGATTTTGAATCCGAATAGAAGAAATACGTGCAAGTAAGCATATATGAATTCCCCACCCCTTTTAGCTAAAGGGGTTTTCTTGTTGGCGAGCGATGCATGAGGGGCTGAAAATGAGCTGTCGATCGACTAACAAAAGTACGATGGGGAAGGAAAACGGGTTCCATATACGTAATATAGAACCCGTTGCTACTCGGCTATGACCGAGCCAAGACAATGACGTTGTCTTTGCCTATTCGATTTCAATTCGATTAATATCACCAACATCCAAATTTCCAAGCTGTATGGAGAAACTTGGTTTCCCCGGACTTCTCAAAATATAACCGCCCCAGTCCCGGCCGCCGTAAGCCGTATACCCAGAGATATCTATGCCAAAAATGTCTTGAATAAGTGGCTTGGTTACGGGAATGACTTCATTTAGTGCTTTGATTTTATAGTTATCTGTTTCATAGCTCACTTTATACACTTGACCTGTATTTGCTCCGATCATTACATCGTATTTCTTTTGTTTATTAATGAGCAACCATTTCTCTTCCCTTTCGTCTGAACGTTTTTTGGCTTGGGTAAAGGAAAGATTCTTTTCATTGGATAAACGCATCAAGGCTGTTTGCGCGATGGAGATGATCTTTTGATCGACGTCTTCTAGGTTGTAATATAATGTGAAATCAGACACTTTATTTGTGGGGAGATCGACTATGACGTACTGTTTGTCTTCTGTCCAAAAGGAGAAATATGCCTGATTCTTGCTTTTGAAAAAACTGGTTTTTTGGAAGGTAACCTGCTGTTTCGTATCCTTAAATGCTTCTCGTGCAGTCTCTACATATGTATGATAGGGCTTCGGTAATTCGTTGATCGCAAATCTCGCAAAGACGGTAAGAACCTCTGTGGTACCAGGCTTAAAAGTTACGATGGCTTCTCTGGTTTCATGATCCTTTGCCTGTACACTATAGGAGTCTGCGTCTTTCTCAATCTCTCTAAATGGGAAGGTCTTCTGAATGCCACTCGCATCTTGTACGGCTTTTTGAGCAGCCGCAAAATACATTTGTTCTTCAGGAGTCAAGGCTGCCGCACTACTCGTCGATTCTGCTGGTGCAGAAAATGGTTTCATCCAGAAAAAGCCGAGCAACAGCCCGCAGGTAATTAGCCCTTTTGCCATCCATCCATAGTACATTCTTCGTTTGTTCACTTTTTGAAGTCTACCTCCTTCTTCTCGCACACCTTCTAATATTGCTTGGCTTCGTTCTCGGGAAAGGGTTTGCTCGGGGAATTGATTCAATTCTTCCAGAATGATCTGCTCATCACATGATGGCATCGTTCATCACCTCCGCAATCGAAACATGCCTTTTGTTTTGAATCGCTTTTATTGCTCTATGCAAAGTAAGATTGACCTTGGCTTCTGTCCATCCCAAAACCTCCGCAGTCTCCTTGCTCGATAATCCCTTGATCCCTCTGAGTATCAACACGTCCCGATAAGAAGACTTTAACTGATTGATCATTTCATAGAGCAGACGCTTGTTTTCGCTTAACATCAGGGACTCTTCCGGCGTTTTGTCCTGCGACACGAGATGCTGTAAGAAGATATCCGGCAACCAGCTGATTAGCTTTGCCTTGCGTCTTTCATCAATGGCTACGTTACGTGCTATGGCAAACAGCCACGTTTTGGGATTCTCAACCTCTGTTCCCTGCATAGCTTTGAGGGCACGAATAAAGGTCTCTTGAACCAGATCGTCGATATCTGTTCGTCCCGTGTAATAGACGAGAAACCGATATACATCCTGGCTGTATGTAAGAAACCATTGCTCAATTCGTGCACCAGAATGATCATCCACTGGTGTTCCACCTCCTTGTCACTGTATAGACGGAGTAGCTGCTGACAATCTTTCACTTTCATGAAAAAAAACGAGACACCCCGGAAGATCAGTCAGGTGTCTTTGTTCTATCGTAAAGGTTTAGTAGGTGGGCAAGACCAGTTTAGCTGTTGTCCCTTTATCCGGCTCCGATGCAAAGCGGAGCTCTGCTCCATGACTATCAGCAATTTGCTTGCAAAGCGTCAAGCCCAATCACGCACCGCCGCCGTTTCGAGTGCGGGAGGGATCTACCCGAAAAAACGCCTTACCTATACGTTGAAAAATTCTTTCGCAGTCTTAGTAGTCCCGCTGGCTACTTCCTCAGGGCTTAATCCCATACACCCCGCGACCGCGTGCAAAATATGTCTCAAATACATGGGCTCATTCCGACCATCCACAGGCTTTTCTTGCAAATCACGAGGAGTTAAAAATGGCGCGTCCGTTTCAATCATCAAACGATTCAACGGAATCTTTTTGACAAGCTCCCGAAGATGTTTCCCACGTCTTTCATCACAAATCCATCCCGTAATCCCGATATGGAAGTCCATTTCTAAATAGGCTTCCAATTCCTTGGAGGTTCCGGTAAAGCAGTGTACAACCGCACGATTGATAGTTTGACGATGCTCTTTGAGAATCGAGACAAAATCAATATGAGCATCGCGTTCATGCAAAAACAACGGCAGTTGAAGTTCTGTGGCCAGCGAGATTTGTTCGATGAACCACTTTCTTTGAACATCACGGGGGGAGAAGTCACGGTTATAATCCAGCCCGCACTCTCCAATCGCTACCACATGGGGAAGCGATGCGAGTTCTCTTAATTTCTTGATCGTCGATTCATCACAGCTTTTTGCATCGTGAGGATGAATACCTGCCGTAGTGTACAGCTTTCCTTTGGAGCGACTCGCATATCGGGAGGCATCCATACTGTTTCTCAAGCTTGTCCCTGTCAAAATTAATGGGGATATTCCTTGTTTCTCTGCTCTGGCAACGACTTCATCGCGGTCTTGTTGAAAGGAGCGGTGCATCAGGTTTACGCCTATATCGATGATCTGTGTATCCAAGAGAATCAATCCTTCCTAGTAACAGGTATGAGTGTGTGCTGATTTTTGCTAAAGTTCCCATTTTTGGTTGTTTTTCATTATAGCTGATGGAGTTGTTAAGTTCTATAGACGAAAAATCCTCCCTGCTGTGACAGAGAGGACTCGTTTCTTTCTAATCTCATGAAGGAATGGCATCCAATGCTCTCCTTACTTTTCTTGCGAAAGCCAGAGGTTTATCGACTGCTTCCATATTTACATAAATCAAGCGGGGACGATCGAATAACCATTCATTACGGATGGACGAGACTCTTATGCCTTGCTTCCGGATGGCTGAAATGAATGGATTGACTTCTTTCTGCAAGAACGCAGCTCTCCCTAAACAGAGTGCTTTGCCCGTTTTTTGATTCAAGGATTCGAACGAAAAAGAAGACGTCACACGAAATCTTTTCCCCAAAATGGTCGCTTTGATTTGATTACGATTGATGGTCGCGACGCATTTTCCGCCGGCAAAGCCGGATTGCCCCCTGATAATTCTGGAGAACTGCTTACAAAGCGAGGCTTTTTTGGGCATTCCTCGTTTCCTCCCTGTTTTTGTTTATCGTATGAAGACAGGTACAGGACGGAAACGGATGATGGCCTATTCTGCTGAGGTGGAAACGAATAAGGACAGAGCGTCAGAAGACAGCTCCGTCCTTTTGCAATCACCCAAAAATCTGCTTATAAATCAAATCAGCATTCTCTTTCTTTACAAACTTTCGAACCTTGCCTTCTTTATCGATAAATGCCCAACGATAGCCCCATTGTGCATCTTCCTCTGGCGTTGGTTTGTACGCAAACACTCCTTTGTTGGAGCCTTTCCAATCAGAGTCGGGTCCATATTGATTGTATTGCATCAATGCATGTTCTTTATAAACGTACTTTCTAAGAGTCTGTTCCTTATCCAAAAAGGCCCATCGGTAACCCCATTGCGCTTCTTCCTCTGGTGTTGGTGTGTAAGCAAATACTCCAGCTGGATAAAGATTTAAATGACTTGTAGATTCACTTATCTTTGCTTCTGCTGCTGTAGGTACTGTATAGCTTACGACTCCTGTTGCTACCATCGTAGCTAGGAACATAGCGCTCAGGGATTTTTTGTTAATCATAGGAATCCTCCTCTGTTAGTGAATGTAAAATATTAGTCATATATATAGTGTAATGGAAACCAAGGGGGATTTAAACAGATAAATCTATGTTTTCTAGTAAATCAGACATTTATTGAATCTACTGGAGCAAAGACAAGCAGTTGGCCGATAATTTTAGTTGACCCCTTTTAATGATTCAATCATATTGATGTTGGTTACTTTTCTTTGAAGTAGCAAGTTGGACAGAATCGTTAGCAAGTAGGCAAGAAAGACAGAAACCAACAGGATAGGAATCGTTAATTGATCCGGGATTTGTTGATGGGTACTAGATAGTGCTTTGACAATCACGGAATAAACGTAACTGCTTATCGGTAAAGCTACAAGGATCGCAAATGTAGTGAGTATCAGGTTTTCAAAAAAGATAAGTCGGTTTATTTTATATTTTTGATAGCCTAATACCTTAAGGGTTGCAAGCTCGCGATTCCTTTCATAAATGTTGATGGAAGAGATCGAGTATATCGCGCCAAAAGAGAGGATGACGGCGCAAACAATAAACATAATAAATACGAAATTGTTTTGTTTCAAAATATATTCCGCGGTTTTCTTTAGATCATCTCTATCTGCAAGGGTTTCTACATGAGGGTCTTGTTCAAAGAAGTTACGAACACTTATAAGATCTGCAGAGCTATTTGCTTCAACGAAAAGCGAGGTTGGGCTGTAGTCTATGCCAAAGCTCTTTAAATAGTCTGGTGTGATATAAAACGAAGGATTCGAATACTGCGTAGATATATGTAAAACCTTCATATCTACAGATTTGTTTTGAAGCTCTGGAGCTTTGAACGTGATAGGGATCGTATCTCCTGCTGAAATATGATATTTGTCGGCATAGGATTTCGGTACCAGCACCCCATTATTTTCTAGCGTGATCCGATTATTATTTTCGTCAAAGAAATGAATGAGAGTGTTTTCTTTTTCAGTAACAACGAGAGTGGCATTATCTTTTTCATCACCTTTTATAAATTCAACAGGAAAGGTGGATAAAGAATAACCATTTTTTATCCCGGAGGGGAGCTTTACCGTATCAATCGATGTTCCTAGCATATAATCTACTCGTAAATCATACGTATAAACCTCTTCCATTTGACTCGCTACTTTTTGCAGGGCAGATTGAGTACCAAAAGCAGTGATCAATAAGACGGTGCTTACAACAACACCAATGGAGCTCGCTATCGCTTTTTGTTTATTGAGGAAAATGTTTCGTAAGATGAGTTTGTAGCTATAGGAAATATGACTCCAAATACCTGGAATTCTTTCTATCAATAGCGTTTTCATCTTCTTTGGCGGTTTGGGACGCATAGCCTGAGCTGCACATTCTTTTAATATGCTTCTACCACTTAAGTAACACGCCAGGATTCCAAAAGCACTGGAGAAAATAATGGGAGGAATGAAAGTGTAAAAAGAAAGGGAGTATGTAATGCCAGGCAGAGAGTAGGCTCTTGCACTCGATGCCGTTACGAATGGAACAAATACGAGTGCGGCAATCGCACAACCAATGATTGAGCCGATGATGCTAGCCAGCACAGGGTATCCCATGTAATGAAGCAAGATGCTTCTGTTTTTGACACCTAAAGCCTTCATAATCCCTACTTGGTTTCTTTGAGAATCAATCATTCTCGACATGGTAAGAAACAGGATAATGGCGACAATCAAAAAGAGAACGAACGGGATAACCATACTCATCAATTTATTGTTATGGATCGTTTCATTCATTTTCGAATAGCTGAAAGTCCGTTCTTTCCTGACTTGATTTACATAAGGAAGGTGCTTGGATTGTGCTTTAATGGATTGACCTAATTTATCTATATCGTAACCTTCTGTAGCATCGATCATAATCTCATTATAAGAAAGGGCACCTAAGATTTCAGAGAGGGTCTCTTCGGCTATATAAGCGACTCCGTAGGTTTTATGGTCTTGTATTTCGTTCTTTTTGGCATGTTCGACATTCTCACCCAGACCGCTAATGGTAAATGTAAGATTTCTTTCATTCGCACGAATGCTGATTTCATCACCGACTTGAAAAAGATGTTCTTTTGCATAACGCGAATCTACTACTATCTCATTCTTTTTGGACGGGATTTTGCCCTCAATCAGAGTAATGGTGTTAATCTCGTTTTTGACAGGGATGGAATGAATCTTCAATGTAGCTTTTTCGCCTTTAAAGGCTTGCGTGGCATCAAAGGTATAACGTGCTTCTATTTTTTTAATGCCTTCTATTTCACTTAAAACAGCGACATCATTTTGAGAGATTTGATTGTAAAATACATACAGGTCGCTTATGTTATGTTCTTGAAAATAACCTTCTGTATAAGTACTAAGATTATTGCTATAAGTTACGAGCCCTCCATAGAAAAAGGCTCCTACTGCGATAACCAAAACAAAGGCGATAAATTGCCCGATCGATTGTTTGATATCCCTTCCTATTTTTAAAAATAATTTCATGCTCACCACTCAATCCCTTCCACACTTTGCTTTTCCTGATTAATGGTAAGGCTTTCAATCATCCCGCTTTTCACCTTAATAACCTTGTCAGCCATTGGAGCAATGGCGGAATTATGTGTGACCAATACGACGCATTTTTTCGTTTCTTTGTTCAAATCCTGGAGAAGCTTTAAGACGGACTTACCTGTTACATAATCCAATGCTCCGGTTGGTTCATCACAAAGTAAAAGCAAAGGATTTTTGGCAACAGCTCTCGCGATTGCAACTCTTTGTTGTTCGCCACCAGAGAGCTGAGAAGGGAAGTTCTTCATGCGATTTTGTAATCCAACTTTATGTAAAATCTCTTTCGCATCCAGATGGTTTTTGCATACCTCTGTGGCAAATTCAACATTTTCGAGAGCGTTTAAATTCGGAATTAAGTTATAAAATTGAAAGACAAAGCCAACTTTCTCACCGCGGAATTGCGTTAATTTTTTTTCGTTGAATGTGGTGATTTCTTGGTCGCCAACAAATACTTGACCTGAGGTAGCCGTATCCATTCCGCCTAGCAAATTCAAAATCGTACTTTTACCAGCGCCACTTGCACCCAAAATAACGACGAATTCTCCCTCCGCTATGGAAAAATCAACACCATTAAGCGCCTTGATTGGAACTTCTCCGATTTTGTATTCTTTCGTTACTTTTTTGAATTCGATTAACGTCTTCACGGATTACATCTCCTCGTATCTTAATTTCGAAGCTTACCTACCATAATATACCAAGGGGGAGTGGTTACATCCCGCAGTCGATGTATTTTGACCTCGGTCTCCAGAAGGAGTTTGTTCGCGCTGTTAACACCTCACATGTTTCCGTTTGAAGCCAAGCTGATCTTTACTTACTGCCTTTTGAATATGATCGTAAGCGTTTAGGAACTTGCTTTTTGCTTTGTCTTTTTGGACTTCTACTGGACCTACTTCCTTCGCGATTTCGACCGCCTTATCGTGGAGTGGCAAATAGGAGGTTCCCACGGTGTAAATAAATTGATTCATAGCGTATTTCGTGCGTTCGGGAGCATCGTGAATCGTTTTTTTCACAGTTTCAAGCATATTGGCAAGTTTGGTTACGGAAAATTCATGATCGGGGCGATTACCCAAAAGCCAGCAGTAACAGCTCCAGCCCGCAGACATTCTGAGCTCTTCGCCACTTGTGATCCATTGATCGGCAACTTCTTGGGCAATATCTGCTTCCGATAAGGTTACGGCAACCACATAATCGGACAGCATATAAAAATAAGCGGAATCCATCCACCGATCAAAATCCGCCTTGGTCATTGCTTTTGGGTCTGCGATCACACCAGCAAAGTACATGGCGTCGTAGTTCCCTGTAGCGTAGAGCTGCTCAGCCAAGGGTTGATTGATCTTGATTTTTCTCGCGATGGGCTTCATAGCGCCTGTAGCCACGCCAAAAAGTGGTTCGTGAGCGCCATTGGATAGATAAATTTTCTTGGTTCGTTCCTTGCCGAGAGCTTCAAGCTCTTGCATGACCATCCCTACATCCATCGTATAACCCTTCTTTCGTTGGTTTCTCTCAAAGTATCATGAAAATGATTGACGAGATTATTAGTGATTATTATAATAACTACCATAAAACGTAGAGGTTATTATCATAACCACGAAAGACTAAAGGTAAGCATGAAAGGTGGTGGCTTTCTTTGGATGAAATCTATAAAGAGCTTCAGAAATTGGGATTCTCACAATATGAGTGCAAAGCATATATCGGGCTTTTAAAGCAGTCTCCCATAACTGGATATGAAATTAGTAAAAGATCGGGTGTACCGCGTTCCATGATTTATGAGGTATTGGGGAAATTGTTAGATAAAGGAGCAGTTTATACGGTACCGTCTGAACCTCTTACCTACTCTCCTTTGCCAGCAAAAGAATTAATCACGCGATTACGTAATTCCTTCGAGCAATCATTTGATTATCTTGAAAAAAATCTATCTGCATTAGAAAGTGAACAGCAAGTAGACGTAGTTCGACGCATTAGTACCGATGAATTGGTTATCACAGAAATGGTCGATATGATAAACAAAGCCCGAGAAGAGCTATGGTTATCGATTTGGCAACCACAGATTTCTTTTATTAAACAGGACGTAGATAAGCGGGTAAAAGAAGGTGTTCCTGTATTTTCTATGTTGTTTGGAGCACCCGATACGGAGTTGGGGGCAACCACTCATCATGATTACATGTCTCCGAAAGTAGCAGAGGAACGTATGAGTGGTCGTTTAACTATTGTCTCCCGGGACAATGAAGAAGTATTAATAGCAAATTTTGCTCCAAATACCGCTGCGTGGGCTATAAAAACACAAGACCCAGCACTTGTATTAGTAGCAGTGGAGTACATCAGGCACGACATTATGTTTGCGCAATTAGTTAAGGAAGTTGGCCCCGAGAAAGCCGAAGCTGTCTGGATTAACCATCCTGACCTGTTCCACGTGGTTACCGGAAAACGGTTCAAGTAATTTGAACCGTATTTTCTTTCACTTTTTTCTAGTAGTTATCACAATAACGCCCTGAATGTAAATAAGACGAAGGAGGGATAAAATGGGACTGGCAAATGACCAAATCGAAACGGTGGCAGATTCAAGAGATAAGGATACTTTTCTCCAAGGTGTAAAGGATTGTGTCCCTACGTTACTCGGTTATTTAAGTATTGGATTTGCTGCTGGTGTTATCGAAAGGACAGCGGGTTTGAGTATAGCGGAAATAGCCCTGATGAGTTTAATTCTTTATGCTGGCTCCGCCCAATTTATCGCTGCCGGAATGATGGTAGCAAGCAGTTCGATTACTACCATTATTATTACCATTTTCTTTGTTAATCTTCGGCATCTTTTACTTAGTGCAGCCCTGGCACCATATTTTCGACATCTTTCTCCGCTTAGAAACATGCTGGTAGGGTCTCTACTTACCGATGAGTCGTTTGGTGTTGCGATCAACGAAGCTGCAAAAAAGAATTACATTAGTGAAAAATGGATGCACGGTCTAAATATAACGGCTTATCTAAACTGGTGCGCAGCCAATATAGCCGGAGCATTCTTGGGACAATGGATTTCAAATCCTGAAAGATTAGGTTTGGATTTTGCTTTGACAGCGATGTTTATTGGACTTCTGGTACTTTCGATGTTAAGTCGCAAAAAAATTGCACGTGATGTGGTTGTTGCGATAATCGCAGTTGTTATTGCTGTGGGAGCCAGTTCAGTGTTGTCTAGCAGTATGGGAGTTATTGTTGCTACAATTTTTGCTTCAACGATAGGGATGGTGATGGAAAAATGGAAGTAAGATGGGATGTTTTTTTGATCATTGTAGGAACAGCTATTGTTACTTTCATTCCTAGAGTCCTTCCTCTTATGGTACTGAGTCGTTTTCAATTGCCAGAGTGGGCAACAAAATGGTTAAGCTATGTCCCCATATCTGTTATGGCTGCTCTAGTAGCGCAAGAGATATTTAAAAATGGTGAAAATATTTCTTTTTCTACGAATCATGTTGAACTTTTAGCAGCCATACCCACCTTTTTCATTGCGATAAAAACACGTAGTTTATTGGTAACTGTTCTCGCAGGGATTATTGTCGTGATGGTATTACGTTTCTTGTTTCCGGCTTGATCGCTTCAAGATGTTTATGTGATTTCCGTTTTCTTTCCTGACCATAACTGTCAGTGAAGTTGTTTTACAATTCATTTGTACATGAAGTTACAAGGAGGGAATCACTTTGAAGGAAGTGTTGATTTTTATTACGGATGGTTTTGCTGATTGGGAGGCAAGTTACGTCAGTTCAGAGCTGAATAAGCCAGGAACAGGATATCGTGTAAAGACAATCGCCATTGATCAGGAACCTAAAGTTTCGATGGGTGGGTTAACGGTCCTTCCAGATTATAGCGTAAACGAATTCAATCCGAATGTGGATATCGCCATGTTAATTATCCCTGGAGGAACGGGATGGAGAGAAGAAAGGAATCAGCACGCAAAAGTAGTAGTTGATTATTGTGTGAGCAAGGATATTCCTGTCGCTGCCATCTGTGATGCTACGACTTTTTTGGGGAATCACGGATTTTTGGACAATCATAAACATACAGGCAATACGTTACCTTATTTGAAGGAAGGGGCTCCGAACTACAGAGGAGATCAACATTATGTAGAGGGTCAGTCAATCTGGGACGAGAATCTCATCACTGCGAATGGAAGCGGTGCATTGGAGTTTTCAAGACATATCTTGGAGAGGTTGGGCGTATTAGAAGGCGATGAATTGAATCAGTGGTACGAATTATTTAAAAAGGGCTACTTTCCCTCCTAACAGTTTGGTTTGATAGGAAAGCACGAGAGCATTCACGCTTGGGTGCTTTCCTTTTTTATTCAGATACTCATGGTCTTCGGTTCATAATGTACTAAGCCGTAATTCATAAAAATACTGCACAATTGGATGCTTTAACTTCATCTTCTCGGACATATTTAAAATCCTCTTTTTTCCAATCCTTCTGTCCACCAAGGCTAGAATATTCAATAAGATATCATTGCTCTCTATGCTTTCCTCTATCGAAGTAGATAAAAATTGATTAGCCACAACAATAAAATTTGATTTACTTAATGATGACTGTGCTGACAAAAGCTCCTTAGCATATTCAGATATTTTTCTATTTCTTGCAATTACTTTTAGACGATCCTCCGGAACGGTCCCCTTGGTATCTTTTCTGACTGCTTCCATTTCTTCATCGTTGATAGGAATTTGGATTTCTGAATCATTCTTAATTTCTTGCTCCGTCTGATACCATTTAATTGTGCTAGTTATATCTTTCATATTAAGTATGTTCTTTTTATCTACGGCAATATAACAGATTCCGGCTTTATCAGGTAAATAACGGTAAGCGGTTGCACTGTATTCGACCCTTCCATCTAACGCAGGACAGAGAAAGCTCTCCAGTTGTTTCTTCAATTTGCTCCAGGACATGTATCCTCCTATGTTCTCAAGGCCTTCTGCCAGTATTTACGGCAGTTACTCTTTTATTAACAATTATGCGTAACTTCTAGCTCATTATTGGCATAGATTGTTCCGTAAGTAGCACAAAGTAGCATACCACCACAAACCTCGCTGCTCACTTGAAAGTTTATGTTATCTTCGTATGTGTCTATGCTATCAGCTCTAATTGTATCGACAAGCTTTTTGAAATGAAGGACCGGTAAATACTTCGCTATCATATCATAACTTGATAAATTATCTTTATCACTCGTGCCGTAAAACCCCTTGCTTTAGCTATGGGGATATAAGGCACTTTGCTCTGCATCCCCTGTGGGGGGTGCTAAGAGCAAACAAAAATAGTTCTTTTTTGTTGATACTTGTTAGACATGTTTTCTCTATCTAATAGGGTAGTATAATTAACCATAAGTGATGGTTTTGACTAGATCAGTGGAAAGTAACCACAATGTTGTATTTGACTGTAAATATCACGTTGTTTTCTGTCCGAAGTATCGTAAAAAGGTTTTGAAAGAGCCAGTAGACATTCGATTAAAAGAGTTGTTTCTTGAAAAGGCAGTGGAACTACGTGCGGAAGTTGTTGAAATGGAAATCATGCCTGATCATGTTCATTTGCTCATCAAATGCGACCCCCAATTCGAAATCCACCGAGTCGTAAAACATTTGAAGGGCTATACCTCTAGAGTGTTGCGGATGGAATTTAGACATCTCAAAAGTAGACTTCCCTCGCTATGGACAAACTCCTACTTTGTAGCAACGGTTGGCACGGTGCAACTCGATGTGATTAAGAACTACATGGAGTCTCAAAAAGAAAGGAATGATTGAACTTGCATAGGGCCTACAAATTCCGTTTGTATCCAAACAAAGAACAAGCAACACTCATCAACAAGACAATTGGATGTACTCGCTTTGTATTCAATTACTTTCTTGCGAAACGAAAAGATGCTTACGAACAAGAAAACAAAACGTTGAACTACAACGACTGTTCTGCTTTGCTCACACAACTTAAAAAAGAAATCGAATGGTTGAAAGAAGTGGACTCCACTGCCCTGCAATCAACCTTAAAAGATTTGGATTCCTCCTACAAAAAGTTTTTCAAGGAGAAAAAAGGCTATCCCAAATTCAAGAGCAAGAAGAACCAAAAGCAATCCTATACATGCAAGATGAACATCAAAATAGAAGGGAATCGCATCAAACTTCCTAAGTTGGGATGGGTATCGTATGCTAAATCCAGAGAAGTTGAAGGGCGAATCCTATCAGCTACGATAAGATGCAATCCTTCAGGTAAATACTTTGTATCCGTATTGTGTGAAACGGAGTGTAAATTACTCCCACAAGTAGAACGAACAGTTGGGGTTGACCTTGGAATCAAGGATTTCGCCATTCTCTCTACTGGTGAGAAGGTGGCAAATCCAAAATACTATCGCAAGTATGAAAAACAACTGGCGAAGTGGCAACGGATTCAATCTCGTAGAAAAAAAGGCAGCAACAACCGGAACAAGGCGCGTACCAAAGTAGCTATACTCCACGAAAAAATTGCAAATACCCGTAACGATTTCCTACATAAGCTGTCAACCAAGCTGATCAACGAAAGCCAAGTAATCTGTTTGGAGGACTTGCAAGTGGAAAATATGGTCAAAAATCACAAGTTAGCCAAATCCATTGCAGATGCTTCGTGGTCGATGTTTCGTACGATGCTGGAGTATAAGGCAGAATGGTATGGAAGAAAGGTCTCCATTGTGGGAAAACAATTTCCTTCAAGCCAGCTATGCTCCACTCCAAACTGTGGATACCGCAACAAAGAAGTGAAAAGTCTCAACTTGCGCAGTTGGATATGCCCGCACTGTGGCGTACAACATGATCGTGACCAAAACGCTGCGATCAATATCGAGCAAGAAGGACTTCGATTGTTGGCGTAGTCAACTAAACTGTGGGACACACAGGGATAGCTTGGTAAAATTCACTCCGCTAGGAGTGACTACCCAAGAATCCCCCGCCTTTAGGCATGGGGAGTGTCAAGCTCAAGAGGCTTTGAAATTGGAGCATGAGAAGAGAAAAAAAGAGAAAAAAGTATACACTCGTCAGCAAAGAGACGAAATGAAGGAACGAAAAAGAGAATTAAGACTTCAAAAAGCTAAAGCTAAGCATCGTGGTAAATAATTTGGATAGTTTTTTATTCAAGTACGTGGGCTATCATCATCTTTTTTTTAGTGGTGATAGCCCCACTTCTTTTTGTTATATAAAAAGTTCTGTTCATAAAGCTTGATAGAAAGGAGAATTTTGAAATGTAGGGGGAAACAACTCCTGTAATTGTCCTTGCCTTGTACTTCTGTAGACTGTCTAAAAGGAGGGGTTCACCTCCTATGACTTAACTTCTGATGTAATGAAAAGATAATTTTAAGGAGGAAGAAAGTGGTGAATAATCAATGTAATTTAAAATGGGCTGATTTAAGCGATCCAGTTAAAACGATAATAGAACACATTGATATTAATTGTTGTGATGAAGATTTTCAAGTTGGAACTAAGATAAATATACCGTATTTTAAGGGGAGATTCACTCAAGAAATGGCAGATGCAATTCTCGAATATCAATATTCGACTGAAAATTTAAACGAAAATTGTTATTCTGCCGAACAGCAAGATGGTGTATTGATGATAAAGTTCGTTAAGAGTTCAGAGAGATAGCTCGTTATGTCCAATTTCATAACCAGGAGCGCCCTTATCAATCGCTAAATGAAGCAAAACCCGATCAATTTTACGCCCATACTATCGAAAAAATCGCATCCTAAACACAAGGAATACGAAAAGGAGGACATAACTTATTCCTCAAAAAATCGTGTCTTGACAACGGGGAGCATTATACCTCCATACTCTTATTTATAAAGTCAACGGCATTATCATAAAGTCTTAGCTCTAGTATAGTTGTTTTATCCGGCATAGTTTTCTTTTTCAGTTCCCAAAACACTTTATTAAATTTCTATTGTTTATTTGAAGTGTTTAATTGCTACGTAATAATATTTCAGCCTTTCTATCTTTTTTTATTTCGCGATTGTGATCATTGTATTCTGACCAAGAATCTAAGATTAATCTTGGCTCGCCTTCAATTATGTCTTTTACCTTACTTAAGTTTCCCTGCTTGAATAAAGCTATTATTTCAATTAAGTCTTGACGATCTAGCAATTTAACGTGATTTATTCCTGCCAAAGTCTCACAAGACGTAGTGAAGCTTGAAGTACCTATTACGATAGACTTCTTAGCCTTGTAAAATCTCATGGAGGAATAAACTTCTTGAATGGCACTAATCCCAATTGGATTATTTTCACTATAACGTTTAGCTTGGATGACGTTCCTTGTTCCAGAACGATCATTAAAAACTAGATCGGCACCGAAATCTCTACTCCCAACTGTTTTGTATACACCTGAATAGCCTAGTGCTAAAAATAGGCGATAGAGATACATTTCAAACTCTGACCCGTCTTCCATTTTGTCAATTTGATTAATGTCAATACTTAGAGGATCGAAATCTTGTGTTTCCAATTGAACGTTTTTTGAAAATATTGCTTTTTTCTTAACTAATACAATAATGAAGGTCAAGACTATTAATGCTATAGATATGAAAATATAAAGCATTTGTATCCTCCTAGAAATTCTCTTTGTACCTAATAAGCTTGGATTCCAAATCTTAGTAATTTCTTAGGAAATACATCATCTAAGTTTTGGATATCTGTATCCGTAAGTTCAATAAGGTTAAATCCATATTTCCGATATATTTCTAGTTTTGATTTTTTTCTCTCAATATACTTTGAATCATTTTCAAGTCCCCAGTATTCAATGTAGACTTTTCCTACAGGGAGATAAAAATCACAATAAACATCTTCTTCAATGGGTAACTTTCTCTCATAGGCATGGACTATTTCCGACATATAAAGCCAATTATCAATAAGCATTTCGGCTTTTGATCTTACAACGTGCCCATCGGCAGCTCTATGCTTTGCTGGAAATTTATCTCGAAAACTTGTATCGACTTCATTGGGCGTTTCGTCTCTTTCATCGAAGAATTCTCCATTTATTTGTTTAAACGTCTCGATAAGGCTTTTATTATTCAGAATGCTTTCAGGCCAGGTTACATAAGGAATGCCGGTTTTTTCATACTCTAATTGCTTTCCGCCAATACTTTCACCTAAATTAGTCAATATCCACCCTTTTCTAGCTCTCTCTAACCAGCCTAGTTCGGAAAGGATTGGATTTATACGCAACTTTGACACTTTAAGAATCTGACTCAATACAGTTGCATTTAAATATTTAGTATCTGTAGTTTTTGAGCTTCTCATCGATTCAAGTTCTCGAATTATAGTGTCAGGCCATACAACCCAAGTTCCCCGTAATGAATCTGATTTATATTGTCCACCTTTATTCGTACCGATATTTGTTAGTGTCCAAGCATTTTCAACTCTTTCCATCCATCCAATTTCTTGTAAGTATGAAAAAAGATCACTCGTAGAAACACGTAACAATTTTGAGAGTGCAGTTGTAGAGATGTATTTCTGATTACCCATTTTTACCTCCCGAAAAACGAAACTATTTTGTAGCTAAGTAGTTCAAAATACCTTATTTCGCCAAATTATTTCCAAAACCTCCGAAAAGCGACAAAAAAGAAATCTACTATTTCAAATGAGAAAGGCTAAACTCCCATTAATCAAGGGAATTTAGCCTTTTCTTTAACACCTATTTCAACGTCAAGAGCGTCACTGACTCCACATGCGCCGTATGCGGGAACATATCCACCGGCTGCACACTCACAAGCTCATACCGCTGCATCAGCTTCCCAACATCCTTCGCCAGCGTAGAAGGATTACAAGACACATACACAATCTTCTTCGGCAGCACATCCAACAAAGAACGAATCAGCGCATCATCCAGCCCAGTCCGCGGCGGGTCGACTACGACGACATCTGGTCGAGTCCCTTGCTTGGCCCATTTCGGCATCAAGACCTCGGCACGCCCCACGTGAAAGCTGGCATTCGCCGCTTGGTTACGCTCTGCATTGCGATTGGCATCCTCGACAGCCTCAGGAATCAGCTCGATCCCGCGAACCTCGCGGGCATAAGGAGCGAGCCATAAGCCAATTGTCCCTGTCCCGCAATACAAATCGAGCACGAGTTCTTTTCCAGTCAGTCCAGCCGCGGTTTTCACCTGCTTGTACAGCTTTTGTGTCTGCTCGGGATTCAATTGGAAGAAGGCACGAGCAGACAAGTCGAAGGACAGCTCACCCAGCTTTTCAGCGATGGAAGCCTTGCCCCACAACGATACTGTCTTGTCGCCGAAAACGAGTGACGTTTTTTGATTGTTTACGTTTTGCGCGATTCCTACCAGTTCTGGCAGTCTCGTGCGGAGCTCCAAAAGCAGCTCTTTCACCCGTGGAATTTCTGGTGTAGCCGTTACAAGTGTTAATTGCGTTTCACCCGTAGCAAAAGCAACACGAGCTACGATGGTGCGGATGACGCCCGTCCGTTTTTTCTCGTCGTAGATCGGAATCCCGAGCTCCTCGATGATTTGCTTCGCTGTTTGGACGATTTTCGTTGTCGCTTCATGCTGCACCTGACAGCCTTCCAAGTTGACGAGCTTGTGGCTGCCTGTTTGATACAGTCCAGCGATTAGCTTGCCTTTTTCCTTGCCTACCTGAAACTGTGCTTTATTTCGATACGACCACGGGTTATCCATACCAATCGTAGGGGCGACTGGTGGCTGATTCAGTCGAGCGTACTTGCGCAGTGACTCGATGACGATTTCCTGCTTGCTTGCGAGCTGTGCGGCATAATCCATGTGCTGCAAGCTGCATCCGCCACACTCCGCATAGACCGGACAGGGGGGCTGCGTGCGAGATGTTGATTTTTCAACGACTCGTAAAAGACGCGCGGTCGCGTATTTTTCTCTTGCCTCGGTCACCTCTGCATGGACGACCTCGCCAGGGAGGGCACCCTCTACGAAAACGATTTTTCTTTTAAAATAGCCGATCCCTTCGCCATTAATGCCCAAGCTCTTGATCGTGAGCGTCATTTGCTGGCCGACACGGATGCTGGCGTCTGGTTCTTTTTTATGCGTTGTCATCTGTTCCGTTCTCCTCAAGCAATTCAGTATTTCCCTATTATAGAGCATTACGAGAGACGTTGCATGTATGCGAGAAGGTACCTCAGAAAAACCTCACAGATAATGGAAACTTCCTGTCCAGCTATGTTTTTGTTATAATAGTGCGGAGAATAATGAGGGAGTTGTGACGCTAGATGCAAGATCTATTTGAAAAAATGAAAGAATATCTCAACATGGATACTGAGATTTCTTTTGACGAGTTTGATGGCTACTACAAAAAGGTAACTGCGTTTCTAAACGATAGCTGGGAAACGCTAAACGAGGAAGATACGATGCACATGCTGTTCATCCTCGACAACCTCAAGTCAAACGGTGAAGATCGCTCCAAACGCAAAGTGAAGGAAGCGAAAAAATACGCAAAAATGGCACAGCGCACTGAGATTTGGGCGAATGCACTGATTGGTCGTCTGCGTGAAGCTGGTTTGACTGATGAAGAAATCGGCAAGCGTTACGAAGCGATCTACGAAGCAGTATAGGATGTAGCGAAGAGAAAAACGGGTACCGTTTTGAGTGAAGTAGCTCGAAAGGGAACCCGTTTTTTTGTCCTTGCTTTCCTGCCAAATGACAAGAAGATTGACAACTAGTGGGTTTCGGCGTAGAATGTTTAACTAATTCGAATAGTTCGTATCTATGAGCGTTGAAAAGGAAGAGTAGAAACAGAAAGCAGCGTGCAGAGAGCCGTTCCCCGTGCTGAAAGAATGGCCGCCAGCCTGTTTTGAAAATCACCTTGGAGCATTGTCCTGGAAAATCAGCTTGTGTAGCCAGTGAGTATAGGACAACGAATTCGTCCTCGTTATCGGACGGGAGTTTCATAGTGAACTGCCAAAGTCTGTTTTTCGTGAGGAAGACAGAGAAGCTGAGTGGTACCGCGATGCCCTCGCCTCAGCCAGCCGTGCGTAATTTGTGCCTAGCTGGTTGGGGCGGGGGCTTTTTGATTTGGTCTGGTCCTTATTACAAAAGAGAAGGAATTTGGGAGGAACATATATATGCATACGGTCAGAGTGGAAGACATCGTAGTAGCCAATCATGCATTAAAAGACGTAGTGGAGAAGACACCCTTGCAAAAAAACAAAGTGCTGTCTGAGCGCTACGGCTGCAACGTGTATTTGAAAAGAGAAGACTTGCAGATCGTTCGTTCCTTCAAAATCCGCGGTGCTTATCATTTTATGCGGAATCTTTCCACAATAGAGCGGGAGCGTGGTGTCGTCTGTGCGAGTGCAGGCAATCATGCGCAGGGTGTAGCTTACTCGTGTAACCATTTGCAAATCAAGGGCACGATCTTTATGCCAGCGACCACCCCGCGCCAAAAAATATCGCAGGTCAAGCTGTTTGGCGGCTCCTATGTAGAGGTTGTGTTGATCGGGGACACCTTCGATGATTCATTTGCAGAGGCGATGAAGTATTGCATTCAGGAAGATCGGACCTTTGTTCATCCGTTTGACGATCCATTGGTGGTAGCTGGACAAGGAACAGTCGGTCTGGAGATTATGAATGACATGGAGGAACCGGCTGATTTCGTCTTTATGAGTATCGGCGGTGGTGGATTGGCAGCGGGTGTGGGAACGTACGTAAAAGGCATCAGCCCGAACACCCAGATCATTGGCGTGGAGCCGGCAGGAGCAGCCTCAATGCAAGCCGCTCTGGAGCAAAACGATGTTGTCACCTTAGATGAAATTGACAAGTTTGTCGATGGTGCAGCCGTCAAGCAAGTAGGGCAGCTAACGATGAGTATTTGTCAGGAGCTGCTGGATGACATTGTACTGGTCCCAGAAGGCAAGGTATGCACAACCATTTTGGAGTTGTATAACAGCAATGCCATCGTCGTGGAACCTGCGGGTGCCCTGTCGATTGCCGCTCTCGATTACTACCGGGATCAAATCGCCGGGAAAAACGTAGTGTGTGTCATCAGCGGGGGAAACAACGACATTGATCGGATGCAAGAGATCAAGGAGCGCTCCCTGCTACATGAGGGCTTGAAGCACTATTATGTTATCAATTTCCCACAGCGTGCCGGAGCCTTGCGAGAGTTCATGGAAAAAGTATTGGGGCCGCACGATGATATCACCCGGTTTGAGTATACGAAAAAGAACAACAAAGAAAATGGCCCGGCACTGGTTGGCATTGAAATGAAATGCAAGGATGACTATCAGCCATTAGTCAGTCGGATGAAGCAGCATGGTATCCGCTATGTAGAGATTACGAATGATCCGTATTTGTTCAATCTGCTGATTTAGGCCGTTGTGTTACAACAGATGCGGAATTTACAAAAATGTATGAATACAGCGAAAAAAGGAGCAATAAAGAGAGAATGAGCGAGAGAGAAAGATAAATCGGCGTAATGTATTATAACAAAATTTTATAAAACAGATGCTGTTGTAATACAATACAGATAATAACACACGGGGGGGTTTAATTATGACGCCGATCACTTCTTTCTTTCGCAATCTCGAAGCAAAATGCTGTGCTGCTTGCGGTCAGATGATCCACGAACAAGCTGAATCGTATGCAACAGAATGCGCACCTTGCCAAGAGCAAGCATCCTTTGACGCTTACAAATACTATCATCAAAAACGCTAAGCCGAGCATAAATACTGGATGAAGCAGGTATACCACAGGGCATGAGCCACGGCAGGTATACCTGTTTTTTGATTCAAAGAAAAAGCCGCTGTTCCATAACAACGGCTTTTTCGCATGTCAGCGCGGTTTATCGGCGTGCTTTGCAGCTTCCTGCTTGACGTAATCAATCAGCCCCAATTGAAAGCCTTCCTGTGTAAGGAGACGTTTGGCTTCATACGTACTCGCATAGTAGGCTTGGACATGCGGATCGTTGTCGAGAACGTAACGACACGCCTGATCACGAGAAAGCTCCTGGTACCAGTCTGTCTGTTTGATTTGGGCGACGAGATCCTCATACGCAGGTTCTGGCTTTTTCCATGGATTCAAACGATGAATAATTTCACCAAGGATTGCAACAACGATTAGAATTCCGATTAAAAACATGGCTGTCACCTCAAAGGTTGGATCACTCTCATGGTACCATTCTCCTGAAGACGCCGCCATGGGGAAGTCGGTCTGCTTGCAAAACAAGGAGAAAGCAGGCATGCTATATACTGTAAAAGAAAGGGCCGGAACGCCTGGGAAAAGGAGGGCGCGAGATGTTTCATCCGCTTGTTTTTGACAATATCAGGGTTGTGTTGGAAGGTGCGGTATACGACCGGGACTTCGAAGGGGCAATCATGATTACGAACCGTTCGGATGTCATGGATATGGCTACGTTCCATCGACAGTTTCAGATCGAGTTCAAACTGGCTGATCAACATGAGCATACCACAGCTGTCCGTGCTGAGATGCAGCTTCGTACTCATTTAGCTGATATTGCAGCCGAGCAGCTAGAGCAGCCATTGACAGATCATATCGGATGTACGATTTGCATCCATTTTTTCTTGCAGATGGAAAATTACCGAGATGTGCCCGCCGAAGCGAGAGAAATCACATCGATTCTCAATGACATCTGGGGGCAGCGACCGTATATTACGCAGAAAGTATCGGCTAAGCTAGAAGAACATCGAATCGATTGGCCGCCGAAGCAAATAACCAATCAGGTGACGCTGGACTTTCATCGGAAAATCGATGAAGGCAACATCGATGACTTGAACGAATTAATCGATCATACGGTTCAGTCACTTCAAAAGCTACAGTTATACATGGATCAACAAGCAAAAAGGTAAGCGGACAGAACGGGGATTTACAAAAGGGCAGATGCGTATTATTATTTTGTTAACCTTATATTATTTTTAGTTAACAAAACGGAGGCTAGTACGCATGAGAAACGAACGCTTGAGATGGCTATTGCTCTCTGCCATCTTTGCTGCAATGACTGCGGTATTGTCGCAGGTGACGATTCCTTTGCCGTTGATTCCGATTACCGCGCAGACGTTAGCGGTAGGGCTGACGGCGACCATTTTGGGAAAACGATACGGGACACTTGCTTTGGTTATTTATGTTTTGCTCGGTGCAGTCGGATTGCCTGTATTCAGCGAGGCAAAAGGCGGATTGCAAATATTGGTCGGAAAATCCGGCGGGTACATATTTGGGTTTATTGCAACCGCTTATGTGACTGGGCTCTACTTGGAGAAAACAAGATTCACCTTGAAAAACGCCATCATCGCCAATATCATTGGTATGTTTGTCGCACTCGCTTTTGGTGCAGTACAGCTCAAATACGTCATGGACATTCCATGGGATAAAGCTGTCGCTTTTGGTGTAACGCCTTTCCTCATTGTAGGGGTTGTCAAAGCAGTTCTGGCATCTCTGATTGGCATCAAGGTACGCGAGCGACTGATTGCTTCTCGTCTGTTGCGCACAGATCAGCCTGTTCCACGATAAACAAAATGATTTCGTCAGCCACCCGAAGTTCGGGTGGTTTTTTTTCGCATAATCTCCTTAACGTGCCGGATACTATCGGTAGGATTTTGCATGTAAAAAGGAGGAGACGCATGAATATCACGACCACTGGCCCAAAAGGTCTTCCAATCTCAGGGAACTTGATGGCATTTCGCCGATCGCCGCTTCAGTTCATCCGCGAAGCGGCAGAAGAGCATGGAGAAGTCGTCCATTTTCGCTTCGGTCCTTCCCGCCATATTTATCTGTTAACGAATCCGGATCACATCAAAGAGGTTTTGGTCAGCAAACAGGCGCATTTTCGAAAAGGGAAAGGACTACAGGTTGCGCGAGCTGTTGTAGGAGATGGAATTCTTACCAGTGAAGGAAAAAAGCATTTGCGACAACGGCGGCTTATGCAGCCAGCTTTTCATCGAGATCGTATCGCCACCTACGGAGACGTGATGGTCCGGCAAGCAGTTGATCTCATGTCGGATTGGAAAACCGGGGAGCTGCGCGATATTCACTCGGACATGATGAAAGTAACGCTTGCGATCATTACGGAGACGATGTTTGGCAAAACCGTCAAGGAAGGCGCCGATCAGATTGGACATGCCATCGATGTCGGTTTGAAATATGTGGCAAACAAAGGCTCCTCTTTTATCGATATTCCGTTGTCCGTACCTACCAAAAGCAATCGGGAGTTCCTGGAGTCGAGTGAGCTGCTGGACAAAACGATCTACTCCTTGATCGAAGCGCGGCGTAATAGCGAAGGAGAAGAGCACAAGGACTTGTTGGGGATGCTTTTGGCCGCGCGTGATGAAGATGATGGGGAGGGAATGACAGACGAGCAGGTGCGCGACGAGGTCATGACCATTTTTGTAGCTGGCCATGAGACGACTGCGAATACCATGTCGTGGATTTTCTATTTGCTGGCTACTCATCCCGAGGTGGAGAAAAAGCTACATGACGAGCTGTCGACGGTGCTGTGTGATAAGCTGCCGACAGTCGAAGATCTTCCGCAGCTGAAGTATACGAATCTCATTGTACAGGAAACGCTGAGGCTCTATCCTGCGGCTTGGACGATTAACCGGGAAGTGGTAGATGAGGTTGAGATCGGCGGTCACACGTACAAGCCTGGGGAAACACTGATGATGAGCCAATATGTCATGCACCGTGACCCACGCTATTATGAGCAGGCTGAAGAATTCATTCCAGAGCGTTTTGACAGCGACCTCTTAAAAAGAAATCCGGCCTATGCTTATTTCCCGTTTGGCGGCGGGCCGCGTGTTTGTATTGGGAATAACTTTGCTTTGATGGAGGCAGCTTTGCTACTGGCGACGATTGCACAGCGATATCGACTACGACTGGCTGAACCGAACCAGACAGTGGAGCCCGAGCCGTTGGTCACCTTGCGTCCCAAGAACGGACTGCCGATGCGTTTGGAGAAGAGATAGAAAAAAATGGAAGTTAGGGGGCAAAAAAAGAGGCATCTTATCACTACGGTTTCGCCGATTGTGTCAGATACCGAACTGGGGGTTATTTATCACTGAAAGCAACATGCTTACAAAAATGATTTTACAAGTAAAATATAAAGAAATAATTAATTGAGAATAAATCTATATAAAGTAAGGGTAGCTTGAGAAAGCTACCCGTGGAAGAAGGGGATGGTGAAGGAGAAACTGCTTCCCATTCCCAATTCACTGTTTACCATCAGATCTCCGCCGTGAAGCCGGACGATGCTCTTACAAATCGTTAAGCCTAAGCCTGTACCGCCACTGTTGCGATTTCGTGATTTTTCCGCCCGATAAAACTTGGTGAAAATCTTCGTCAAGTCTTCAGCGGCGATTCCTTCTCCTTTGTCGATTACAGTAAAAAGGACATGTCCTTCTCGCTGATCACAAGTAAGGTAAATGGAGCCATCCGGTTTGTTGTAGTGAATGGCGTTGTTCAACAAATTTTCCATGACACGGCGCAGCTTAGTCTCATCCGCTTCGATGTGAAGTTCATTGGAGATTCGTAGCTTCCATTGAAACGTGAGGCCTGCCTCTTTGATTCTTGGCAAATAGTCCTCAATAATTCCTCGCAAGAAGCTTTTGACATGAATGCGGTTAATGCTAAGTCGAACTTCGGAGCTTTGCGTGGTGAAGTCCTGCAGCTCATCCAGCAACTTTTCCAAGTCCGTCGTTTTTAGCTCGATCTTGCCCATCTGTTTCTGTATTTTGGTCATATCCGTCACGCGACCAGAGCCGATGTATGAGGCATAACCTTTGATCGTGGTGAGAGGTGTACGGAAGTCGTGGGCGATCGAAGCAATCATTTCAGCCTGTCTTTCTTCCGCTAAGCGAAGCTCATCAACCATTTCCCCGAAATATCGAAAGAGTTGCCCAAATTCATCATGCGATCGATACGTAAATGTGACCAGCCGCTTCCCTTCCTGGATTTCTTGGGTGACGCGCGATAATTCGTTAACCGGCCGTAGTATCCAGCGAACGAACAAAGCGAGCAGAACCAATCCTACCAGACTAATGCTTCCGTAAATAAACCAAAGCATCATGGAAACCCCTGTCGTAGCCATCATGTCGTAATCATCCGTGTAGAAATAAACAACAATCTCCCCTGTACGCGGTGGCTCCTGCTGAAAATGGTACTCAGCGACCACTTTGAGGTCATTTTGCTTAGCAGAATCGCCACGGCTTGATGAGGAGGGGGAAGGCATTTTTAAATTATAGGCGCTTGATGTTTTGCTGTAGATAGTGTTTCCATTGGCATCCTTCACGAGCATGCGGTACATCACGTCGTCTGGCAACTGCTTCTCAAGCTCCATGCGTTCGATTGGGTCCTTGAAATTACTGACGAGAAGCAGTTGATTGAGCATGACCTTTTCTGCGGCTTCCTTCTCAGCCTGGTACTGATTATGCCGGTCATTTTTGAGTTGAGCGACAATAATGTCTTGAAAAACAAATTTAAACAACAAAATGTTGAGTGTGAGCAAGGCAATGAAGGAGAGAAAAATTTTATTGCGCAAGCTCATTTAAAGCTTCTCCCCGATAAAAACGTAGCCTGTCCCCCATTGTGTTTTAATGAATTGACGTTCCGTTTCCAGCTTCTCACGGAGGTTTTTAATATGGACCGTCACTGTATTGAGCGAGCCATAACCATATCCCCAAACACGGTCATAAATTTGCTCTCTTGTAAAGACGATGCCCGCATTTTCTGCGAGGAAGGTGAGTAGTTGAAATTCTTTGGTAGAGAGCTCGATCTTTTGGTTACATACATATACGGAATACGTTTCTTTATGAATTTCCAAGTCCTTAAATTTCAAAACCGTAATCGGAGAAGAGGCTGTTTCCTTCTCAGGCTGCTCTTCGGTATGCTTGCGAATGCGCTCATAGCGACGAAGGTGGGCACGAATGCGAGCGAGCAACTCTTCCGTATCAAAAGGCTTCGTGATGTAATCGTCTGCGCCGATTTCAAAGCCGACTACCTTATCTACCGCTTTTCCTTTTGCACTGAGAAACAGTATAGGCAAATCCCACTCACGGCGAATTTGAGAGCAGAGCTCATAGCCACTCATGTTGGGCATCATAATATCCAAAAGGATCAGGTTGGGACGCTCACCTTGGCTGAGCAACGAGAGTGCATCTTCTCCGCTTTCAGCAGAGGAAACGCTGAAGCCCTCGTTCTCCAAAATGTCTTCTAGCAGTTCAATAATCTCCAGATTGTCATCGACAATTAAAATGTGATCTTTCACCGGAACAACCCCCAGTTACTTCTATTAATAAGGAATACCATTCAAAGAATGGGTCTTGTCTATCATAACATGCTTTGCCCCTATCAGGGGAAGAAACCCCGTAAGTTATTAAGTTGTTCTAATATGTGAGGGTACCTCTTTAGACCAGGTACTAAATTTCGTCAGAAAAAGCCAGAGACGTAGTGTCCCTGGCTTTTATTATTTTGCCGAATGACTATTTTTTAGCTGGTTTTTCCGGCAACGATGCAGCTTGCACCGCTTTTTCCTTATTCGGAGTTTCTGCTTTCGCTAGAACAGGAGCACTGAGACGCTTGGCGCCTACATAACGCTTGCTCCAGTAGTATGGATCGTTCAACTTGGTGTTGACGACTCCACGACCAGATTCCGAGTGCACGAATGTGCCGTCTCCGATGTAGATACCCACATGAGAAATGCTGCGACCGTTCGTATTGAAGAATACGAGATCGCCTGGTTGCAAATCTTTTCTGTCTACCTCTGTACCTAATTCGTACTGGGAAGCAGAATTGTGAGGCAGGTCTACACCTAACGCATCAAATACGTAGCGTGTGAAACCGGAGCAGTCAAAGCCCTTTTTGGACGAGCCGGAAGATTTGTAAGGGGTACCGTACAAGTCGCTGACAACTTCATGGAGAGTATTCTCCTCAGCAGCCTGTGCAGCGCCTGCCCCCATAGCAAGTAATCCAGCCATAAATAAAGATAAAACCATCTTGCGCAAAAGAAACTGCTCCCTTCGTGAGCCTACGAGGTTAGCTGAAGGGTTCGGTCGAAAGGACGCCCTAGGCTGCTAGGAGTAGCAACCATTCACCCCAAAAACGTGGTTCCCCCGTTTCCGCTAAGCGGAATTCGGCTATTTTTCGATGTTTTTTTACACGCACTCTTACGAAGATTCTACGCCAGTCCTTTTTTTCCTTCTTTTTATCTGTTCATTCACATATTCGTCACAAAGATAGCGTCAAATGCTGTAACGTTTTCGTTCGACAGTGCAAGCCGCCTTTCGACGTGGGCTTATTCCTGCCTTGCGAGAGAGCTCGTCCGATTAAGGCAGGAAAATGTCTCCGTCCAAGGACGGAGGGAAAAACCAACCGCACGCCCGTTATGGGAAGCCTATACCGAGGGCTACAATAAGGGCATAACGTTCCACAAGCACCACAAGCAAAACGAATGGAGGTAAGCGAGTAATGAGCGAACGGTCTGGCAAAGTACTACTCGGGCTGGTTCTGCTGCTAGTCGGTGGGTTGGTTCTTCTCGATCTGGTTGGTATCGATATCGGAGACTTGCTCGGGTTTATCATTCCCGGCGTGATCATGATATACGGTGCCAAAAAGATCATGGGACAAACCGGTTCACGATTTTGGGGAATCCTGGTCTTCCTATTCGGGTTCCTGATGTTGATTGGCAAGCTTGACCTACTGTTTCACGCGCTTCTGGCCATTGGGGTGATTTATCTGGGATATCGCTTACTGCGTCCCAGCCAAGAACCTAAACAAGCGCCACCTGCTTGGGAGCGTGAATGGGCCCAAAAAGTATTAAAGGAAGATACGCTGGACACTTGGGAGAGAGATGTAAGAAGACGCCCACAGTAACGCCAATGTCGCAAGAGTCTTTTGGATGAACAATATGATGTGATATGATGAGGAGGAAAAAATAATGAGTATCTTTAAACGTTTGCGTGACCTGACAGTAGCTTCGGTAAATGATGCATTGGATTCAATGGAAGATCCGGTAGTAATGCTGAATCAATATATGCGTGACATGGAAGTAGAAATCGGACAAGTTGAAGTAGCGGTTGCCCGTCAGGTTGCTCTGGAAAAGAAATTCCGTCAGCAATTGGACGAAGCCAATGCTCTGATCGAAAAACGTGATCGCCAAGTCAAGCTCGCCTTGACTGAAGGAGAAGACGAGTTGGCTCGTCGAGCACTCGCTGACAAGAAGCAGTACGAAGGCCGTGCAGCGGAATATGAAACTCTCTACCTGTCAGCATCCGAGTCAGCTACGCAAATGCGCGAGAAGCTGGCTGAGCTGAAGGAAGAGTTCTATAAAATGCGTGCGAAAAAGTTCACTCTGATGGCACGTGCACAAGTAGCTCGTACCCAAAAGCAAGTCAATCAAGCAGTTGTCGGTATCGGCAATCAGTCCGCAGGCCGTGGCTTCGCTCGCATGGAAGAGAAAGTCATGCGCATGGAAGCAGAAGCGCAAATGAGCGGGCAATGGCGCCAAACGAACCGCGCTTGGGAGAACGCTTTGTCTGAGCTGGAAAAGGATGATCTCGATGCAGAACTTGCCAGCATCAAAGCATCCATTAATGAAGTAAAAACACCGGTAGCCAAACCAGTACAATCCTAATTCAACAGGAACTGGGGGACAAGGTGTAGAATAGAGTGTGTCAATTCGGCAGCCTGTGTACATCAGGCTGCTTTTCCCCTAGGAGGTACGATTCTTGCAGGACTTCTTGGTCTTTTTGCGGCGGTTTATCGCTGAGCCTGGACGCGTCGGTAGTATCATCCCCAGCTCTCGTTTTTTATGTGAGCAAATGTTGAAAAGCGTCGATTGGGCTTCAACCGATGTGATCCTGGAGCTGGGACCTGGTACAGGGGCTTTTACCCAAACGATCTATCAGCGCTTGCATCCCGGCACACAGTACGTGCTCGTGGAACGAGATTCCCAATTTCGCTCTATGCTTCAATCACGTTTTCCCGATCTTCCTATCAGGGAGGAAGCGACTAAACTTAGGTCTTACTTGGAGGAGCAGGACCTTGCAGGTGCAGATGTCATTATCTCAGGTCTGCCATTCGCCAACTTTCAACAAGAGCTGCGGGCAGCAATTCTGGACGAAGTTCAATCTGTACTGAAGCCAGGGGGCCTATTTATTACATTCCAATATTCGCTACAACTCCAAGCTGAGTTGCAGGATCGTTTTCCCTGGGTCAAGATCGACTTTACCCTGTTGAACATTCCGCCTGCATTCATCTATACATGTCGTAATGGACAAAGTGAAAACGATCAGCGTGGGGCGTGAGAGAGGAGACTTTTGTGAAACTGTCCCGTTTACACAAAATGTTGGCTGGTGTCCTGATTATTTTTACGGGAATCGGTCTTTTGTTAGACAGTTTGGGTATCATATCGTTCGGTCTGTTTGATTTGTGGCCGATGGTGCTTATTTATTTTGGCCTTCGTTTGTGGGGGAATAAAAATCGGATTGGCGGAGGGATTCTATTCTCTCTGGGGACCATCATCGCGACGGACATGTGGTTTGGTGTCGGGATTGATGATTTGTTCCAGATTGCAGTACCAATCGTGTTTATTTATTTCGGCTTTCAGTTGATTCGGGGCAAGAACAGCAGACGAGATCGCTATGTGAATCAACCATTGGGAGAGAGTGGGACCCCATCTGCTGCGGAGACGATTTTGACTAGTGATGCGAGTGTCCCGAATGACGTGAACGTTTCAACAGCGGAACGCCCTTGGCAAGACAACTGGAACAAATGGAAGCATGTTGGTGGCAAAATTCCTCATCACGAAAACATGTCTTCATCACCTGACGACATGTTGCCAAAAGATTCCCGCAGTTCTCTGATTGGGGATTATCACCTGACTTCCGGGCGTTTTGAACTGAGTTACTTGCATGTCTGGCATGGAATCGGGGATGTTGTGATTGATCTTTCTCGGGCAGTGTTGATGCGGGATGAGGCGTTTCTTGTCGTAGAGGGCTGGGTAGGCGATGTGACGATTTATGTGCCTATCGATCTTCCTGTATCGGTAACGGCAGGCTTGAGTATTGGTGACCTGGAGGTGCTAAGCCACCGGCAGGGAGGTATCAATCGCAGTGTTAAGATTCGTTCTGATCAGTATGATGAAGCATTGCAAAAAGTAAACTTGCATATCTCGCTGCTTGTCGGCGATATAAAAGTCAAGTACATCTAGGAGGTACTGGCGGATGCGTCGACAGCGATTGGCAAGTATTCAGTGGCAATACGTGCGCTATGGCATGTTACTGGCCGTCAGTGCAATTACTGCCGCGTTTATTTGTTTCTTTTGGCTATACTTTTTATGGAAAGATCACCCCGGGATTCATCGGTGGTACAACGAAATAATTAGCGACCGCAACCTCGTGAAGTGGCTGGCAGAATATATAGGCATCAATCTGCCTACCGATCCAGAGGGCTTGATTCAGCTTGCTGCTTTTGTTGTTTCTTTGCCGGCAGGTGTCTTAGTGGCATTGATCATTTCCTATATCATCGGTAATTTGTTGAAAAAAAGACTCAGTGTACTGTGGGAAGCTGCCATGAAGCTTGGACGCGGGATGCTGTCATATCGGGTTCCCGAATTGGGCGTCGATGAAGTCGGCGAATTAGGATGGCAGATTAATCGCTTGGCTTCGCAATGGGAAGAGCAAGTAGCATCTTTGCAGCGGTTGTCGAACCACAATGCGGCTCTCGCAGAGCAATTGAAGCATGCAGCAGTAACTGAGGAGCGACAGAGATTGGCGAGAGAACTGCATGACGCGGTCAGCCAGCAGTTGTTCGCCATCGCCATGACGACTGCGGCGATGAAGCGGCTTGTAGAAAAAAATCCTCAGCGTGCAGCCCAACAGATTGAATTGGTCGAAGAGATGGCAGCAGCTGCACAAGCAGAGATGAGGGCATTGCTCTTGCACCTTCGCCCGGCTACGTTACAAAACAAGTCATTGAAGGAAGCTATTCTGGAACTTTTAGATGAGCTGACGCGTAAAAATACCATGCAGCTTACTTGGGAGATCGAAGACGTCGAAGGCTTGCCGAGTGGAATTGAGGATCATTTGTTCCGTATTTTGCAGGAGTCCTTGTCCAATACATTGCGGCATGCCAGAGCTACCCAGATTGCAGTGAAGCTATTTACACTGCAAGAGCAGGTTCGCCTGCGAGTAACGGATGACGGTGTTGGTTTTGATCCGGATGGGGAGAAAATGACGTCCTACGGTTTGCGCAGCATGCAAGAGCGCGTAGCAGAGGTTGGAGGCTCCATGGAGATTTACTCGGCGATTGGGAAGGGGACGCAAATTGAGGTGCGTATTCCTATAGTGTTACAGACGGAACGGGAAGGGTGAAGGCTCGGTGATTCGGGTACTACTGGTAGATGATCACGAAATGGTTCGGATGGGTCTGGCTGCTTATTTGTCTACAGAGGAGGATATTGAAGTCGTAGCAGAGGCAGGCAGTGGGGAAGAAGGCGTGCGAATGACGCAAGAACTGCTCCCAGATGTCGTTCTGATGGATTTGGTCATGGAAGGCATCGGCGGTGTGGAAGCTACTCGACGTATTCGTGAAAGCTGCCCTTCCAGTAAGGTAATTGTCTTGACTAGCTTTATTGATGACGAAAAGGTATATCCGGTCATTGAAGCGGGGGCATTCAGCTACTTGTTAAAGACTTCGCGTGCAGCCGAGATTGCAAAAGCAATTCGCTCTGCTGCGGCGGGTGAACCAGTTCTGGAATCGAGGGTAGCAGGAAAAATCATGGCCCGTTTCCGTCACGGTCAAGAGTCTCATCCACATGAACAGCTGACGCCGCGCGAGTTGGAGGTTTTGAAGCTGATCGGTCAGGGCAAGTCCAACCAAGAAATTGCTGATGAGCTGATTATCGGGATCAAAACAGTCAAGACTCATGTCAGCAACATTCTTGCCAAGCTGAACGTGGAGGATCGCACGCAAGCGGCCATTTACGTCCATACACATAGCTTAGGTTAATCACATAGCATCATGCATAAGTAAACGCGCCAAATAGCTCCTCAGTAAACAGGGGCTTTTTCGCGCGTTTACTTGTTTAAACCGTTTTCTTGTATGCAAACCGTGAGTTTTTTTCGTAGATGTGGTAAAGATAGTAAGTAACGAATGAGAGATTACGGAAAGGAGGGACGGGCTATGAGGCACAGACCTCAAACACGCTCCAAGGTGCTTTCGGCTGACAATGGTGTGGATATCGTTGGGGATGTTCACGGCTGTTACGACGAATTTATAGAATTGCTCAAACGCTTGGGATATGAACGAGCCCCAGACGGTACATATCGCCATCCCCACGGCCGAAAGCTCCTTTCCCTCGGTGATATCACGAGTCGTGGACCTTACTCAATCAAAATGCTGCAATTTTTTCACCAGCATGTCACGACAGGCCTGGCTGAAATGGTAGATAGTAACCACGGGTGGAAAGTAGCCCGCTGGCTGGATGGCAGACCAGTGACATTGGCTCACGGAGATGAAAAGGTAGAAGAGGAGATTCGGTTGTATCAGCAAGAATACGGACCGAAGAAGGCCTCCTTGCTGCGTGAGCAGAGCCGTAGATTACTATTTTCTTCTCCTTCGCACATGATCATCAAACAAAATGAAAAAATAGTAGCGGTCGCCGTTCATGCGGGGATTCGCGATGATTACATAGGGATGGATTCGCCTGCGGTCTATACATTTTGCCGATATGGCGATGTAGCAGGGACGGGGCCGGATGGGCGCCCGATCCGCAGAGAATGGGCAAAAGAACGAAAAGTGACTTCGCCCATCATCGTATGGGGACATGATCCGCATCCAGAACCAAAACGAAAAAATGGCACCATCAACATCGACCAAGGATGTGTGTTCGGCGGAAAGTTAACCGCCTACCGCTATCCAGAGGACGAATTGGTGAGTGTGCCAGCAAAAAGAAACTATTCGGGTTTAACGGATACGCCGCTGACCCGTTTTAAGGCAGATGATTAAACGAAGACGTGATGTTACGGTTTGAGCTTTTCGAATAAACGCTTCAGGATGACAGCATGTGCCCAGAGCGGCAGAGGTTGGTCAGGCTGCTGACGCCATTGTTCGTCTGTTAAAAAGCCTTGATCATACAGCCAGTTGACGGCTTCCTGCTTCCAGTCAGCGCCGTTTCCGGGAGAAGTGGTGGGAGCAAGGGTAGGTGCTGTAGTAGGTTTTGGATTTGAAGTAGGAGTCGTAGGGGGCTGGTAGGGAAGTTTAGCGTACGTGCAAAATGCCCGGACTACCCCTTCCGCGAGATCTCGCCAATCCTGCTGTAGTTTATTTGCGTCCAACGCATTGTCGGCAAAGCCATACTCGACGATGACCGTCTCCACGCTACCAGTCTCCCGGTGCATGAAGTAGTAATCGAGCCGCGGATTATCTGGCAGAGTCCGCGTAAAAATGCGCCGATTTGGCATCCCTTCCGCTGTCAGGGCATCCTGGATCAATTGGGGAAAGGTTGGGGAGCCATAAATCGAGTAAATGACCTCGGAGCCCCGGCCGCCACCTGAGTTAATATGGTTGGATATGCAGTAGCGAGCACTGCTGTTTCGAACCAGAGCAGTCCGAGCCTCACTTGTCAGAGTCACATCGGTTGTCCGTGTGATCGCGACAGGAATATTTAGAGCCAAAAAGCGATTATATTGGTAAAGCGATATTTGCAAATTCATATCTTTCTCGGTAAATTGCGTGTTGTTACCTCCGCCTGGATCGCTGCCACCGTGTCCAGCGTCCAGAATCACAATTGGAGTCATGGTGTTTCACCTCTTGCTATTAGAATATGCTTAAGACAAGGATGTTGTTGAGGGCAGTGTTCTCATTTTCCAAGTTTTCTAATCACAATTTACAGAAGATAGCCCAACTATGGTACAATAAAAGAGTTCATAATTACGTATAGAGGATGGTAATGTATTGATGGCTTGGTACAACTGGGTAATTCCAATTGTTACATTGTTAATCGGTCTCGCTGGTGGATTTTATGGAGGGACTTATTTATTGAAAAAACAAATGTCCAACATGCAAATGGACGACAAGCAGCTTCAAGCCATGGCCCGCTCAATGGGGATGAATCTAAATCAAAAGCAGCTCAAACAAATGAGTCGTACGATGAAAAACATGAAAATGCCAAATAAATTCGGGAAGTAGCGTGAAAGGGAGTGTCGTTTGATGGGGGCGACCCGGCTGCGCTACACGATGATCGGTTTTATTGTCGGTGTGTTTATCGTGTACTTGAAAGACCTGCCGCTTGCTGAAGGAACTCGGTTTGCGGCCCCTTTTTACGGAGCGGGGATTGGACTGCTCATTGACGGCATTATTTTACGTATGAAAAAAAGAAAACAAGAGTAGGGGAAGAGCCTGGCGAAGGATGCCAGGCTTTTTTCTGTTGGAAAGGGGCTTATTTTTCAAGAGAATCAGCAAAATACTGGACGATAAAATCACAGAACTGGCGTGCTGCCAGGGAGAGGTATCTTTTTTCATGGCGAATCATTTGAAAATGTCGCTGGCAGATCGGGTGTTTGATCGGAAGCATGACAAGGTGAGGGTCTTCCTCTCGACTGATACAGCCATAGAGGGCGATACCAAGACCTGCCCGGACTAGCTTCTGGATAGAGCCGGGATCATCTACCCGACAAGCGAATTTGGGGGTAATCCCCGCCTTTTGAAAGAACTGATCGTACAGCATTTGGATGGGAAAGTCCTCCCGGTAGCCGATAAAGGACTCTTCAGCAAGCTCGCTTAGTTGAATGCTGGTTTGCTTGGCTAAGTGATGCGTGCGTGGGACAGCTACATGAATATCTTCTTTCAATACAGGCGTTGTCAAAATATCCGGTAGCTTGATCGGCAAATGCGTGAAGCAAATATCCACTTCGCCTGATTCCAAAAGGAGTGCCATTTCTTCCATGGTGGCTTGCGTGATCTGGAAATGCACATCGGGATGGAGTGCGAGAAACTTGCCCAACGGTTCTGATAATAGATCCAAGGTCGACGTTGCCAGATGAATACGACCATGCTCCATTCCGGCTAGATCCGATACGACTTTTTGACCTTCCTCTAACAAGTTCAGTGCTTTATCTACACGCTCCAAATATGCCTTCCCAAATGTATTCAGCCGAATACGTCCCCGCTCGCGATCAAATAACGGAACCCCGACATCCTCTTCCAACCGAGCAATGGTTTTGCTTAGAGCAGGCTGAGCAATCCGCAACTCTTGGGCGGCTTTCGTCATATGCTGCCATTTGGCCACTGTTCGGAAATAGTGCAATTGCAACAATTCCATTCGATTCAACTCCATATACTCAGGTATATCAACTACATGTCAAAAGATATATTTTTGTTTATTTTAAAATCATTATAAACTACATCTAGCAAGGCCAACAATCACCTTCCCGGGAAGAAATCGGTGATAACGAGAGGTGTCTTTCCAATATGCAAACCGAACCACAACAACAATCTGCTGAAAAAGTTCTTCGCGTACTCGTGTTTACGCTCATGATTACGGTGATGAGTGCTACGATGTTCAATATCGTTTTACCGCAAATCAGGACGGAGTTTCATTTATCCTTTAGCCAAGTAAGCTGGGTGACGTCTGCCTTTTTGTTAATCTATGCGGTTGGAACCGTGATGTACGGAAAGCTAGCTGATTCCTACAAGCTCAAGCATTTGCTTACATTCGGATTGATTCTATTTGCCATCGGCTCCGTTATCGGTTTTTTCGCCGATAATTATGGCATGGTGCTTTTTGGGAGAATTGTGCAGGCAGCAGGAGCTGCTGTTGTTCCGGCGACGTCTTCCATTATTCCGGTGCGTTATTTTCCCCCAGAGAGTAGGGGCCGAGCTCTAGGAATCTCCATGACCGGGATGGCAATCGGTAGCGCATTAGGTCCCGTTCTTTCCTCTTTGCTGGTCAGTCTGCTCGATTGGAGATGGCTGTTCTGCATGCCGTTGTTCACGCTTTTTGCCGTTCCTTTTTTCCGCAAGTATTTGGAGGAGGAGGAGCGAGAGGCTGTCAAAATGGACTGGATCGGCGGTGGGCTTCTCGCCATAACGATTGCATTGCTTCTGCTAGCTATTACAAATCAGAGCTTGTTGCTCGCACTGGGGTGCATCCTCTCATTCCTTCTGTTCCTGGTAAGGATTCGGACGGCTGCAGAACCATTTATTCGCCCTGGTTTATTCCGGAGTAAACGCTATTCGCTCGGGCTGATCATTGCCTTTTTGATGATCGGGAGCGGCTATTCGTTCGCTTTTCTTAGTCCACAGTTGTTGGCCGATGTGAATCATCTCGCACCAGGGCTCATTGGCTTTGTCATGGTACCAGGAGCAATTGTGACCGCGTTCTTGGGGAAAAAGGCTGGGATTCTTGCAGATAAGAAAGGGAATTCGTATTTATTTTACACAGCGTCTGCGCTACTTTTGAGCAGCTTTGTCCTTTTCTCTTCCTTTGCGGGGGTTTCCCCGTTCTTCATTGCCGTTTTTCTGATTTTTGGCAATGTCGGACTATCGTTTATGATGATTTCGATGTCAAACGCAATCTCACAGTCGTTACCAAAGGAACAGATCGGCGTCGGGATGGGACTGTTGGCAATGCTGAATTTTATTGCAGGTGCACTTGCAGCTACCTTGTACGGCAAGTCGATTGACGGAGGAGCTGCTGTAAGCTGGAATCTGCTCAATAGCTATCCAGGAGCGTCGGTCTATAGCAATATTTACTCCGCTTTAGTGCTCGTGATACTGGGTCTCGCTTGCCTTTATTACAGACAATTCAGCCGCAGCTCGGTGAGAGAGGTCAATTAATTTGCTTATTAAAATTATTTTTATTGCTAGCCTCCATTGACAATCAGATATAAACCGAATAAAATTTCAAACAATAACAACAATAACGCGAAGAACGGGAACAGTAAGTGGTCTGATCTGTTTAGAGAGCTGCGGGATGGTGCAACGCAGTCAGAGAAGCCAGTGAAGCTCGCCCGGGAGCGGCAGGACTGAACAAGATGTAGCGCTGCATCGAGCAGTAAGTTCTGACGGTTAACCTCCGTGATCGGGTTGTGCTGATCGACTAGGATCAGTACATGAGGTGGACTTCTGGCGAGTAGCTGGGGTCAACGAGAGTGGTACCGCGATAGACAAGGTCTGTCGTCTCTTCGATAGAGACGGCAGGCCTTTTTTGATTTTCACAACGACATAGAACAAACGCGAAGAACGGGAGCTAGTAAAGCGAATTTCTTGTCCAGAGAGCTGCGGGTAGGTGCGACGCAGTCAGGAAATGCTCGAATCTCACCCGGGAGCGGCAAGGTTGAAAACGTTCAGTAGACCTTGACGGATCGTCCCACGTCATCGGGACAGCGAGGTGGATTCTCTTTTAAAAAAGAGGGGATCAACGAGAGTGGTACCGCGGCAGCGAAAAGCCTGTCGTCTCTTGTATATGGAGACGGTGGGCTTTTTTTATTACGAAAAAACGACTAAAAATTGAGGAGGCAATACCATGACAAAACGAATCCATATTTTTGATACGACACTGCGTGACGGAGAGCAAGCGCCAGGAGCGTCTCTTTCGCCCGAGCAAAAAATCGTGATAGCAAAGCATTTGGCAGACCTCGGTGTGGATGTAATTGAACCGGGCTTTCCCATCTCCAGCCCTGGTGACTTCATGGCGGTGCAACGTATTTCGCAAGAGGTGCACGGCGTGGAAATTTGTGGCTTTGCTCGTGCGGTGAAAGAGGACATCGACGCTGCCGTTCGGGCTACACAAGCGGCAGAGCGTCGCAGACTCCACATGTTCCTGTCATCCTCCAGCATTCATCTGGACTTCCAACTCCGCAAGTCCAGAGAGCAGGTGATTAAGATCGCCCGCGAGATGATTGCGTACGGCAAACAGTTTGTAGACCGGTTCGAATTTTCGCCGATGGATGCGACTCGTACAGGTGATGAGTTCCTGTTTGAGATGATTGAGGCAGCGATTGAAGAAGGGGCTACCATTATCAACATCCCCGATACGGTAGGGTACGCACTGCCAGAAGAGTATGGGGCAATGTTCACTCGTGTCATGAAAAACGTTCGTGGCAGCGACAAGGTAGAGTTCAGTGCACACTGCCACAATGACCTGGGACTCGCGGTTGCAAACAGTTTGGCTGCGATTCGTGCTGGGGTCACTCAAGTCGAAGTAACGGTCAACGGGGTCGGTGAGCGAGCAGGGAACTGCTCCTTGGAAGAGCTGGTGATGGCCATTGAGACGCGCAAAGAAGCACTGGATGCCGAGACTCGCATCAGACCGGAGCACATTTACACCACTTCACAAAAGGTGAGCCGTGCCATGAGCTTCCCGATTGCTTTCAACAAACCAATTGTCGGTCGTAATGCCTTTCAACACGAAGCGGGAATTCATCAGGATGGTCTCTTAAAAGAGCGCAGCACCTACGAAATCATGGACCCGGAGAGCTTGGGCGTGCCTCGCAACATGATCATTCTCGGAAAACATTCTGGTCGCCATGCCATTAAGCACCGTGTAAACGAATTCGGGATACAGTTGACCGATGAACAGATGGAGGCTCTGTACGTCCAATTTAAAGAGCTGGCTGACAAGCAAAAAGTTGTTCAGGATCATCAATTGCTTGAACTCGTGGGACATACCGTTAACGCAGTACTGGAGCCATTCACACTCGTAAATGCGCAAGTACTCACCGGAACATCCGGACATCGCATGGCTTCTTGCACCATTATGAACAATGTAACAGGAGAAGAACAAGCATACTCTGGCACGGGAGAAGGACCTGTTGAGGCATTGGTGGCAGGCATCAAGCAGGCACTGCCGTTCGACGTGGAGTTTACGGACATGGAGCTGTATTCATTGTCGTCGGGAGAGCATGCGACAGGCGAAGCGATCGTGACGGTCAGTGCCAACGGAAGTCATTTTAAAGGAGTTGCCGAGCATCGAGATGTACTGATGGCGGTCGCGCAGGCGTTTATGGCAGCGAGCAATCAGGCGGTGCGTGATCATCAAGCAAAGGCTGTAACAGCCGGGGCTAGCTAAAAGCCAAAACATAAAAAGTCAGCCTGAAAACCTTGCTGTTTTATCACCATAGCAAGGTTTTTTTGTATGTTTGTAACCATAGTTTGACCGGGGATACCGATTGTTTGACGGATAGTCGCTGTTCAGATGATTGTCTTTTTGTGGAGAAAACTGGGAATAAAATGTAACCTTTTGTAAGCTCGTGCGAATAATGCAAATGAGAAGCAGGAAACAAATCTGAGGAGGAAAGAATAGATGAAAAAATGGAATCGGGCAGTTATGTCAGTCATGGCGGCAACTCTTCTGACAGCCACGCCAGCATGGGCGGCTCAAGCTGAGAAGACTTCAGCCAGCCATACGGGAGTGGCGGTGGATGCAACAGCGCAGGCCATGGCCCAAAAAACAATCGACAAGCTGTCAGCGCTACTGCCATATATGAAAGAGCTCACTGTTCAGAAAATGGACATAGGAGAAACAAGCGATGTTGTCATGGTAGAACGAAAAAAGGGAGACGGTAAAAAAACTCCCCGGATGGTCATTTTTCTGGACAAGAAGACAGGGGACATCAACAGCTTTGGTTATAGGACAGATGAACCGGATGACAAGGAGCTTCCGTTGGACGTCCAGAAGGAAAAAGCGGATGCATTTTTGAAAGCTTTACTGGGAGACGCGGCGAAGATGTACCAATATAATCCGCAAAAGTCAGAGCAATTGGGCGGTCCCGCATATCGGTTAGTCATAAACGGGGTTCCGCATCATGATGAAAAAATGTCTTTGGCTCTGAATGGGAATGGGGAGGTCGTCTCTCTGATCAGCAACGTTGGGCAGATCTCCAAGCAGATTGATCCTGCTTCCCTTCCGAAACCAGAAGAAGCGATGTCTTTAGAAGAGGCAGAAAAAGCAGTCGTAGGACTGATGACACCTGTTTATCGTTCGAATAAAGACGGCAGTGGTTTGATGTTGACCTATCAAGTCTCCTGGTCCGGATTCTTGGATGCCAAGTCAGGCAAATCAGTCGAGACCGAACAGGCGAGATTTTACCGAGAACCCAATCTTTCAGCTCCTGCTATTCCAGTTTCGCCGCAGGGCCAAAAGTTGATTGCAAAGGATAAGGATGAAGCTGCGAGCCATTTGAAAAATCTTGTTGGCTTTGACACAACGGGAGCTACTTTTACTGAAAAGGTCCCCGAATATGAGCCAAATGGGGATAGGAAGGAGTTTCAATGGAAAAAAGGGGATCAAGTCGCCACCGTACAGGTAAAAAACACGAATGGTCAAGTCGTTGCTCTGTATTTGGAAGACGATTCTAAAGAGCCTAGCAAGAAGGTATCCATCGAAGAAGCTCAAAAGACAGCCCTGCAAGTGCTACAAACTTATTTGCATACCGATACAAAAGCTGTGACAATGGACAAGGATTTCCGACTGAAGCAATCCGATCATTACATCTTCAATTTTTTCAACACAATAAATGGCATTCCGGTTGAGGATCAATCGTATACAGTTGAGATTAACAGTGAGACAGGCAAACTGATGGGCCTGTTTGGAAAATTTGACCCCAGCGCAGTCACTTATCCCGATCCAGCCAAGGCAGTCTCACCAGAGAAAGCAGCGAAAGAGTATCTGAAGCATCACCCATTGGAACTGATGTACTATGCTCCGGTCATAGACCGTGAAAGTTCGGAGTCCACGATACTGGTTTACAAGCCACAAGAGAATGACTACATGTTAGAGTACGTAGACGCCCTGACTGGGGAGTCTATCCAAAACCCAAGAAAGAAGAAATAAGGGAGTGCTGTGCTTGCTTTCAGTTAATGGAGCAAGCACACTTGTTTTGTGTAAAGGAGGGAAGCAGATGTATGGGAGCTATGAAGAGCGGATTCATGATCTTGTCGAAACCTATTATCAGGACATCTATTATTTCCTCTATCATTTTATTGGGAACAAAAACGACGCAGAAGATATCACCCAAGAAGTATTCACGCGGGTGTTGCAGGCATTGCCTCGGTATGACGGAAGAGTGCAGATAAAAACATGGATATTTTCCATTGCCAAGCATGCTGCCATTGATCTTTATCGACGCAAAAAATTTCAGAGAATATTCGCGGATATTTGGTTTAAGGAGCTTCCAGCCAAGGATGGCTTGCCAGAAGAGGTTTATATGGAAAAGGAGAGAGACCGCCAGCTTAGAGATACGATTCTCTCGCTTCCTCCCAAGTATCGCATGGTTGTGATTTTACGTTCTATTGAGGGGCACAGCGTGAAAGAGACAGCAGATCTCCTGGGTATCTCTGAGTCCAAAGCCAAGGTAGACTATCATCGGGCCATCAAACTCATTCAACAAAAGATGGAGGAAAGGGAACGGAAGGAGGGGGGAGCACATGTATTGGAAAGACGGAGATACCCTACATGAGAGAATGAAAGAATTGAATCAATATGCTCCAAAACCGCAAATGGAAGCCAAGGAACGGCTAAGAGTAGCTTTGGCGGCAAAAGCAAGGAAAATGGATCAGCAGTCAATCGCCAGCAATCGAATGATCAAGAGTGTTCAGGCTGTTGCCTTTTTTCTGTTGGTTGCCTGGGGAGCTTCACTCGCTCTTCCTTCAACTGACGTAGAAGAACCAAGGCACTCGTCACCAGAACAGTTGTCTCCTCCGAGTTTTGAACCGATGACTGTTGCAAAAAGAGATCCTGAAAATACCAAGGAAAGTGTACCGGTACCTCCTGCGGTTGGGGTAAAAAAAGAACAGATAGCGGGGCCAGAAAAACGAGTCACTGCAAAAGAGTCGAGAATAGGAGAGAAATCTCCTAAGGAGAGCACTGCTATGACAACAACGGCTCCCTACAGCAAAACGACCTCGACTACCCTGCATGACCAAGCAGCTGCCTATCTGGAGCAAATGGTTGGAGAGGATAGTCGCTCCTACCAGTTTGTAGATTCCTTGTCGGATACAAAGCAAAAGCAATTTGTCTTTGCGCGTACCGTAAACGGGATTCCGTTCATCAATGATCACTACATCGTGATGCTGGATGAAGCCAGCAACGGAAAATCTGTACTTGCTAGCCAGATTCAGATAAGAGAACGAAATGAACAAACCTTTCCTGATCCATCCCGTACGATTTCTAAAGTAGAGGCGGAGTCCATTCTAGCCGACGTCATGTCGCTTTTCTATTCAGACACGCAGAACATCAGCTACAATCCTGACCTGATGGGTTTTGTAGATGCCAAAGATGGTCAATTGATTGGAGTCGAGAGGGAATATAACCAATTGCGTGGCAAGAATTACAAGGTGAGTGGCGTTGGAATGAGAATGATTGCTATGAATAAAGAAGAGGCCATGAGAATATTGGAAACGAATTTTGCTTTCACGGTAGAAGGAGAAAGCTTGTGGAAAGTGGAGGGCGACAAGGGTACGACTACCTATCATTGGAAGGTGGGCAAGAACAGTTCTGTTTCTCTTCAGGCGAACAATTTGACAGGTGAGGTCACTGGATTCGAGTATGTGAATCCGCCAACATCTCCTTCTGCTGAAGCGAAGGATGCTACTGTTGTGACCGATACAGCCGTTTCATTCCTTCAAAAATATCTGGATTCGGAAACTACGGGGCTACAAGTGATCAAAGTTGAACTCCATTCACCTACATACCGCATCTATTTCAAAGCTCTGTCTGGAAAAAAGCGTCCGGAGAATCATGTACAAGGGTACACGGTTGACATCGACTCCAAAACCGGAAAGGTGATCGGTTTTCAGAAGGATTTATCCAGCAAAATTTCAATGGCTCAGACTGACGAGCAAGAGCTGCAGCCAGAAAAAGCAGCGAGAGCCTACTTGAAAAACCATCCTGTAGATCTGGCTTATATATGGGTGAAAGGCCAAGAGACCCCTTCGCTAGTCTATGTGCCTTTGGAACCAAAGGCAATGGAGAGCTATCTTGATTAAACAAACGGTGCAGGATAAGAACGCGCCATTATCTCCATTGCGGGACGAATCACACATGCTAGCCGAAAAAGGTCCCCTTTGTGCAGGTGACCTTTTTCGCTATGCGTGTATCACTTTTCATGAGCCAGGGTCGATCCTGGATGCCTACGGGTACATCCGTAGAGATGAAAGTAAGATAAGCGACCATTGCCCGTATTTCATCACTGTTGTATGGCAATGGTGCGGATCGACGGCGGTAACTCCTGTCAATGACGAGGTCGAATCCAGCCCGGTATTGCCATGGCAGCTTGAGTAGGAGAGTTTGTTATCACTTGCTTATGGCTGTAGTGGGGAGAAGAATATTTCCAGTCTAGGCTCCAGGCTCCGTCCTGCTGAGGGTTGGGACTGTCCGCTCCGAAGGGATTCACGGGGAAACGCAAAAGTGGTAGCCGCTACGTCGCATGGGCACGGTTGCGTTTCTTTTGCCCGCTCATCCCTTCTCCGCTCGGTAGGACTCCACAAGTCGCTACGTCTGGAAATATTCTTCTCTGGCGTAGCTGATTACATTCTTCAATCTTTAGGGCATTTAAAAATCGGATTACACGGAAGGTTCGTAGAGGAAACAGGAGAAATAAGCGAAGATCTTAGGGACACCGACCGAGACGGAATGCAAAAAGCGAAACACGCTCTTAAGCGTCCACCTCTGAAATAACTTCGAGGAAGGGACTACTTTGGACGCGGTTTCGCTTTTTGCATGGAGTCGTGCAGTTAATCCCCCAGGGGGTGGCCCTAGAAGCTGAGCGTTTTCTCCTGTTTCCTCCCCACCACTACAGCAACAACTTAAGATTAGTATTATGTGGCTGTAGTGAATAGAAGAATATTTCCAGACTAAGCTACAGGCTCCGTCCTACTGAGGGCTAAGACTGCCCGCTCCGAAGGGATTCACGGGGAAACGCAAAAGTGGTAGCCGCTACGTCGCATGGGCACGGTTGCGTTTCTTTTGCCCGCTCATCCCTTCTCCGCTCGGTAGGACTCCACAAGTCGCTACGTCTGGAAATATTCTTCTCTGGCGTAGCTGATTACATTCTTCAATCTTTAGGGAATTTAGAAATCGAATTACACGGAAGGTTCGTAGAGGAAACAGGAGAAATAAGCGAAGATCTTAGGGACGCCGACCGAGACGGAATGCAAAAAGCGAAACACGCTCTTAAGCGTCCACCTCTGAAAAACCTCCTGAATGGACTACTTTGGACGCGGTTTCGCTTTTTACATGGAGTCGTGCAGTCAATCCCCCAGGGGGTGGCCCTAGAAGCTGAGCGTTTTCTCCTGTTTCCTCCCCACCACTACAGCAACGTACAAATGTTTTTTTCCAAGCTGATCAAGCTGTAAAAATCAACTCATACACCATCTTCACAATCAAGGTAATGGATACGACCAAGAACAACGGACGGACATAACGTACCCCCGTTTTGATGGCCATTTTGGCGCCAAGGTTCGCACCCAACAGCATCGCAATCCCCATGATGAGCCCAGTCATGAAGACGACCTTGCCCTCCATTGTGAAGACAAAAAGCGCAGAAATGTTACTGGCCAGATTCAAAATTCGGCCATTGCCAGCTGCAATCACAAAATCATAGCCAAACAAAAGCACCATCAGAAAAACAAAGAACGAACCGGTTCCCGGCCCGAAAAATCCATCGTAAAATCCGATTAAAAAGGTAAAAGGAATCCCGATGCCAAGCGTAAATTTGGTCAGCCCTTTGTAGTTGGAATCTTGACCGAATCGTTTGTTGAAAAGGGTGTAAACAAAAATGAGTGCCATCATAATAACGACAAGGACTTTCAAAAACTCCTGAGGAACGAACAGAACTGTTTTCGCTCCGAAATAGGCGCCGATCAAGGAGACGGGAAATAAGATCAGCATGAGTTTCTTGTCAAATTTACCGTTCTTGATAAAGGTGTAGGAGCTGGTGGCAGATGAAATCGTGCCAGCCAACTTATTCGTGCCAAGAGCAAGGTACGGTGGCATTCCTAGACCGAGCAGAGCGGGGAGAGAGATGAGTCCACCTCCACCAACAGTACTGTCGATGAATGCTGCAACGAATCCAAAGACGGCGAGAAGTACGATCGTTGATAAGTCCATTTCCACTAGTAATCACCTGATTCTCTTCGTTTGTAATAATCCAAGTCTAGCACGCTCCTTTTCGTTTGCAAGATAGAAATCTTTGAAATAATAAATAGATTAATATACTTTGCATACCGATTTGTTGAAAAACTGTTTGGCATACAGTATAATGAAGTCGTAAGCTTGACCTACATAATTTGAGGAGGAATGTTACAATGGCACATCAACTTCCTGCATTGCCTTATGCACACAACGCTTTGGAACCACATATCGACGCGCAAACCATGGAAATCCATCACGGACGCCACCATGCTACTTATGTTAACAACCTGAATGCAGCTCTGGAAGCACACGCTGACCTGCAAGGTAAAAGCATTGAAGAGCTGATCAGCAATCTGGATGCTCTGCCTGAGTCTATCCGCACTGCTGTTCGCAACAACGGTGGAGGCCATGCTAACCACACACTGTTCTGGGAAATCATGAGCCCGAATGGCGGCGGCGCACCAACTGGTGAACTGGCTGACGCAATCAACGCGGCTTTCGGAAGCTTTGACAACTTCAAAGCAGAATTCGCAAAAGCAGCTACTACTCGTTTCGGTTCCGGATGGGCTTGGCTGACTGCAGAAGGCGGAAAAGTAGCAATCAGTTCTACTCCTAACCAAGACAGCCCAATCATGGAAGGTAAAACACCTATCCTTGGGCTGGATGTTTGGGAGCATGCATACTACCTGAACTACCAAAACAAACGCCCTGACTACATCGGTGCGTTCTGGAACGTAGTAAACTGGGATGAAGTTAGCAAGCGTTTCGCAGCAGCGAAGTAATTGTAACTTTACTAGCTATAAGGCTTGTCGTTCTTTAGGAACGGCAAGTTTTTTTTGTTCAGAGAAAAGAAACGGCATCAATTCTGGATACACTTGTAACCGTGATGATTATGCGATATAATACTTACAAAAAGTAACTAAGTTTAAAAAATATAGAGGAGAGTGTACGCATATGATGCCGTCTTTTTTCATTGCACATGGTGCCCCGTTACTTGCTATAGAAAACAATGCCTATACAGAAGCACTGAACCAATTGCCTGGCCTGCTCCCACGCAAGCCGCGTGCTATTGTCATTTTTTCCGCTCACTGGGAAGCCTATGATCAAATGGTGGGAACCATGGACACCTTCCCGACCATTCACGATTTTGGCGGTTTTCCGCAAGCGTTATACGAAATCGAGTACCCAGCAAAAGGAGAGCGTGAAGTAGCGGATGAAACCATCAGACTTCTTCAGGAAGCGGGTATTCCTGTCGCTTTGAACACGACAAGAGGCTTGGACCATGGACACTGGGTTGTTTTGCGCCATATTTATCCGGATGCAGATATTCCTGTTGTTGCCTTATCAGTTAATCCAAATCTGACTGTAAAGGAGCAATATCAGATCGGTAAAGCACTCAGTCCGCTCCGCGCAAAAGACGTTCTGATCCTCGGCAGTGGCGGAACAGTCCATAATTTTTCCTATATGGACCTGAGAGAGTCTGATAGTAATACCTTTGAGTGGGCGGAGCAATTCGAAGACTGGCTGCAAACAACATTGACTGACTGGAATGTCGAGGATCTCGCCAACTATCGCGAACTTGCTCCACATGCCGAAAAAGCTGTTCCCGCGTATGGAACCGAGCATTTTGTCTCACTCGTGTACGTCATGGGTGCTGCCGACGATGAGCGTACAGCGAAGCGCCTGCATATGAGCATCCGCTATGGAAGTCTCAGCCACACCCTTTGGCAGTTTGGTGATGCAAAATAATGACCGTGCACATGGAGGATGTTTATCGGGAGTATAAATCATTACTGTTTTCCCTTGCGTACCGGATGACTGGCTCCGTAACGGAAGCGGAGGACATTGTTCAGGATACTTTTCTTGCGCTGGCAGGTACCGAGATCCAAGACATTCACCATGTAAAAAGCTATCTGTGCAAAGCGGTGACCAATCGCTGCCTGGACGTATTAAAATCAGCCCGTTGGAAGCGGGAGCAGTATGTAGGGGAATGGCTGCCAGAGCCGATGCTGGACGCTTCGGAAACCAATGATCCCTTGCAAACGGTGATTGCCGAAGAAGCAGTCTCGTATGGCTTACTTGTTCTCTTGGAGAAACTACCGTCGACGCTACGGGCCGTTTTTGTGCTCCGAACAGCACTCGACTACGAATACAGCGAAATTGCTGCGATGCTCGGAATGACCGAAGTAAATTGCCGTAAGAAGTTTAGCCTTGCGAGAAAAAAGCTGGCTGAAGCAGGTTATCAGGCGATCGTCCCTCAGCCAAGTCGGACTTCGAGTTTGGTAGAACAGCTCATGCAGGCCATCTCCAAGTCAGATGCGAAGTCGTTGATCGGACTTTTGACAAAAGATGCCGTGTTTGTCAGCGATGGTGGCGGGAAAGTCCGTGCGGCTATTCATCCCATTTTCTCAGACGAGCGGATTACTGCCTTCTGGATGGGGGTATGGCCAAGGTGGGCTTCTCATGCTACCATGCAAATTCGCTCGATCAATGGCCAGGATGGAATCGCTGTCTACTCCGAAGGTCAGCTGAAAACGATCATGCAGATCACAATGAATGAAGAAGATCGCATTGCACGCTTGTACATGATGGTCAATCCAGATAAGCTTGCCCATCTACAAAAAGAAAATGGATGATTCGTCACAAGAACGACGCTTCACTCGTCTTTGAGGGTGAAAGCAAATTCGAGTGGAGAGGACAGATGAATCATGCAAGCTAGAATCAATCATCGTGCAGTGAATCCCGAAGCGTATCAAACTATGCTCAAGCTGGAAAAATTCGTGAATGAGAGCGGCTTGGACAAAAAACTGATTGAGTTGATCAAAATTCGTGCCTCCCAAATCAATGGCTGCGCTTTTTGCATGGATATGCATACGCAAGATGCGCGCAAGCTAGGTGAGACAGAGCAACGCATTTACTTGCTCAGTGTATGGAGAGAATCCGCGGTTTACACAGAGGCAGAGCGCGCCGTCCTTGCTCTGACAGAAGCAGTCACTGTCATTACAGCTAACGGTGTTTCAGAAGAGCTTTATCAGCAGGTTCGCGAGCATTTTGACGAGAACCAGTACGTTTCCCTGATTATGGCAATCAATACGATCAACTGCTGGAACCGAATCGCGATTTCGACAGGAATGAGTGCTCCGTATAACAAGTAAAGATCAGTCAAGCAAAAGACACGCCTCTTATAAAAAGGAGCGTGTCTTTTTTCGTTGCTATACATCCATCTCGACTTTTCTGCCGGGATAGAACTGATTCTCTTCGGAAAGTGGGTTACCTTTGGCGGTCAGTGCAGTAGGCGTAATCCGGAAGATGGCGGTTGTACTGCCCATCGAAGAACGATACTTGATGACATGCTGCAAAGGCAACGGTTCTGAATAGTAGCCGGGTACGTACTTGTCGATCATGGATTGCATCGCATCGCGCATCTCCTCAGGCTCAGAAACACGCTCAATTGTTCCGGCGATAAACACACTCATGTAAGCTGTATCGACATGGGCAGGCACAGGTGAGGCGATTGTGCCGTACTCCTCGCAAACACTGAAACAAACGCGGTTGTTGCCATTGATCATTTCGATTTTTCTGCCAGAATCCGCGCCGTGAAAATAAATACAGCCATTCCACCAAGCAAAATTCAAAGGCAGAATGTACGGCTCGATTTCATTGGACAAGCCGAGATGGCCGACCTTTGCCACTTGCAAAAATTGGTCAATTTGCTCCTGATCAGTAATGGTACGCTTGGAATAACGAATTGGTATCATGTCGAGTCCCCCAGTCTGTCGTTGTTATTTTGATCGTAATGGGTATTTGACTAGGAGAACAGGTGCAATTTTGGTAAAAATGAACGGGTCAGATGACCAAAAAATAACCGCCCTCTTCTAGCAGGGGCGGGTCTCGTCTTATTACGAGCGTTTGGAGTCCAATTTTTTAGTGAGCTGTTCTTCTCCGCGGTGGATCCAGCCGACGAAGGAATCGCGGATGGTCAGATCAAAATCGAGGTAGACCACGGCGACGAACATGTAGTGACTTTTCCCTTGAAAACGCGAGCGGTAGCGCAGATCAATCCATTTGACCTCATAGCCAAAGGAACGCTCCTTTGTTTCTACATGCACATGATGAGTAAAAGCGAGGAAGGACTGGACTTTGTAACTTTTCTTGGCTGCCGCAATCCGCTCATTTTCCGGTTTGATGGAGAAGGTGTCCAAGATGACGACGTCCCCGGAAATGACTTCACCTACATACCAATGCTGCTCTGTCTTTGCGACGAAGGTCCAATACGTCCAGGAAAGAGTAGGGATGATGGTGAAGGTACCAGCTTTCCCGATTCGTTGGCGAACTAGCTCCGTCGTACGTCTTTGCACCTGACAACGCCAGTAGTAGTATCCGGCAATGATCACGTATATCCATAAAAAGACGTGTCCAGGATGCGCGCCTGCCGCCCATAGCATAAAACCGACGAGATGAGCAGCGAAAATGAACGGATCGAAAATGAAAATGGCGTTGAGCGCCACCCATTTGTCGCGAAACGGGTACAGGCCCTTTGTGCCATAGGAATTGAACAAATCAACGAATACGTGTAAACAGACGGCCAGGAATATCCAGCCGAGCAAATGCAGCCAATGGGGCTGTGGCATCATGGCCTGGATGAGAACAAAAATGGCTCCAGTCCAGAGAAATAAAGCGGGAACCGAGTGAGAAACGCCTCGGTGGTTGCGAATGTAGGCAGCGGTACCACGAAGGCGGACTAGGCCATCCAAATCAGGTGCCTGCGAGCCAATGACCGTACCAATCATGACGGCCATTCCAAGTGACGGAGTAGAAGCTACGACAGGATCAAGATAGGCGAGCCCGGCCAATCCAAAGCCCATGGCAAAATGTGTGGCTGTATCCATGGAATCGTTGTCTTCCTCCCTTCCTTCCACTGTTATTGTTTATTATAGCGTTTGCCTAAGGTTAATTCCCGCCCGTTCTGAAAATATTTGTGTGCTTGTTCGTACGGGGTGGGAAAGGTATGATGAAAGCGTTGAATCGGTAAAGGAGGAACACGTCGCATGCTAACGGTTTTCATTGAATACAAGCTGGATACTGAAAAACGAAGTCACGCTCTGCGATTGCTCACCTCGATGGCTGGGCGAATGGAAGCGATGGGTGCACATCAGTATCGCTTAATGGAGGGCCTGGATCAGCCCGGTCTGTTTGTCGAAACATTTGAGGTCGAGACTGTTCAAATATACGAAGAAATCAAGGCAAACCGATTGGCAGATCAAGACTTTTGCGACTGTATTTCTGGCGGAGCTGCAAAACTGCATGTGTGGGCGTTTCGTCCCGCTTAAACTGGGTTGAAAAGGAGTAGAGTAAACGGAAATGGCGAGAAAAAAAGAAAGCTTGAAATATGCACTTCCTGAACAATTTCATGTGTTCGGCTTTGCTCAGGATTTGCTAGCCTGGTACGACTCACAAAAGCGGGATTTGCCTTGGCGGATCAACAAAGACCCATATCGTATCTGGGTATCGGAGATTATGCTTCAGCAAACACGCGTAGAGACCGTTAAACCTTATTATGCGAATTTCATGGAGAAATTTCCGACAGTGAGTGAGTTAGCGAAAGCACCCGAGGAAGATGTCTTAAAAGCGTGGGAAGGACTCGGTTACTACTCCCGCGCGCGCAATCTTCAAGCTGCAGCCCGCGAGGTAACGGTTCGCTATGGAGGCGTTGTGCCGGATACACCAGAAGAGATTGCTACACTAAAAGGTGTCGGGCCGTATACAGCAGGTGCCATTCTTAGCATTGCCTATGAAAAGGCGGAGCCGGCTGTGGATGGAAATGTTATGCGTGTTTTTTCACGTCTGCTGTATTTAACCGATGACATTGCCAAGCCTGCCACAAGAATCAAAATTGAACATCTCGTACGCCAAGTCATTCCAGAGGGAAGAGCGGGAGATTTCAATCAGGCTTTAATGGAGCTGGGAGCGATGGTCTGTGTTCCACGCACTCCGCAATGCTTGACCTGTCCGGTGTTTGACTACTGTATGGCGCGCCAAGAAGGAGTGGCAGAAGAGCTGCCGGTCAAAGGCAAAGCCAAACCTCCACGTCCTGTTGATCTGCAAGTAGGCATTATCATTCGCGACGGCAAAGTATTGATGAACAAGCGTCCCGATCAGGGGCTACTCGCCGGCATGTGGGAATTCCCTACTGTTGAAACCGAACAGGAAAGTGATGCTGCCAAGCAGGAGGCACTTGCAGCTGGTTTGCGTGAACGATTCGGAATCGATGTAGAAGTCATGCAGCCGTTAGGTACGGTTCAGCACGTCTTCTCCCATTTGCAGTGGAACATGCAAGTATGGTCCTGTGACTGGATCGAAGGGGAAGAGCTCCCCGCTCATGCAAGATACGCTGCTTGGGAGGAATTAGATGCTTACACCATTCCGATGGCGCATCAAAAAATTCGTGAGCTGTTGGGACAAAAATAACAGGTAGGCAAAGCTGTCGAGCATTTTTCGGCAGCTTTTATTTATTTCATCAGACCGATGTGACGCAAGCCGTGAGATATACCGCCATCATCGACGTGGCGCGTGACGTAATTGGCATGCGGCAACAAAGCTTCATGCGCATTACCCATGGCGATTCCCATCCCGACATAAGAGAGCATCTCTTTGTCATTCAGACCGTCTCCAAAAGCAACTGCCTTGCTTGGAGCAAGCCCGATATGGGAGAGAAGCGCTTCAATACCAAGCGCTTTTGAACCGCCTTTCGCAAAAACATCCATACAATACTCATGCCAGCGTATAAACGAGAGAGCGGGAAGCTCTTCTCTATATTGCTGCTCATGCGCATCTGGTGTAAACAACAGCGCTTGATAAATATTTTCAGAATGGGCGAAATCCGCATTGTGATCGGGGGAATCAAGCTTCAATTGCTGAAAGGTCCAATCCAAATACGGATGCTCCTTATGGGTAGAAAAGCCCGCCGTACTGCCTTGAAACAGGATAGGATGGTCGTGCTGGGCCGCAATCTGTTGCAATTGATCGAGTGTTTTGGTCGGGATGGGGCGATCATAAATGGTTGTTCCTTGATAGACGACATATGCGCCATTGCAACTGACATACGAGTCGATGCCGCACTGTTTGGCAAGCTCGTCAAAATAATAATGAGCTCTACCTGTTGCTAAGACGACCTCGATCTTGTTTCTTTGCAGCTCTTGAATGGCTTCGAGTGTATCCGGTGGTATGACTTTCTCTTCGTTGATGAGTGTCCCATCAATGTCTAAAAAGACGATTTGATACTCCATGATTTCACTCCCCACTTTTCTCTTTTGAATCCATTATAAAGCTTCGAGAGAGGGGAAGAGCAGTGGAAAATAAAAAGATCATGCCCCCGCAGACATGATCTTTGTGAAACTGTTACTTTTTATCGAATCAAAAACTCTGGAAATTGTGTCACGATCTGATGCTTTTGTTCTTCGATGCGTTTCAGCGCTTGTTGTTGCATGTATTTTGCTTCAAGCTGCTTCGGTGTCAATTTCCGTTTCTCAATAATGATTGTGAAGAAAATCATTGGAATGTACATGAGTGTATCCCTCCCATCCCGTTAGTTTGGTGCAGTCAGCTACCGTCTATCGCTTTGACTCCTGTAAACCTCATCATCTGACGCCGTTGTTTGTTTTTCATACTAAAATCCCTCCTGTAGTCAAGTAGTGGTGTCCATTAAATGCGGCTCACAAATTGTGCAGCTTCAAAAGCGTGTTCTTCGGCGCGTTCTTCGAGATAGCGACAGCGAGCAGATTCTGCGAAAAGTTTCTCTGCTTGTTCCTTATTGCGTTCAATCTTGACAGTGAAAAGCAAAAAGTTCAGTACCATTACCAATCACCCCCTTTCAAGGTGGAAAATGTTAATTCATGAGAAAGAAAAAGACCACGGGCGAAAGCCTGCGGTCTTCTGGCAACAAAAACGGACATGCCGTTTTGAAGAGCATAGAAAGACCACAAGCAACAACGCCTGTGGTCGGTAATAGACGAAAAGGAAATGTTGAAGAGTACGAATACTACTGGAATTCGTCGACCCAGGAGGCGCTGCTATATTCAGTTGTAACATCCACAAGACGATCAATAAGAGCTGGTGCTAGATTCAATGCCATCATCATCATGGTGCTGCCTCCTTCCGAAGTAGTAGTGTGTGGAACGTACTTTTAGAATATGGCATTTTTTTCTTGTTGTAAAGCGATTTTTTACCTATTTCTAGAAGAAAGTATATTCTGAATATAATAAAAGATAATAAAAAATAAACAAATGTGTAGTCTGGTGAGCAATGGAAAGTTTACAATGAGACATATAGCGGATAAACATATCATGACACACAGAAAGGTGATATTAGCGAATGAAAACCCCCAGACTCACTGTGAAATCGAAGCTAATCGCTACATTTTCCACAATATTAGTGATCCCCATGCTTTTGCTTGGGCTGCTCTCTTATCAGAGTGCCAAGACAGAGCTGTCAAATGAATTGCTTACGACTGCCTCTGAAAATGTTCGGTTGGTAGACGCGCTTTTGAATCGGACACTGATGGAGCAATCAAGGAATGTGGGGTGGATCGCTGCTGATATTGTACGCAAAGACATTCAGGAAGAGAACAGGGTGATCACCAAAAAGAAATTGCAGCGTTTTCTCGCTTTAAACTCGGAAGTGAGTGAAGCGTATATCGGGGACGAGAATGGCGGCATGATGACTGCAACCGACTCCAAGCTCCCGGACGGTTTCGACCCGCGAAAGAGAGATTGGTACATAGCAGCCATGAAGCAGCCAGGAAAGACCATCATTGTGGACCCGTACATAGATGCCATTACCGGCAAAGTCGTGGTAGGAATGGCGATGGCATTGCCTGATCAGTCCGGTGTTTATGGAATTGATATTCAACTGTCAGCGCTGGGCGCGACGGTCAAGCAAGCGAAAATCGGTACCCAAGGATTTATGACGATTTTGGATAAAAACCGAAAAATGCTAGTCAATCCAAATGGAGAGTCTGGCGTTGAGGTTGCAGAGTCTTGGGTGGATACTGTATATGCAAAAGAGTCAGGTCGATTACAGTTTCAGCACGAAGGAAATCCCGTCCAAGCCGTGTTTACTACGAATGAAAATACGGGTTGGAAGCTGGTTGGCGTGATGTATGAAAGCGAAGCAGGAGAAGCAGCAAATCCGATTTTTTACACGATGCTCGTGATTATAATTGCTGCGCTGGTGGTAGCTGGCGGAGTCATTTACGTGATTTTGCGATCCTTACTCCGTCCTTTGCGCATGTTGACAGAAGCAGCGGAAAAAATGAGCCAAGGCGATGTGACACAACAAGTACATATACGTAGTGACGATGAGTTGGGTACGTTGGGCAAAGCCTTCAATCATATGGCGGAATCTCTTCGTTCCTTGCTCCATTCTGTGAATGATTCTGTTCAGCAGCTGGCTTCTTCGGCAGAGCAGCTCGCTGCAAGCGCGGACCAGACAAGCAAAGCGACAGAACAGATTGCAGAGACCATGCAAGAAATGGCGGAAGGAACCGAGCAGCAAGTCTCCCATACGCAGGAGGGTAACGCAGCAGTCGAACAAATGTCGGCAAGACTTGGTCAGATCGCAGAGCATACACAAAACGTTTTCATCGCAGCTCGGGAATCGTCAGACTTGGCAGTGACCGGAAACAAAGCCATTCAATCGGCTGTGCTACAAATGAACGCATCCAGCGAATCGATTCACAGTCTGGCGAAAGTCGTGGATAATTTGGGTACGCGTTCACAGGAAATCGGAAAAATCGTGGATGTGATCACTGCCATCGCAAACCAAACCAATCTGCTCGCACTAAATGCTGCAATCGAAGCGGCTAGAGCAGGGGAGTATGGACGAGGCTTTGCTGTGGTGGCTGATGAGGTACGCAAGCTGGCAGAGCAATCCGCAAGCTCGGCACAACAAATCAATCAGCTGATCACCACGATTCAAGCGGAGACAAACCATGCTGTGCTTGTGATGGATCAGAGCAAGCGTGAAGTCACGCAAGGTATTGAAAAAGTGAACGAAGCTGGCCAGTCCTTCGAACAAATTCAATCAGCCGTCAATGAAGTGGCAGAGAAAATCGGTCAGGTATCTGAAGCGACACGTGATTTCTCCACAAGGGCACAGAAAGTGGTTGAGATTATTGGTCATATTTCCGAAGTGACACTGCAAGCGTCTGATGGAACACAAAGTGTATCCGCAGCTGCCCAGGAGCAGCTAGCCTCTATGGAAGAGATCGCTTCCTCAGCTGTTTCTCTCGAACATCTCGCGGAGGAATTGCAAGACCAGATCGGCAAATTCCGTATTTAAAAATAAGCCCGGCGCCGTGTTTACATACACGAGCAGCCGGGCTTTTTACTTAATCGTAAATAGGTGACGAGGAATGATCCCATCCCCCGCTGTCTCCATTCACAGGCCCTCTGGATTCAAGCTCATGGATGACTTTGACGTGAAGAGAGGCTCCTTCTGCACTGAGGTAAGCTGCCAATTGCGAAAAATTGTGATGGTAATAAAGCAGCTCATTCATTTCCCAATCAGCTAGTGGCACCATGGTTAATTCGGATAATTCCCGACCTATGTACACCCTGCCATTCCTCCTTATGTGGTAGTGGTTGCCTAATACCGCGAGCTTAGTATGGCTATAGTTGAGAGGATCAAGTCATGCCGGGATTTTTTCCGTAGGTAGAAAAAGCGCAGGTGGAGTTGTATAATGAAAAGGTGATTTTTACATATTAGTACCTGCTATTAATAGTTGGTCAGGTTGGGAGGTAATCTTTTTATGAATACAACGAAAAAAGTTGCACTGGTTACTGGCGGGACCCGAGGGATCGGAAAAGCGATTGCTCTTCAATTGGCGGAACAGGGTTATGACCTGGTGCTGAACTATTTGCGTAACCGCACTGCGGCAAGAGAAGCAGCAGCAGAGCTGGAAGCAAAGGGCGCTCGTGTCCATCTGATCAAAGCCAATGTAGGGGATGTAGCGAAAATCAAAGAATTGTTCGCAGAAATTGACCAGGAATTCGGTCGCTTGGATGTCTTTGTGAACAATGCGGCATCGGGTGTACTGCGTCCGCTGATGGAGCTGGAAGAAAGCCATTGGGACTGGACCATGGAAATTAACAGCAAGGCGCTGTTGTTCTGTGCGCAAGAAGCGGCAAAACTAATGATCAAGGGTGGCAACGGCGGAAAAATCGTGAGCTTGTCCAGCCTTGGGTCCATTCGCGTACTCGACAACTATACAGCGGTCGGCGTATCGAAGGCAGCTGTAGAAGCGATTACTCGTTATTTGGCAGTCGAGCTCGCACCGCATAATATTGTAGTAAACGCTGTATCTGGCGGAGCGGTGGATACGGATGCACTCAAACATTTCCCGAATCGTGAAGAATTGCTCGGAAGCTCAGCAGAGCGTACGCCAGCAGGACGCATTGTGGAGCCGGAAGATTTGGCTAATGCTGTGATGTTCTTGCTCTCCGACAAAGCGTGGATGGTTCGCGGACAGACATTGATTGTAGACGGCGGTATTTCTCTTTTGACATAATTATTTATGGAAGATGGAGTATGGAGTTGGAGACTTTGTGGTGTTGCGACACAAGACAAAGTTGTCCATGTGTTGTACAATAGAGGAAGAAGGTTACGAAGGAGGCAACACATGCTGATTCGTCCGTTTCGACTCGGTGACTATTCGGCTATCACACGTATTTGGCAGGAGACGGGGTTGGACCAATCGGACAAAGAGTCATTGAACGATTTGGCCCAGCATTTGGCTTGGGACAGCGATCTGGTAATGGTTGCAGAAATTGAAGGCAAAGTGGTGGGGGTCGTGGTTGGCACGATTGACGGCGCTCGTGCCTATTTCTACCGATTGGCTGTACTTCCAGAGATGCAAGGCTCAGGTATTGGTCGCGAACTCGTTGAAGCAATTGAAAAGCGTTTCAAGCAACGAGGTGTCAATAACGTCTTGATCATGGTCAATCAATCAAATCCGGAAGTCCTTCCGTTTTACCTTTCACTTGGCTATGAAGTACAAAAATATGTTACACTTTCCAAAAAGCTCTCTTCTTAAAGGAGGCTTGTCCCCATTCAAATAGAGAAGAGAAGAAAGGGGAGAGTCATGTCACCAGCTCCGGGCTCCAATATCCGCATAGAAAGTTATAAACACGACCATTCGCTGCACCGCATATGGGACAAATCTACGTTGATTCATACCAGTGATGCGGTGGTGATTGGGGGAAATGATCGGGTCAAGGTGACAGAAGCAGACGGGCGGGAATGGCGTACGCGTGAACCGGCCATTTGTACATTTGGTAGAGGCCAGTGGTTCAATACCATTGCCATGATTCGTGATGACGGTATTTATTATTATTGCAACATTGGTTCGCCCTTCAGCATGAAGGGACAATTGCTAAGCTACATAGACTATGATCTCGACGTAAAAGTGTTTCCCGATATGACGTACTCGATTCTCGACGAAGAGGAGTTTCTTTTACATAGCAAACAGATGAACTATCCTCCATTTGTTGTGGAAAGAGTGCAGACAGCATTGCGAGAGGTGCTGGATTGGGTAAGCGCACGACGTGGCCCTTTTCAAAACGGCTTCGTCCAACGCTGGTACGAGCGTTATCTTTTAGTACGAGATGATGAGGAATAATCCCTTTCCCGAATGACCGGGGGAGGGATTTCCTTGTTTGCAAAGGAGGTATGATGCTTGAGCATACGCCGCTACTTGGCTTATGTCCTGCCCTATTGGAAACAAATATTGGGCACTATATTTATTGGAATTATTAAGTTCGCGATCCCACTTGCTCTGCCACTTCTTATCAAATACGTCATTGATGACCTATTGCCAAGTCCGCTTCCTCAAGAGGAAAAGCTGAAACAGCTATTTTGGCTGATGCTCGGGGCCTTTTTGTTATTCACCGTCGTTCGCGCCCCTGTTGAGTACATCCGGCAATACTATGCACAGTGGGTATCCAGTCGTATCTTGTTCGACATTCGCAATCAATTGTTTTCTCATTTACAACGACTGTCGATGCGCTATTACAACAATACCAAAACGGGTGAGGTCATCTCTCGGGTCATTAACGACGTGGAATCAACCAAAAGCTTCGTGGAATCGGGATTGATGAATCTTTGGCTGGACCTGATTACGATTACATTGACGATGGGGATCATGCTCTATATGGACGTGGAGCTGACGATTGTCGCCATTATCGTTTTCCCTTTGTACAGTATCTCCGTCAAGTTTTTCTACAAGCGCTTGCGTCAATTGACAAAGGATCGTTCAGCTGCACTGGCGCATCTACAAGGGTATTTGTACGAACGTGTAAACGGCATGTCGCTCATCCGCAGCTTTGCATTGGAAAAGCAGGAGAGCAAGGAATTTGCCAAGGAGAACAATCAGTTTCTGGATAAGGCACTGGCACATACGCGGTGGAATGCTCGAACCTTCGCTGTAGTTAATACGGTGACGGATATCGCACCGCTTCTGGTTATTGCCTATGCTGGTTACCAAGTCATCGGCGGGAGCATGAGCGTAGGGACGCTCGTTGCGTTTTATGCTTATTTGGAGCGCTTATACACACCACTGCGACGTTTGGTCAATTCCAGTACGGTACTGACGCAGGCAATTGCATCGATGGACCGGATGTTCGAGTTTATCGATGAATCGTACGATATCGTTGATAAGCCAAACGCAGGAGAGTTGCCTGTAGACCCTGCAACCAAACGCATTCGCGGCGAAATTCGCTTTGAGAACGTGTCCTTCCGCTATCGGGAGGAAGGCCCTCTTGTCTTGAACAACGTGAATTTGAACATCTCTTCTGGTGAAACGGTTGCGATTGTCGGGATGTCAGGCGGCGGTAAATCTTCGTTGATTAGCTTGCTGCCGCGTTTTTGGGACGTGACAGAAGGGAAAATTACCATTGATGGCCTTGATATCCGCGATGTGAAGCAGCAAAATTTGCGTCACCACATCGGGATGGTGCAGCAAGATAATATTTTGTTTAGTGAATCAGCAAAAGTGAATATTTTAATGGGCAATCCTGATGCAGATGACAGTGCTGTGCAAGAAGCTGCGAAGGCGGCAAATGCCCATGACTTTATTAGCGAATTACCGAATGGCTACCATACGGAGCTGGGGGAGCGAGGCGTAAAGCTCTCTGGCGGGCAAAAGCAGAGAATTGCGATTGCGCGAGTTTTCCTGCGTGACCCAGGTATTCTGATTCTGGATGAGGCGACGTCTGCCCTCGACTTGGAATCAGAGCACACGATTCAGGAGTCTTTGTCCAGATTGGCAAAAGGAAGAACAACGCTCATCGTGGCCCATCGACTCTCGACGATTACCCATGCGGACAAAATCATTGTCATGAAAGAGGGACAAATCGTTGAGGAAGGCACCCACGAGCAATTGCTGGAGAGAAAGGGAGTATACTATGGCCTGTGGAGTGTGCAAGATTTAGGAAGTACATCCGACCTGCAACAGGGATAAGCAGATGGGATTGGAGGAAATCCGATGGAGATATGGCGCCGTAATTTATATGTGCTCTGTGGATCGTTGTTTTTCGTCATGGTGGCGATGAGCATGATCATGCCTTTTTTACCGCTTTACATTCAGCAGGATTTCGGAATTGAAGACCCTCATCAAGTCACGGCTTGGGCGGGGATTATTTTTGGAGCCAACTTTTTGACGGCGGGCCTCGTCTCGCCTATTTGGGGAAATTTGGCCGATAAGCACGGGCGCAAGATTATGATTCTGCGTTCGGGATTTTTTATGTCCATTACCATGGCAATGACTGGTTTTGCGGGGAGTCTGTGGCAGCTTTTGGCCCTTCGTTTGCTCAATGGACTCGTAGGCGGAATCATCCCTGCCAGTACCGCATTAGTAGCATCCTCTGTCCCAAAAGAACGAATTGGCTATGCAACAGGGTTGCTTCAGTCTTTTATTACGGCCGGAACCATTATGGGACCGCTGTTTGGCGGTGTTCTCGCGGAGAAGATCGGCTTTCGGATGATTTTTGTAATTACTGGTTGCGTATTATTACTGGCGACCTTGGTCATTACGTTTACGGTGAAAGAGAACTTTGTTCCACCTGAAAAAAAGGAACAATCGAGTCTACGCGAAGACTTTCAGATGATCTTTTCTTCCAAAGAACTCCCGGCGCTCTTTTTTGTAACCGTAATGATCCAGTTTGCGTTGTTTAGCATTATCCCTGTGCTGCCGATTTACATTTCGCAGTTGCTCGGTTCAGAAGGGGCAAAGGTAGCGTTGTGGGCCGGAATTGTCCAGGCATGCATGGGGGTAGCAAATGTTTTTGCCTCCCCACAGCTAGGGCGTTTAGGAGATCGGTTCGGCTCGCAAAAGGTGCTCTTGTTCTCGCTTTTGGCTGCCGCAATCATCTTCATTCCACAAGGTCTCGTACATACGGTATGGCAATTGGTCGCGCTCCGATTTTTATTAGGCTTGTCCCTGGGAGGATTACTCCCATCCGTCAATGCTTTGCTACGGCGAGCAACACCTGTACATATGGTCAGTCGCGTCTACGGCTATAACAATAGCTTCGTCAGTATTGGCAGCATGCTCGGACCGATGATTGGCGGCTTTTTGGCAGGTTATGTGAGCATTAGCGGAGTTTTTTACATGACGAGTGCTTTCCTGTTTATTAACGCAGGCTGGGTGTACTACAGCTTTTTCCGAAACAAATCTGTACAGCATCCTGATTCTGGAATAGAATAAAAGGTAATTTTCGCGAAAAGAGGTGCACCTCCATTGTGACGGCGAGTCGGTGTGAATAACTTCATATTCCATCAGGACGTATAGGCTGGTCCTGAACCGACAGGAGGGTGTGCTTTATGTGGCATCGACGCTTTATTTGCCTCTGGGCGGGTCAGACATTGGCCAACCTTGGGGATGTATTTTATATTGTCGCGTTTATTTCGGTCATGTACGCTGCAACTGGTTCTGTCATGTACACGGCGTTCATACCGGTTGTCATCGTAGCTTCGCAATCTGTGAGCAGCTTGTTGGCTCCGCTAGTGTTTCAGCGTTTGTCGTTGACGGGCATGCTCGTGCTGTCGCAAGGCTTGAAGACGATGCTTTTGGCTATAGCCTCATTAGCTGTCAGTAGCGGTGTGGGAGAGCAGGGAGAGTGGATCTGGCTGTTGTTCGGATTGGGGTCAACCATCGCCTTTATGGATGGATGGGCAAACCCTGCACGAAACGCCATGGTGCCGCAGTTGGTAGGACGAGAAGATCTCATGCGAGCGAATGGTTTGCTTGCCACCTTAGATCAAACGGTTCATTTTGCTGGCTGGGCCGCAGGAGGATTACTCGTTTCCTGGCTGGGAGCGGGTGTTGTTCTGTGGGGAACGGTTGGTGCCTATGTAGTGGCAACGATCGCGATGACAGGCATTGCACCGGCAAGCGAAAAGCTGCGAGAAGAACACGCAGCTGGGGCGAAAACAAACTGGCTCACTGGATGGAAAGCCATTCGCGATGTACCTGTCCTGCGACTGCTGGTCGCGATGGATGTCGTGATCGGCTTGTCCGGGGGTGTGTGGATCGCTGCGATTATGTTGCCATTTGTCCTCGATGTGCTTGGACAAGGGGAAGAATGGTGGGGCTATATCAATGCTGGTTACATGCTTGGAGCCATTGCGGGTGGGACGCTGCTATTGATGTATGCGGAGCGGATGCGGCGTCATTTATTTCGTTGGATCATTTGCGGTACAATTGGCGTCGGATTTTTTACCTTTTGTTTTGGCAGTAGTACGAACGCTCTGGTGGCACTGTTGTTTTCGTTTGCGTTGGGACCGTTTTTGGAAATGGTGCATGTAAGCAAGCAGACGCTTTTGCAGCAAGAGACGGAGGAATCAGTACTACCCTATGTCCTGTCAGCAAAGGGGACGATTGATTTACTCGTTTTTGGCACTTCTGCCCTAGTGATGGGTGCTATCGCTGAATGGCTGGGAGTCCGGGTTGTTTATTATGTATCTGCTGGATTGCTACTCATCGCTTTCCTTTTGGCGTTGCGCTTGCAAAAAAAGCAGACGGTGCATTCTAGTGGGGTTTCCGTAAATTAAACATGAAACAGGCTGTCTTATCTGTAGATTTTTCTACTGGTAAGGCAGCCTTTTTTGAAGATATGCTTCTTGATCATATTCAGTATGTGTTTTCTTTTGTAAGCATACGATCTGCGGGCTATGTCATCGGGGAAGGCAACAAACCCGGTGATGTATATTGACAGATCAACGGGTAGTAGAGGAAGCGAAGGTTTTTATGAGTAGCTGAAATGAAGTCACCTGCGTTAATTTACTGTAATATTCTTAAAATATGAATGGTAGGTTTTCTACAGTCATGAATATGGCTGAGGGGCAATTTTATTTGCTTTATTTTCTCCTGGATTTGTTGAGAGCGACGTAGGAGTGAACTCCGAGGTGTCCGCTTCGATAGGCACATGTTTTTCAAGCAATGCCAGTAGATAATGAATGGTAGGAACCGTTTCTTTGGCAAGGATAATTCCTTTTTTGTCGATCAGGACAGCAGATGGCATCGCATCGATTTGGTACATTGAAAACGAAATGGTAGAGTCGATATACTGAATATCGTCCTGGTTTTGGGTCTCGTGAGTGAGCTTTCCTGAATAAACAACTAGTAATTTAAGCTGAGGAAATCGTAGTTTTACCTTCTCTAAATGCGGAATGATTTGCTGGCATATGGGGCAACCTTCTGCCGTGAAAAGTACAAGTGTAGAGTGGCTTTTCATCTCTGTAAATTCAATGCTTGTTCCAGATGGACTGTTATCGATCAGAACCGGGGCTCTGGAGCCTATCCAGTTGTCTACACTCGGTTCTTTTTCTTTTGCTTGTAATTTATTGATAAAATCTGCTACTAGTTTGGTTAGCAGGTAGATAACAACGAATTGCACAATGACAAATACCCATAACGCAATCACAGACCATTGTATAAACGTTTCCACAGAGGATCTCTCCTTTTTCGTGAGGGAATGATATTTATTTTTGTGCGACTAGCTCGTGTACTTTCTTCCGAATGCTCCCTAAATGTTGACCAATCAGAATCACAAGTGTGGACAACAATGCGATGATCATTAACGTCCAGTACTCTTCTCCATATACGGTTCTGAAATTTCCTGTTTCTAACGCCCATGAGAGATTCCCATAGGTGGTCGGTATTTGATAGACCCAGAGACACATCGCAATGAGCAAGACGTTTCGGCTGACCAGTATCCATGATAGATTGTGATTGCCGACGATGCCACCGCAACCACATGTTATTTCTCTTCTTCCGCGCAATAAATTGACCACAATAGCCACGCTATACAGGAGTAGTAAACCACTACCAGCCAGAACTGCCCATGAATCGTACAGCCCGAAAATGAGTAGCAATCCAATCAGCAATTCAGAATAAGTGTCGAGGACGGAAAAAAATCTAATAGATCGTTCAGGCAGTATTTTGTAGTCTTTTACAATTGAAGCATGAGTCGTGCTGTTTTTGATTTTTGATACAGACGAACTTATAAACAACAGTGCTAGAATCATGCGAAAGATAAAGGTCGCGATTTCCAATTTTTCACCTGCTTTCCACTGGTGTTGCATACCATTGTGCTTGAGCATGATACATCTGCGCGTATTCTTTATTAAGTGAAATCAGTTCATCATGCGTTCCAGACTCGACTAACTGACCATCCTTCATCACGATAATCCGATCTGCCATTTTAGCAGCAGCCATACGGTGTGAGACAAATAGGGTTGTTTTATTTTCGGTCAAATTTCGTACGAGTTGGTATACAGAAAGCTCAGTCATAGGATCAAGAGCTGCTGTTGGCTCATCTAAAATCACAATATCACTATTTCGAAACAGAGCACGAGCCAAGGCAATTTTTTGCCATTGTCCCCCAGAAAGATCGGTTCCCTCTTGCAAATAGCGACTTAAATAAGTTTGGTAGCCATCTGGAAGTTTGGAAACGATTTGATCCACGCCAGATGTAGCGGCAATTTCTTGCATCCATTTTAGATCGTTTATTCGTTCGGTATCACCAAAACCAATATTTTCCTGTAATGTATAGGCATATTTGATGAAATCCTGGAAGATCACAGTCATATTTTTGCGTAAATCATCAGGTTTGATCTGGCTAATACTGAGGCCATCGAAGGAAATGTCACCTTGTGATATGGGATACAACCCCATCACACATTTGACCAAGGTTGATTTACCCGAGCCATTTTCACCGACGATTGCGATTTTTTCACCAGGCCGTATGTGCAAATGAATATCCCTTAGAACAGGATTTGTCGTATTGACGTAGGTAAATGACAATCCTTTTATAAAAATGCCCTGTTGTAGCGGTGCTGGAAAGAGAGCTGAGCCTTCGTCGCTTGCATCCTTTTCAGGGTGTTCATATTCGATGAAATTAAAAAAATCGTTTATATAGAGAATCTCTCCAAATATTTTTGCTGACTGGTTAGATAGCTGATTGGTCAATCCTTGTGTTCCCTGCACAGCTTGTCCGATTGCTACAAACTCACCGATTTGCATAGAGGTGGTACGGATTAACCAGATGATAATTCCAGCTGTCCCAAAGTACAAAAGTGCGGTAAACCCATCTAGGCCGACCTCAGTTGCTTGTTGCTTTCGCAGCACCTTTAATGTCTCAGTGAACTGGTGGGTCATGGAGGTTGACCATCTTTTCAGTAGCATTTGACCTAAGCCAAATAGTCGAATTTCCTTGGCTGACTGCCGGTCTTTCAATAAAAAACTGGTATATTGTATGTCGCGAATTAAGGGGGTTAAGCCGTATCTGAGCCAATAATTGATACTGCCAAATCGAATTTGAACAAAGAAGACGGGAATTGCCGCGATCAGACTTAAAATGACGAGGCTCCAGTGAACGGTAAGCAAAAAGAGCAAGAAACTGAAAATAGTAATGCTGGCTCTAACGATCTCTAGTAGGATCGTGAATGGTGATAAAAAGCGTGCGCCCACATTCAAGTGAACTCTCTCTAAATGATTGTAAAAATCGGGAATATCAAAATAGAAAAGCGGTACCGATTCTACCTTTTGAAGTACAAGTGATTGCGCCGCGAGTTCCAAAACATTTTCAAGCTTTCCATTCAGGTATTGTTGGATATTGAGAAGCACAGATGTAGCCATCGCTATTAAAAATTGAAGTGAAAGTAAGAAAAAAGCATAACGATAATCACCCACTTGGAGTTGAATGATTTTCGCGACCTCATTAATCATTTCTTTGGATAGCCAAAGGGTGGCTACTGGTAGTAAACCAATCATGATTGTTAAGCAAACTAAAAGCGTGAGAAGTAGCCGGGCATGTGCCCATAAGAAAACAAACAGCTTGATAAATGATTGAACAATCATGAGGAACACCTTTTCTAGTTTTATTGGATGTTGTGAAGCTCTTGCTTCTTCTTGTGCTTCAAGATGTCTACTAGCTCACCAACTGAGCGTCCTACATATCGAATGATCCCCTGTGAGTCAACAATAAACAGGCTTGGGAAGTTGATGATGTGTAATTCGCTCATGGTTTTTTTGTCGACGGGAACCATCGTAATTTTTCCGCTAAATGTGTCGATAAAGTGCTGATAGTCAGAATCATCCTGCTTAACCGCACATAAGAAAGGAAGGTTGGTTGTTTTTTTCTTGATATGGGTTAAGTATCTTTCTACTTCATGATGGCATGTATCACATGAGGGGGCAGCGAACATGACAATGGTTGGTGTTTGTGATAAATGCGTGGGGAATATAAGTGACTCTTTGAGATTTACACCGATAAAATATTGATTTAGAAGTGAAAAAATAGAATCTTCTACAGAAAAGAGAGTAACGATATTCCTGAACTTTCGGTATGAATAGAGTTGCATGCCTAATAAAGCAATTGCTACCGTTAGTGGAATGAGAACGTACACAGAAGCCTCCCTCAAACTATTTTTGGTAACTATTTGTAAATAATGTATCATTTGACAGCGAGTGTTGCAATTCTTATAATTGAATTGAAAGTAAAAATTGTAAAAATATGGAGGTTATAACTATGTTAGATCAATTTTCAAAGTTAATTGGTGTCAAGAAAGATTCAACAATCGGTTACTTACCTGATCCTCCCTGCACCGTTAATGTGTTTTGTATTTTAGAAAAGGGGACAGCAAAACATAACTGGCAGAACCCTCTCAACTTTACCTGCTGCTAGGGAAAAGAATAATTTAGGGGATGAGTGTACCAGCATTACACGAAAAATTTGCTAGGATGCTAAATCATCCTCTACAAACAAACCTTCAAAACCACTAGAAATGTGGAGCTGAAGGTTTGTTTTGCATTCACAAATATTTGCCAACTCTTTACGTTAATCGTTATTATTCCCACGGATAATCATAATGAAAGAAACCACGAAAAAATGGAGTTTCTCTACAGTCTTAGACCGGCAATTCCGGTCTTTCGCTTTGTCATCTTTCACGGATTATGAGGTGAAGCTATCAAAGTTCGGTTATGATACCAGAATGGAACAGACTTCTTCGAACACCCTGTGCATCATAGGTATAATGGGTATAGACCAGCATTCGATTAAAATCAGCAACTTGGCTGACCGTGTAGACTTCTTCCAGCCAATACATAAAGTAAACGCGAGGAGCTATTTCTACGTAATTGAATGTATAGTAACCATGGAAGCCTTTATGAGGTCCAGCAATCCCTTCATCATGCCGATGAGTAGCGTCAAAGAAATGAATAATAAATACATTGCCATCATCATAATCATAGCGAAAGGTCTTACCAGCGTATAAAGGGAGTCGATGACTGTATTGTACATTTTGAAAATTTGGATGATGCATAGCATACTCCTCCTTTTGTATGCAATATATGTCAAATGTAGGCGTATGCTCTGCGTGGAATGCAAAAAACAGCGGCTAGTCTAAGACGTTATTTTCAGGTCTTAGGTAGCCGCTGTTATTTTATGTAGGGTCAGTCTAACCACGAAAACTATTTTCCACCGAGATGACGCAGGATCGCCATCAAATCCAGCTCGCCCAAGCCTTCTTCCAATGCATGCCGATAGGTGGCATTGACGGATTCCGCCAATGGTGTAGAAACGCCTGCTTCATGCGCAAGGCGAAGGTCCTTGGCCATATGCTTCAGGGCAAAGGCAGCTGGATAGGCGTAGCGGCCTGATTTCCCATTCCTTGCTTCAAATGTTTGCAAGTTTCATATAATGCTCATAACCGGCATCTACACAAGCTGTTCATTTTTGCTTTTTCAGCTTTGTATTGTACCTATCCTTTTGATTAAAAAAAGTAATATCAGCATAGCCCGCAAATATTTTTCCGGAGTGTTTTACATCTTTTTCAATAAAGTACCTATCGCCTTTAGTATAAATATTTTTTACACCATTTATGGTTAATTCAATCTTGCCTTCAAGCACGATGCCCCATTGACTTTCGTGCGAGTGTTCTGGCAAATCAATATCCTCATTAAATTGCATAAAAATTATTTGGTGATTCTCTCCTTGAGAAAGGTATGCTTGATAATTGGAAAAAGGCATATCTGCTTCTGGAAGGTTGCTAATCGGCTCTGGAAATAAATTTGACATATGTTACCCTCCTTGCAATTCGCATTATATAAATAATTCTTAGTTCAACCCAGTTCTACAATTTTCTGTTCCCTCTTAATACTCATTCTACCACATAAATCCAACCCTGTCATTTCCGTTTCATCCTTCGCTTGCCTTTAGGAATATTCAGATGCTTGGATTTTTTCAATATGTTAATCAATGTCTGAAATTCCTCCGGCGTCAGTTTTGTATAGTCTATTCCCAACTGGCGGCACATCACAACGACTTGCTGTATCGGCTGCGGGAAGATTTACACCGCCGAACTGGAAGCCCTTGCCTATCAGCAGATGGTAAAAAAGCTGGCAAGTTACAAGACACTGACGGGACGGAAAAAGGCGGCAAAGGGTAACCCGAAAATCACCGCCTTGCAAGTGGAGCTTGTCCGTGTGGACAGCGAAATTGAAAAGCTGGTGGACAGCCTTACCGGGGCAAACAATGTCCTGCTCTCCTATGTGAATGTGAAGATAGCGGAACTGGACAGCCACAAGCAATCTCTTGTCAAAGAGATTGCGGAATTGACGGTGGAAACCATCAGCCCGGAACAGGTACAGCAAATTTCCGGGTACTTGGACACATGGGAAACCGTCAGCTTTGACGATAAGCGGCGAGTGCTGGATTTGCTGGTTACTACTGTGGAAGCCACCAGCGACAAGATGAACATTACATGGAAAATCTGACGGGCAGTATACCTCCCGTCACACCGTTACCCTGTGTAGTCCCTTGTAAACTGTACTTTGTTGTTGGACTAGTATCTTCAAAGCAGCGTGCTTGGATTCTGTCATCGCAAACAACTCGTCAAATCCAGAAGGAAGCGTCTTGTCCAGAACACGCAAACCTTCCTCGGTAATACCACCTTTGGTAGCAACACGTTCGATCAGCTGGTCGAAGCTAAGCTGTTCGTTTTTGAGCAAAAGAGCGGTTCCCAGCATCGTTTCCACTAGCATGCTTCTCGCAGTATCCAAGTCAAGCTCTGGTGTTTTGCGAACGGCAGCCTGCGCGAACGAATCAAGAATCCCTGCGATCAGTCCTGGGGCGCTGCTGGTGAGGATCGTCGCTGTTTCGATCTCGACCTCGGATACGTCCTGTGATTGACTAATGGAAGACAGGAGAGTGAGAAGCTCATTGCGATCCTCTGTACTTGTTCGACTGCTGCATGTAAATAGAGATACACCATGCAGCTCTTGCGAAGTGACGGTAGGAATTACCTTGCTCACAGCACCTGCATGGACGGTTTCCAAATCATCGATGCTAACACCTGCTGCTACAGAAACGATATGTACACTTTCAGGGATAGACAACTCACGCAATACAGGCAGGATATCCAGTGGCTTTGTGCAGAGAAAGACCAGCTTTGCCTGGTCGCACACCTCTTGCGCACTTTCGGCTATGAGAATGCCATGTGATGCTTGCAGATTTTCAGCCTTTTCTCTTGTTCGATTGAAGACGGTGATATGCTCGGGCTGGATCACACCGCTTTTACAGAGTGATTTCACCAGCATTTGACCCATACTGCCTAGTCCAATGATTCCAATTCGCATGTGCAAAACCCCCCGTTTTATTGTAACGTAGGCTCATGAAAAAAGGTACAGCCTCCCATGTGAGAGAGCTGTACCTTTGATGTTTCATTTGACAGATTAGTCGTCAGAGCTTCGGAAAATCATGATGTACTTCGCCAACTCCAGAACAGAGATTAGAGCGGCAGCTACGTACGTCAGAGCGGCTGCACCCAGTACTTTGCTTGCGCCACGTTCTTCTTCATTGCGGATGAAGCCCATTCTGATCATCAGGTCTTTTGCACGGCTACTTGCGTTAAACTCGACAGGCAGTGTGACGAGCTGGAAGGCAACTGCTCCGGAGAAGAAGATAATCCCGATCAACAAGAGGCCAGCCATTTTAAAGAAGAAACCAGCCAACAGCAGCAATGGCGCCACACCGGACACCAGGTTGACTACTGGGAAAATGCGATGGCGAGCTACCAGCATCGGGTACGAGACCTTGTGCTGAATCGCATGGCCGACCTCGTGACAAGCAACGGACAGAGAGGCAATCGAGTTGCCGAAGTATACAGGATCAGACAGGCGTACGACACGGTCAGTCGGGTCGTAGTGGTCGGTCAATGTACCTGGGATGTGTTGAACAGGAACGTTCGTCAAGCCGTTGGCATCGAGCATGCGGCGGGCGGCCTCTGCACCGGTTAGACCGGAGGAGGTAGGAACTTCGGCGAATTTGTTAAAAGTTCCTTTCACACGGAACTGTGCCCAGAGCGACAGTCCGAATGCAATCAGAATCAGGAAATCCATAGGATGGAAAAACATTCCACACTCACTCCTCGTTGTAATCTATGAAAACGAATGTTGCTAAGCCATACATGTAACCTTACTACTACATTCTGTCCCATATTCATGTATACGAATAAGTCCTATGGCAGTTTCACTAATTTATTGTACATTCTCTGACCATTATTGACAATGTTGCCGCATGCCAAAAAAACAGACACATTCCTCGTCAGTATGATTGGGAATGTGTCTGTTTTGATACTTATCTGTCGTGATTTTGGGTTTTATGATGCTCGGTTTTTCGCGGGGTTTGAAAGCCCTTCACTTCGAGCATTTTACTGCTCATTTTAGAATCCAACGTCTTTTCAGGAGCCTGCGGATATGATTTTTCACCTTTGGACACCGAAATATCCTCCTCGAAAACATAATCGCGAACAGGCTTATTATTTCCACGGATGGATGCGAAAGGACGTGGGAATGGTTTACAGCTGAGAAAAGGCGCGGTCTACAGCGGCGATGGTGAATTGAATGTCTTCTTCTGTATGAGCTGTCGTCACGAACCAAGCTTCATATTTGGATGGTGCCAGGCATACACCTTCGTTCAGCATCAGCTGGAAGAAGCGAGCAAATACTTCCCCATTCGCTTTCTGAGCTGCATCGTAATCATGAACAGGCTCGTCCGTAAAGTAAACAGCCAATGCCCCTTTTACACGATTGAGCTGGATGGTTACGCCGTGTTTGTTTGCCGCTTCGATGATTCCGTTCGCAAGCCTGGCGCCCAGTCTTTCGAATTCATCGTACACGCTCGGCTGTTTCAATACCTCCAGGCAGGCAATTCCCGCACGGATGGAAGCAGGGTTACCAGCCATTGTTCCTGCTTGATACGCAGGTCCGAGTGGGGCGACCTGCTCCATGATTTCCCGACGACCGCCGTAAGCACCGATTGGCAGACCACCGCCGATAATTTTGCCCAATGCAGTCAGATCAGGCTCAACTCCCAGGAGGTTTTGTGCGCCGCCATAGCAGAAGCGGAAGGCTGTAATCACTTCATCGTAGACGACAAGTGCGCCCGCTTCATGCGTGATGCGGTTAACCTCTTCCAAGAAGCCAGGCTCAGGTGCCACGATACCGAAGTTGCCGACAATCGGCTCAACGAGGACGCAAGCCGTTTCGCTTCCCCATTTGCTCATAGCTTCTGCGAAAGCCTCGATATTATTAAAAGGTACCGTAATGACTTCGCTGGCAATGCTTTGTGGTATACCTGCACTGTCCGGAATCCCCAAGGTAGATGGCCCGGAGCCGGCAGCAACGAGCACCAAGTCAGAGTGGCCGTGGTAGCAGCCTGCGAATTTGATGATTTTGACACGTCCGGTATAAGCACGTGCTACACGAATGCAGGTCATGACTGCTTCTGTACCGGAGTTGTTGAAGCGAATGCGCTCCATCGAAGGAATTGCTTCGCGGATCATGTTTGCAAAGGTAATTTCCCATGGAGTAGGCGTACCGTAAAGGGTCCCGTTGGTAGCCGCCTCGCAAATCGCGTTGGTCACATGTGGATGTGCATGGCCAGTAATGATGGGGCCATATGCTGCTAAATAGTCAATATATCGATTGCCGTCCACGTCCCAGAAATACGCGCCCTGGGCACGTTCCATCGTTACGGGTGCTCCCCCGCCTACAGCCTTGAAAGAGCGGGAAGGGCTGTTTACCCCGCCTAGAATGACGTCGAGTGCTTGCTCGTGCAGTTGCGCGGATCGTTCACGTTTCATGCATGTTCCCTCTTTTCTTTTGGAAAAAGTCCTTCATTATCTTACCACAGCAGTTCAACAACTGGATATGAACGGAGAGCTATAGATGAAGGAAAGGAAAAATGATACAATTTTCAAGCAAATCACTCCATGGGTAAAGGCGGGAGCATCATGAAACTTGAGTGCATCTCCATGAAAGGAAGCGGCAAAAGCAATGAGGACGCCTATGTGATTCAGCAGGTCAAGCATGTGTATGCGGTCATCGATGGCATTACGTCGCTGATCCCGTATGAGAACGCAGCAGGACAGACAGGCGGAGCTATCGCGGCTGAGCTTGTAAAAAAGCAGCTGGAAGCAATCCCTGAGGATGCAGTTTTGCACGATTATATGGAGATGATAAACGAAGCACTCCGGGAGCAGATGAGGCAAAGCGGCATCGATCTTGAGAAAAAGGAAGCATTGTGGGGAGCGGCCTGTGCAGTCGTCCGTGTAAAAGATGCCCAAATCGAGTACGCGCAGTTGGGAGATTGCATGATATTTGCCGTTTATGATGATGACATGGTAAGACCCCTGACGCATACGCAAGTCAGCCATTTGGAACAGGTGGCCTTGGCGAAGTGGGAAGAAGGGATTAACGAAGGATTTTGTACCCGAACAGAGCTGTACGAACGATGTATGGGCATCCTGATCCATAACCGCTATCAGGCGAATGGACCAGGGGGCTACGGTGTGTTGAATGGCGATGTTGCCTGTCGGGATTTTATCGAGTATGGACGCATAAATCGGGTTGGCGTGAAGGCGTTGGTGCTGGCAACGGACGGTCTGTTCATGCCGAGAGCTTTAGGGGGAGCACAGCCGGAGTGGGAAGAAACTGTGCTGCCGATCGTACATAAAGGGCTGCAACGTTATACAGACGAGCTCATTTCTCTAGAAAACTACGATCCCGAATGCATCCACTATATTCGCTTCAAAAAGTCTGACGACAAAACGGGCATGATCCTTTATCTTCATTAACAGTTTGGTGCAGTTTGCCTTTTGCACAATTCGATTAGCTCATATACACTACAAATGGTATTTAAGCGAAGAAAAAAGGACGGTTTTCCATGATTCAAGTAAATCATTTACAAAAGGATTTCCGCATCCATCAGTCCAGACCGGGCCTTGGTGGTGCTTTTCGTGATTTGTTCAGTCGGGAGTACAAGACGGTAAAAGCAGTGGATGACCTTTCCTTTACAGTAGAGGAAGGGGAAATGTTCGCGCTGATTGGGGAAAATGGTGCTGGGAAATCGACCACGATCAAGATGCTGACCGGTATCTTAACTCCGAGCGATGGCGAAATCGTCATTAACGGCTTCGTGCCTTTCAAGCAGCGGGAAGAGTATGTTCGTTCTATCGGAGTTGTTTTCGGGCAGCGCTCTCAGCTTTGGTGGGACCTATCTCCACTAGAGTCCTTCCGTCTATTGAAAAGCGTTTATAAGGTTGACGAAGCAGAAGGAGAAAAGTGGCTGGAGCGTTTGATTGAGGAGCTGGAAATTACTCCGTTCGTCAGTCAGCCAGTGCGCAAGCTGAGTCTCGGACAGCGGATGCGCTGTGAAGTGGCTGCTTCGCTGATTCATAAGCCACGTCTGCTGTTTCTCGATGAACCGACAGTTGGACTCGATGTGCTCGTTAAGCAAAAAATCCGTGAGTTTCTCCGCAATCTGAACGAGACGGAAAATATGACGATTTTGTTGACGACTCACGATATGTCAGACATCGAAGCTCTCTGTAAACGTGTGCTTGTCATGGACAAAGGGAAGCTGATCTTCGATGGCTTGCTGAATGACCTCAAGGAAAAATGGGGCAATGGCACTGAGGTGTCCTTCCAAATGAAAAAGCGCACTTCCACAGCCGCACTCCGTCAGGCATTGGGAGAGATGCCTTGTGAGATCGAGCAAATCAATGATTTTACCCTCAATGTAAAAGTAGCGCGAAGTCAGGAAATGCTGCCCTTTGTTTTGTCGACGGTCATGTCATCGTTTGAAGTCAGTGACGTGAAAATCGAGGAGACGAGCACAGAGGATATCGTTCGCAACATTTATTCCTCTGACCAAGAGGTAGCCAGCCATGCGTAAGCTTTATATGGAACTTATCCGCATGAGGTTTTTGACGATGCTTGCCTATCGTGTGAACTATTACAGCGGGATCATTATCTACGCGATCAACATCGGTGCGTACTACTTTTTATGGGGAGCGATCTACGGAGGCCAGCAGCAGTTGGGCGGGCTTACGGTGGAACAGATGACTTCCTACGTTGCGATTGCTTGGATGTCGCGGGCGTTCTATTTTAACAACATCGATACAGAAATAGCCCAGGACGTCCGAGAAGGCAAGGTCGCGATCGAAATGATACGCCCTTATAATTACTTGTCCGTGAAAACGGCGCAGGCGTTTGGGGAAGGGATCTTTCGCTTTCTCTTTTTCGCGGGTCCAGGAATCTTTCTTATCAGCCTGATCATTCCGTTCAGTTTCCCGGCTACAGCGACCGGATGGGGGCTTTATTTGCTGAGCTTGATGTGTGCGTTTTTGATCAATACACAAATCAATTTGGTGACAGGCTTGTTGACTTTCTTCCTGTTCCGAAACGATGGCATGATGCGCGCCAAGCGGGTCGTGGTGGATCTGATGTCTGGTCTCGTGCTGCCGATCAGCTTTTTCCCCGGTTGGGCGCAAACGGTAATGGGCTATCTTCCATTCCAGGCGGTCAACTACTATCCGAGCCTGATCTTCACAGGTGCGATTTCAACGGAACGCTCTTGGGAATTGATCGGTTTTCAGTTCATCTGGATGTTTGTCATACTGGTCCCCATCTTGGTGATGTGGCGTCTTGCCCGCAACAAGCTGGTTGTGCAGGGAGGGTAGAGCATGCAAAACATGAGACATATTTTTAGTATTTTTGCCGACTACCTAAGCCAGTATTTCAAGACGAGACTTGCCTATCGAACGGATTTTCTCGGAGATTTTGTGTCCAATCTGGTTTCTGAGTTGATCAATCTCGTCTTTATTGTTGTTGTGTTCACCCATGTTCCGCTGATGGGGGATTGGACGCGTGACGAGATTATCTTTATCTATGGTTTCTTTTTGGTTCCATACGCATTGTTCTCGATGTTCTTCGGTTTTTGGGACTTCAATGAACGGTATATCATCCGTGGCGAGATGGATCGCATCCTGACGAGACCGATTCACAATCTGGCGCAGGTGTGCCTCGAGTCGATTGCGCCTGACCGCATTTTTGGCGTCATAACCGGAATCATCATCATGGGGTACGCTGCCATTCAACTGGATTTGTCGTTTTACTGGTACGACGTGTTCATCTTTATCGGGCTCTCGATCAGTGGGGCACTGATTTACGGTGGCGTGTATACTGCGATTGCTGCGGTTAGCTTCTTTTCCGACTCGCGAACAGGGATTGCCCCGATGATTTACAACATCCAGCAATATGGGCGCTATCCGGTAGATGTGTACAACAAGGCTATTCGCTTTGTGCTCACCTACGTGCTGCCGTTTGCCTTCGTGGGTGTTTATCCAGCGGCTTACTTTTTACGCAAGGAAGTCTGGTATACGTATGCGGCAATGACGCCGGTAGTTGCTGTTATTTTCTTCGGGATTGGGATTCTTGTTTGGAACTGGGGTGTTACGAAATATCGGGGAGCTGGTTCTTGATGATTTATAATCCGAAATCGATGTTGTAATATTAGATGTAACGAGATATAGAAGCATAAAGTAAAAAACGACCGTCCCGGCTGCAATCGGAACGATCGATACAATAGGCGCTTCCCGCATAGGGGGGCGGCTCAATTCTTGGTGTGAAATAGACCGCAGAGCTGTCAACTCAAGGGCGGTCTATTTCTTTTTGGTCAAGGTAACAACCAAGCCGATTAAAGCGACCAGGAACAACCCAAACTGGAAAAGCAGTCCGAGTGTTTCGTTCGTTACCACAGGCCTCACCCCCTTTCAAATGGGGATGAGCCTTATTCACATTAAACTCATCGGAAAAATAAACAAGAAGTGTCGAGCTGGCAGTTTCCTCTATTGTCAAATCAAAAAACAGCAGTATAATATGCTGTATACAACTACACATTCCTTCGGGGCAGGGTGAAATTCCCGACCGGCGGTGATCATGCTTTATGCATGTTAAGCCCGCGAGCCTCCCGAGCTGATAGGTAGCGACGGAGTGCAGGATCTGGTGTGATTCCAGAGCCGACAGTACAGTCTGGATGGGAGAAGGATGACGACAGTACGTTTATCACACGTGCTTGTTTGCCTGTGCAAACGGGATGAGAACGTAGAGGCCAGCCCTCTGGTTTCTTGTACCTTTTATTTGCACATGGTTTGTCATACGCTTGCAAATGCCCTGTGGAACTTTTAGCCACAGGGTTTATTCTGTTTGTGTAACAAGACGTGTGAGCTTACAACGACTGTTGCCATTCCTCAAGAAGGAGTAGAACAATGAGGAGATGGTAAACATGAAAGAAACAGCGCTGCATTCTTCGCGCACACGTGCAACCCAAAAGCTGGTGACGATTCCCATGCTGGCGGCGGTTGCATTTATTCTGCAGTATCTCGAGGTTCCTGTTCCGCTGATGCCAAGCTTTTTGAAGCTCGACTTCAGTACACTCCCGGCATTGATCGGGGGGCTCATGTACGGACCTGTAGCTGGCGTTATTATCGAGGTACTGAAAAATACACTGCATATGCTCTTCAAAAATACAGACGGTCTGTTGATCGGTGAGCTCGCAAATGTGGTAGCAGGATCAAGCTTTATTTTTGCGGCTGTCTACATGCAGCGTCTCGGCCAAGGCAAAAAGGGCTTCCTGACTGGTCTGGCTCTAGGGACGATTTTGATGACGATAGTCATGGCTGTAGCGAATGCTTATGTGCTGTTGCCTGCGTACGCTGTGCTATATCAAATGCCGATTGAACAGCTCTTGTCCATGTTCAATGCGACAAGTATCTGGTCATTGGTTCTGTACGGAATCGTACCATTCAATCTTTTCAAAGGTGTTATGATTTCAGTGGTTGCATATCCGATCTACGTGAAGCTCGGCTCCAGAATCGCTGCGCGAACCAACAATTGACAACCACGACATGACTCGCTAATATGTTTACTTAATAGAAAGTCATAAAAGGCTATGAAAGGACCCGCAGCTATACCCACGTGACAGAGAGTCGGCCCTAGTCTGGAAGGCTGATACGTAAAGGATAACTGCACCCCATCCTGAAGCCGCTGGTGAAGAACTGAGCCGGATGCCCACCGTTATCGGGTTATTGAGAGGGCTATGGCGTCTGCTGTAGTCAATCAGGGTGGTACCGCGGAAGTTAATCCTCCGTCCCTTTTTGGGATGGGGGATTTTTTGCATTTTACGTAAGAACAAAAAGGAGCGTAGACGGATGAAAGAGGACAAAGCGTTTGTAAAAGAAATTACACCGCAATCGGAGGATTTTTCGCGTTGGTACATTGATGCCATCAAAAAGGCGGATTTGATGGACTACACACCGGTACGCGGCTGCATCGTGTTCAAGCCAGATGGCTTCGAGCTATGGGAGCGAATTCAAGAGGCGATGAATAAGCGCTTCAAGGAGACAGGGCATCGCAATGCCTATTTCCCGATGCTGATCCCCGAGTCTTTCTTTCAAAAAGAAAAAGAGCATATCGAGGGCTTCAATCCCGAGCTGCCTTGGGTAACAGAGGCTGGGGGCGAGCCGCTAGAGGAAAAGCTCGCGCTACGTCCAACCTCCGAGACGATCATCGGACATATGTATAGCCAATGGATTCAGAGCTACCGTGACCTGCCTGTATTAATCAACCAGTGGGCAAACGTGTTTCGCTGGGAGAAGCGGACGATGCCGTTCTTGCGGACATCAGAATTTCTTTGGCAGGAAGGCCACACGGCACATGCGACAGAGGAGGAAGCTCGTCAGGAAACGATGCAAATGCTAGAGATTTACCGAGAGGTCGTCGAGCAGGAGCTGGCCATTCCGGTTTGGAAGGGACAAAAAACACCAAGTGAACGCTTTGCTGGTGCTGTCGACACGTATTCCATTGAAGCGATGATGAAGGATGGCAAAGCAGTGCAAGCAGGCACTTCGCACTATTTGGGCGATAAATTCGCGCGCGGCTTTGAAATTAAGTTCTTGGATCGTGACAATCAGTTCAAGTACGTTCACACCACTTCATGGGGCACCTCTACGCGACTGATTGGTTCGATGATCATGGTGCATGGCGATGACCGCGGTCTCGTGTTGCCACCTCGCATGGCTCCGACACAAGTGATTATGATCCCAGTCGGTCCGATGAAGCTGCGCGAGAAAGTCATGGAGGCGTTTGATCCACTCTTTGACGAGATCAAGGCCGCAGGTGTGCGTGTCCGTGCTGATCTTCGCGAAGAAACGCCAGGCTGGAAGTTCAATGAATGGGAAATGCGCGGGGTTCCTCTGCGTCTGGAGCTCGGTCCGCGTGACGTGGAAAATGGTCAAGTAATTTTGGCTCGACGAGATACAGGGGAGAAGGTGACGGTTTCTCTTGAAGGTATCGCGCAAACAGTTGTTCAACTGTTGGAAGAGATTCAGCAAAATATGTTCCAAAAAGCACTAGCCTTCCGGGATGAGAACTCCCATTTGGGGATCGATACACTGGAGCAGCTATCCGCTCATATTGCCAAAAACGAGAGCGAAAACAAAACGAGTGGATGGGTGTTAGCTGGCTGGTGTGGGGATGATGCTTGTGAATCGAAGATCAAGGAAGAAACGAAGTTCACCTCCCGCAACATCCCGTTTGAGCCTCCTGTACAAAAGAAAGCCTGCATTTGCTGCGGCAAAGAGTCACAGCATAGTGTCTGGTTCGGCAGGGCGTATTAATCAAACAAAGGGTGTGTCCACGCTTTGGCGGCAGGGCACACCCTTTTTTCATCTAGCGTCCGAGTATCCAATCAGTAAAAGCTCGAACATCCGTAAAGTGGTAGTCAGGCTCGGGAGCGAATTTTCCCGACTTTTGTGTAACCAAAAGCCAATCCACACCGACTGTTTGCAAACCAGCGGCACGACCAGCCAACACATCGGCATCACTGTCACCTACAAAAATGGTGTCCTCCGGTGTAGCGCCTAGTTGTTTCATAGCGGTAAAAATCCCCTCTGGGTGTGGCTTCGGATCAGTGACCTCATCGCCTGTGATTACGACGGAAAAATACTTGTCTAATCCCCATTCTCGGAGGGAGATATCAGCGCTTTTGCGGCCTTTACCTGTCACGATCCCCATTTGGATACCGGCTGTGTGTAGTTCATCGAGCATGTTTCGGATATTTTCCGGGTTTTGTATACGAGAGTGTTCATCTGTGTATACACGATAAAAATGAGCGAGGGCGTTGTCATGCACATGGGAGGGCAGCTTGTTTTGCAAAATGCCTGTCTCTGTGGGGCCAAAGAGAGCTACAATCTGCTCGTCGGTATAATGCTCTTGTAAAAACTGCTGAAAGGTAGAGCGAAAAGCGGTGAAGATCAAGGGGAGAGTATCGGCGACTGTGCCGTCGAAATCAAACAAGATTGTCCGCATGGGAGTCCTCCTTTGATTAGAAAATAAAAGAAAACCATCGTATCTGATGGTTTTCCTGGTGACTTACTCATCCGAATCATCAAAAGGATCATCTGAATCATCTGTTGGGTCAGCTGGAGTCAATGGGAACAGGGTGTCAAAAAACTTGAATTTTCGACGACCAGATTCCTTTTTGAACCCTTTGTACTTTTGCAACAGCTCAGAGATGTCTTCGACAAATTGATTACGTTCATCTTGACTCAAATAAAATTCAGTCAAATTATAAGCGAACGTATTTTTATACTCTTTCCTAACATCTTGGTCGCTTGCGACGAAGCGATTGAGAGTTCGCATGAGGTCTTTTTCCGTAGTACGAAACGGAGTGAACATGACATCACTTAATTGTTGAGCGTTTTCTTCGATCATCAATTGGAGCTTGACCTGAATGACCTTGGCAACAGGCTCATAATATTTCTCCACAATGGAGCCTTTTACCCGGGTATCCACTTGCTCGAGCAGCCCAACACGCACGAGCTCCTTCACATGGTAATGTAGCCGTGCAGCATTTTCGCCTAGTTCTGTAGCGATTTGTTTGGCCGTTCTGGGCTCCAAATCTTCAAAGAGTTCCAAAATTTTAACCCGTTCCGCTATAGCAAGCGATTTTAGCGCTTCTGGATCTGTTACTTCATAAAACTCTTTCATGCGAATTCACCATCCAACTGACTAGGCCAAATTTTATTTTTTTTTATTCTATCCTTTTCTGAATCAAAGCGCAACTTGTATGCGGATGAAGTCACTACTAGATTGTGGTAAAATGGGACCAGCAAAAACAGGATATTATCGAGAGGAGGGAAAAGTTTGACGGCAGTAGGACAAGCTGCACCTGCATTTACTTTGCAGGCGAGCGACAATCAGACCCTCTCACTTTCCCAATTTTATGGTCAAAATGTAGTACTCTATTTTTATCCGAAGGACCAAACGCCGACATGTACCACAGAAGCATGTGATTTCCGTGACTTCCATTCGGGCTTTGCTGAGCTGAATACAGTTGTTCTCGGAATCAGTCCGGATTCTGTGAAATCGCATGATAAATTTATCGCGAAGCACGAATTACCTTTTCCACTTTTGGCCGATCCGGATCATCAAGTGGCTGAGGCTTATGGTGTGTGGGTGTTGAAGAAAATGTACGGACGAGAGTACATGGGTATAGAACGCACCACGTTCGTCATCGACAAAGAAGGCAACATCGCAAAGGTATGGCCAAAAGTAAAGGTCAAAGGACATGTGCAGGAAGTGCTTCAATTTATAAAGGAAGAGCTTCAATCCTAACGTTTATTTCGCAATGAGCGAATGGAGGAATACAAATGAGTGTATCCACGGAATATGTTGTACAAAGCTTTTGCCAATTGGCGAACATCCCAAGTCCATCCGGCAATACGGAAAAAGTAATGGCTTGGGTTGCACAAGAGTTAGAAAAGCTTGGCGTTTCTTATAAACGGACAAACAAAGGGGCAATTGTTGCAACAGTAACGGGGGCCAATAACGAAAAGGCAAGACTCTTGACCGCTCACGTCGATACGCTGGGCGCGATGGTAAAGGAAATAAAGAGCAACGGGTGCTTGAAGCTGACCTTGATCGGCGGCTTTGCATTCAATGCGATTGAAGGAGAGCACTGCGTTGTAGAGACTAGCAGCGGCCGTCTTGTAACCGGTACCATTTTGTCCACCAAAGCTTCCGTGCATGTATACAGCTCAGAAGCGGGGAAAGCAGAGCGCAATGAGGCGAACATGGAAGTTCGACTGGATGAAAAGGTTACAAACAAAGAGCAAGTCCTTGCGCTTGGAATTTCCGTCGGAGATTTCGTCTCCTTTGATCCGCGAGTGACGGTAACGGATAGCGGCTTTATCAAGTCCCGCCATATTGACGACAAAGCAAGCGTAGCTGTGCTGCTGGGGGTTCTGAAAGAACTGAGTGAATCCGGCTTGAAGCTGCCTTACACCACGCACTTTTTTATCAGCAATAACGAAGAGATCGGCTACGGTGGCAACTCCAGCATCCCTGACAACGTGGTGGAGTACCTGGCTGTTGACATGGGAGCAATTGGGGACGGTCAGACGACAGATGAGTATTGCGTGTCCATATGTGCGAAGGATTCCACAGGACCTTACCACTACGGATTGCGCAGTCATCTGACCAAGCTCGCACAAGAGAACGGTCTGAACTACCAAGTGGACATTTATCCTTACTATGGTTCTGACGCAAGTGCTGCGCTGAGAGCCGGATATGACGTTGTCCATGGCTTGATTGGACCGGGAGTAGATGCTTCTCACTCCCATGAACGTACACATAAAGAAGCGCTCGACAACACGGCAAAGCTCGTGATGGCCTACCTTCAATCGAAAGAAATGCAAGCATAGGAGGACCAGATGAGCAATATGTATCAATGGGCTGACTACTATGACCTCACGCAACGCGGTGTTACGGGTGATGTTGAGTTCTATCTGGAGCAAGCCAAGCTGGCAGGCGGCAAAGTGCTGGATCTCGCTTGCGGCACCGGAAGAATCAGCATTCCGATGGCGCAGGCTGGCATCGACGTTACCGGAATTGACCTATCCCAGGATATGCTGGCAAGGGCTCAGGTAAAGGCTGAGGAACAAGGTGTGACATCCGGCTTAAAGCTATTGCAAGGGGATATGCGCGCCTTTGATCTGCAGGAGTCATTTTCACTGATTATGATTCCTTTTCGGTCGTTTTTGCACCTTTTGCATGTTCAAGAGCAAATGAAGGCATTAACGTGCATTCGCAAGCATCTGGCTCCAGGCGGGAAATTCATCATGAACGTGTTTGTACCCAAGATCCATCATTTTTACGAGGAAAATGAAAAAATGTCCTTGCGTGGCACCTATCCACTCCCGTCAGGAGAAGAGGTTGCGATGTGGGATTACACCCGCTATGACCACTTTCAGCAACTGTCCGAAGTGACACGCATATACGAGCGTACGGATGCACAGGGAGTTGTGACGGAAAGGGTGAGGGGCCGATTTACCCTCCGCTACATTTTCCCCGCGGAGCTCCATCATCTGCTTCGTTTAAACGGCTTGAAGGTCACACAACGATACGGTTCTTTTGCAAAGACGCCTTTTGATGCAAATAGCTCAGAATTGATTCTGGTCGCAGAAGCTTTGTAAACGGAACCTGTGGAGGGGATATGGAATGAAGATTTATACAAAGTCAGGGGATAAAGGTGAGACGTCACTGGTTGCAGGTGTCCGCGTGCCTAAGTTTGCGGACCGTGTAGAGGCATACGGTACTTGCGATGAAGCCAACTCGCAGATTGGATTGGCACTGGCTCTGTTGCCTGCGACAGAAGAATGGAAGGAATTGCAGGATGTGTTCCATGTCATTCAGACAAAGCTGTTCCATGTAGGAGCTGAGCTTGCGACGCCAGAAGGCAAGAAGGTCGGTTGGCCGATTGCAGAAGAGGACGTTACTTTTCTGGAAGAGCAAATTGACATGCTAGATGCAAAGTTGCCGCCGCTCACCAATTTTATTTTGCCTGGCGGACATCCAGCTGCGGCTGCCTTCCATGTTTCGCGTACGGTCGTCCGACGTGCAGAGCGCAAAGCTGTTCATGTGGCACAGCAGGAGCAGGTAAACCCGTCCGTGGTCAAATACCTCAACCGTCTGTCCGATTATCTGTTCGTTGTGGCTCGTCATATTAATAAAGAGACAAGTGCAGTAGAAAAAACACTGCATGAATAGGCAAGAGCCCCCTGGGATCAAGCAGGGGGCTTCCGCTTTTTATTTGGTACGCAGGTAAGTGGTGATTCCCGGCAGAAAATCGATTTTCTCTGTATGAAAAGTGTCGTAGAGAAGCTTTCCATCCTTACATGCGTTTCCTTCTAGCAGCATAGTGAGCTGCGTGTTGGTAATCGGGAAAAATGGAAATCTCTCCATCATATTTACCACTGGCTTCATGAGAGCGAGGGGGATGTGGATTTTATTGACCTTTCGTTTTCCAATGGCCTCGCCAATCGTATCGAGAATTTGTCCGTAGGAGAGCCGTTCGGGTCCACCTGTTTCGTAGGTTTGATTGGTTGATTCCGGTCTGCTCAAGGCTTGGACGAATACATCCGCCACCGTCTTGCGAGCAACTGGCTGCAAAGGATAGGAGCCATCACCAATGACTGGTGTGACAGGTAACCGGACCAGATCGGCGAGCATGTTCACGAATTCATCCCCAGGGCCAAAAATAACAGATGGACGGAAAATGACGTATGGAATACCGCTTGTTTGCACAAGCTGCTCTGCTTCGTATTTGGTTCGATGATAGGCGCTCGTGGCGTTTTTGCGTGCACCAAGAGCACTCATATGGACAATGCGCTTGATTCCAGCTTGCTTGGCGGCGTCCAGTACATTTTTTGTACCTTCTACATGGATACGAGAAAAGCTAATGCCTTTCCCCGGTTGTTCGCGAATAATTCCAACGAGGTGGATGACAGCATCGCAGCCTTGCATCGCTCTCATCAATGATTCTTTATCAAATAGATCGCCAGTTGCTTCCGTAACATGTGGATTGGCGGTTTCGGTGAAGGGAAGCTTACCTGTTGAACCAGCTCTGGTGAGGCAAACCGTCTCATATCCTTCTGCCTGCAAGCGCTCGAGTATACCCCGTCCAACAAAACCTGTGGCACCAGTCAGGAATACTTTCATGGAAAACCTCCTCCCGTTAAATACTTCCAGATTCATTGTACAACAGTTGCAGTCTGCGGTGCTATCGATCGCTGTGTTGACCAAGGCGGTATAATGTAGGGAAAAGGGGGATATATTTATGGCACAACGCAAAGTACCTGTGGCCGACATTTTGGATAATTTACAGCAGCTTTATCCGGATGCGCACTGTGAATTGAATTATACAACCCCGTTTGAACTTCTCATTGCGACCATTCTTTCGGCCCAATGTACAGATAAACGGGTGAATGAGATTACCGCACCCATGTTCCAGCAACTAAACCAGCCGGAGCATTACCTTCATTTGACACAGGAAGAAATGGAAGAGCATATAAAAGGGCTCGGGTTGTATAAGAATAAGAGTAAAAACATTTTAGAGACCTGTAGAATCTTGTACGAAAAATACAATAGCGAAGTTCCACAAACGCATGCCGAGCTCGAAGCATTGCCGGGAGTAGGGAGAAAGACCGCAAATGTCGTTTTGTCCAATGCATTCGGGATTCCTGCGATCGCGGTGGATACGCATGTATTCCGCGTAGGAAACCGGTTAGGCCTTGCGAATAGCGACAATGTGGACGAAGTGGAGCGGCAGCTTATGAAGCGCATTCCGAAAGAGAAGTGGACGGATGCCCATCATTGGCTAATCTGGCACGGCAGACGCGTATGTTCGTCGCGCAATCCACAGTGCGGTAGCTGTACACTTCAATCCATGTGTAAGTTTGCACAGGCTGAAGCCAAAAAAGCCAAAAAACCTGCAACCAAAAAGCCTGCAAAAGCAAAGTAAAAAACTTGATTTTCCACTTCTTTCTGTTCAAATCGAATGAATGGATATTGACAGTTTTCGCCGACTAGACGTACACTTATTTATAGTAATTCTAATCAATGACATTAGAGAAGCTTGTTCTTTTGTCTTGCGAAAGACTGTGGGGTGTAACAAGATGGTACAACGTGTGGAGAAAGCTGTTGAAATCCTGAAGAATACCGGGGTTCGCATGACACCACAGCGCCATGCAATTTTGACCTATTTGCTGGAAACGATGACTCACCCGACGGCTGACGAAATATATAAAGCCCTTGAAGGCAAATTCCCGAATATGAGCGTTGCAACGATTTACAACAATCTACGAGTCTTTAAAGATGCTGGATTGGTTACAGAGCTCACTTACGGGGATGCGTCCAGCCGATTCGATGCCAATGTGGAAGAAGATCATTATCACGCGATCTGTACCACCTGTGGGGCAATCAGTGACTTCCACTTTCCGTATTTGCGGGATGCAGAAGTAGCTGCTTCCAAGGACATCGGCTTCAAAGTAACCGGACATCGTATGGAAGTTTATGGCGTTTGTGATTCCTGTCAAAAGAATCCCCACTAAGAATGTATTTGATGGATGAGCACCTCCTGCTTGAATCGGATAATCCCGGTGATGCAGGGGGTGTTTGTTTTTGGAGGACATAACCCTTTCTGTCGATATCTGTAACCTTTTGGCTTCTCGTACGTCTTCTTTTTGGTAGAAGCTTGTCCGTGAATTACCAGAATACAAAAGGTTGTGAATGTATTGAACCAACGCTATGATCGAAATAATGAGTCAAATCATACAGCCCAAGTCAGAAGACAGGCTTATGTACCGGGAAGCAGGTGGAGATTATGAGCAGGGAGTCAGGTAGAGCTCTGCGACCAAGACGAAGAAAAAGAAGGGCTTTTGGCAGGCTGTTTTTGTTAAGCTTTTTCTTGTTGGCTATTTTTGGCAGCATTTACTGGTTTTTTGTACTCCGTGCCTCAACTGAGCATGTGCAGCCGTATGATGGTGATAAAAATGTGATTGTATACGAAGGCTCGCGGAAAGAGTCTACGTATATATTAGAATCAGAGCAAATATTGTTGCCCTTTGATTTCATTAAAGAAAACATTGATCCAGCGATTTTTTGGGATGAACCTACACGTTCCGTTATCGTCACGACGAAGGATAAGGTGCTTCGGATGGAGAGCGGAGAAGTTGTCGCTTATCTGAACAAAAAACCTGTGGATTTACTCGTTCCGGTGAAAGAGGTCGACGGCACACGCTATGTCCCTTTAGATCCTTTGGAAAAGCTGTATCCATATTCTTTTGAGCGAAAAGCAGACACGGGTGTTCTGGTCGTCGAAAAAGAGGGCTATGAAATTCAGCAAGCGAAAGTAATCGCTGCGGAGGAAAAACAAGCAGTCCGTACTGGTGCTTCTCACCGAACTCCGATTGTAGCAGAGCTGTCTGCGGGAGAGGTTGTCGACGTTCTTGGCAAAAAGGAAAACTGGTATCACGTTTTGACGGCTTCTGGAGTAGGTGGGTTCATTTCAGAGAAAAGTATTGGAATGACAGATGTGCGCAAAGTCCAGCTGGAGCACACGACTGCTACCGGACAACAACACGCTGCTTGGAAGCCTGAGGGAAAGATCAACCTCGTATGGGAGCACGTCGTCAGTAAAAATCCGGATGTTTCAAAAATTGGTGCATTACCAGGGGTAAATGTAGTTTCACCTACTTGGTTTGAAATGAAGGATGCAGAAGGAAAACTATTGAATAGGGCCGACCCTGCATACGTCAAATGGGCCCATAAGAGAGGCTACAAGGTTTGGGGGCTTGTTACAAACGGGTTTAATCCAGATTGGACCAAGTCCGTTCTCAGTAGCTATGACAAGCGAGATCAATTAATTGCCCAACTTCTGTACTACGCTCATCTATACGATCTCGATGGCATCAACATCGATTTTGAAAACGTGTATTTAGAAGAGAAAGAGGAGCTCGTACAGTTTGTTCGCGAGCTGACGCCGTATCTCCATCAGCAAGGACTGACTCTAACCATAGATGTGACGATCAAGTCAAACGCGAAGCAATGGTCCATGTTCCTGGATCGGAAGGCTTTGGCCGAAGTCGTCGATTATGTTGCGGTGATGACGTATGATGAGCATTGGGCAGCGAGTCCGAAAGCTGGTTCCGTCGCATCATTGCCATGGGTGGAGCGGGGCTTGCAAGGAGTGCTGGAAGAAGTCCCTAACGAAAAACTGTTGCTGGGTGTGCCGTTTTACACACGCTTATGGACGGAAGCGAAGCAGGCCGATGGAACCGTGAAGGTGAGTTCCAAAGCTTATTCCATGACGAAAGCGCAGGAATGGATCAACGAACGCAAGCTGACGCCAGTTATGGATGAAGCTTCAGGTCAACATTACGTGGAGTATAAAGACCCGAATGATGGCAATGTCTATAAAATGTGGATAGAAGATGTGACGTCAATGAAGAAGCGTATGGAGATCGTTAATAAGTATGACTTGGCGGGTGTGGCTTCTTGGCGGAGAGGTTTTGAGGTGCCGGAGATCTGGCAAGCAATTGACGAGACTCTGAAATAAAAGACAGACAGCTTTCACGAAAGAAAGCCACCTGCACCCCGAATGCTGGGGAATTGGCAGGTGGCTTTTTACGTATAGTTGAAAGGAATCATATTATGTCTGGTTTTGCTGAGGATGTCCGTCTTCTAGGCGTAAAGGTTGTCCACAGAACATACAGGCGTCTTCTTTTCCCAACATCTTCGTGACTTTTTGGCATGAAGGGCATTGCACCTGTGGAGCTGAAGTGGAGACCATCCCGGAAATCATAAACAAGACTGTACTGCCCATTGTCAGAATGAACCCGATGATCAAAAGCAGCGTCATAAAAATGTAAGAGCCTTTTAAGAGGTTTCCAAGTAAAGGAATAAAGTCCAAATAACCTGCAAAAAATGCGTACCCTGTATACATCAGCAAAATGCCGATTACCATGCTCCAGTTGCCCCATGTGCGCATGCGTTTGATCTTGCTCAGGCGTTCTGTATTTTTCATGATCATTCCTCCTACCCTATAGTATAGCATACAAAGGATTTGTCTGTTGACAAGCAGGAAACCGACAAGACTTGTAGAATCCATAAGTTCAACCCAGGGGGCAGGGAGGAACAGGGCATGACTTTAAGGCAGACGTATCTGGAAAATCTCCAGCAGCGCTTGGATGTGCAAGCGGTGCTTGTTTTAAATGATTCGGATATGCTAGTCCCATTTCGCGAGGGAATCTTTTATTTCGTCGTAGTAAATGAGCCCCAAGCAGATGGTAAAATCCGTCGCATGCTATTTCAGGAACAAGTGATCATCGAGCAGCAAATCAGCACGTGGCAACTGGAGAAGGGAGCCATTTGCGGTTTGGATGAACGACTTGCCGAGATGCTTCGAAGGGCAGAAATTGTTTGGGACAATGAGCATTATATGAAACA